>NZ_PKFQ01000001.1:4905797-5217340 GCF_002939475.1 Streptomyces cinnamoneus | reverse complement strand
GCAGGAAGGACCGCAAGGAGGCCGAGAAGACGGCCCGTGCCCTGCTCGACCGGGTCGGGGTGGGCGCCCAGGCGGACAAGTACCCGGCACAGCTCTCCGGCGGCCAGCAGCAGCGCGTGGCGATCGCCCGCGCGCTGGCCATGGACCCGAAGGTGATGCTCTTCGACGAGCCGACCTCGGCCCTCGACCCGGAAATGATCAATGAGGTGCTGGAGGTCATGCAGCAGCTCGCCCGGGACGGCATGACGATGGTCGTCGTCACCCACGAGATGGGCTTCGCCCGCTCGGCGGCGAACCGCGTGGTGTTCATGGCGGACGGCCGGATCGTCGAAGAGGCCCGGCCCGACCAGTTCTTCAACAACCCCCGCAGCGACCGGGCGAAGGACTTCCTGTCGAAGATCCTGCACCACTGAGGCGGGCGGGGGCGCGAGGCCCCGCCGCCCTTCCACTCCCCCGCCGTTCCACCGCGCACCACGCCCCGCAGACGCAAAGGATGTCCTTCATGAAGCTCCGCAACACCGCCGCGGCGGCCGCCGTGGTGCTGGCGCTGACCGCCACCGCGACCGCCTGCGGCAAGTCGGGCAGCCCCGACGACAAGAGCGACAAGGCCGACGGCAACTCCTCTGCGCCGGCGGCGCCGACGTACCAGGTGAACACCTCGGCCGACGTCCAGGGCTCGCCCGTCTTCGAGAAGATCAAGGGCAAGAAGATCACGATCGGCACGAAGGCCGACCAGCCCGGGCTGGGCTTCGAGAACCCGGGCAACAAGAAGCGCTCCGGCTTCGACGTGGAGATCGCCCGCATGATCGCGGCCGACCTCGGTTTCGACGAGGCCCACATCGAGTTCAAGACGGTCCCTTCCGAGGCCCGTGAGACGCAGATCGCCAGCGGCGGCGTCGACCTCTACGTCGGCACGTACACGATCAACGACGAGCGGAAGAAGCAGGTCGGCTTCGGCGGCCCGTACTACATCGCCGGCCAGAGCCTGCTGGTGAAGGCGGACAGCGACATCAAGGGCCCGGACGACCTCAAGGGCAAGAAGGTCTGCTCGGCGACCGGCTCCACCCCGCTCAAGCGGATCAAGGAGGAGAAGTACGGCGTCGCGGAGGCCAAGGCGCAGCAGGGCTACCAGCTGTGTGTGCAGGACCTGGTCAACGGCACGGTCGACGCGGTCACCACCGACGACGCGATCCTCAAGGGCTACGCGGCCGAGAACAAGGGCGCTCTGAAGGTCGTCGACAACACCTTCTCCAAGGAGCCGTACGGCGTGGGCCTGCGCAAGGACGACGCGGCGCTGCGCGAGGCGGTCAACAAGGCGATCGAGGCGCACGAGAAGAACGGCGACTGGAAGAAGGCCTACGACGCCACGCTGGGCCGCTCGGGATCCACCGCCCCGACTCCGCCCGCCATCGAGCGCTACTGACCGGCGCGCGCTTCCCGGAGAGTTGACGTGAACGTTCTGTCGGACAACTTCGCGATGTTCCGCGAAGGTTTCCTCGGCACCGTCGAACTAACGGTGCTCAGCGGACTGCTGGCCCTGGTGCTGGGCACCCTCGTCGCGGCGTTCCGCGTCTCTCCGGTGCCCGCCCTGCGAATATTCGGCACCACGTGGGTGACGCTGCTGCGCAACACCCCGCTGGTGCTCCTCTTCCTCGCCGTCACCCTGGGGCTGCCCGCGCTGGGCCTCAAGGGCTGGGACTCCTTCTGGCTCGCCGTGCTGGCCCTGGGGTGCTACACCTCGGCCTTCATCTGCGAGGCCGTCCGGTCCGGCATCAACACCGTGCCGGTGGGCCAGGCGGAGGCCGCCCGCTCCCTCGGGATGACCTTCACCCAGACACTGGGTCAGGTCGTGCTGCCGCAGGCCGCCCGGACGGCGATCCCGCCCATCGGCAGCCTGCTGATCGCCCTCGCCAAGAACACGGCGATCGCCTCCGGCTTCAACGTGAGCGAGCTGGGTTCGGTGCAGAAGACGCTCAACGCGGCGTCGGGCTACAACATCTACGTGATCTTCCTGTGGATCGCGGTCTGCTACATCATCATCACATTCGCGATCAGCGGCCTGTTCCGGCTGCTGGAGAACCGGCTGGCGGTGGCCCGATGAGCGGCAGCGTGCTGTACGACGTCCCCGGCCCCAAGGCACGGGTGCGCAACCGGATCTACGGCGCGCTCTCCACCGTCGCGCTGCTGGGCCTGATCGGCTTCGTCCTCTACCGGCTCGACGACACCGGCCAGTTCCAGGCCGGCCTGTGGGACGACTACGAGTACACCGAGACCCAGCAGCGCATCGTCGACGGACTGGTGACGACGCTCAAGACCTTCGCCATCGCGGCGGTGCTGTCGCTGGTGCTCGGGACCGTGCTGGCCGCCGCACGGCTCTCCGACCACAAGCCCGTCCGCTGGGCGGCCGCCGTGGTGGTGGAGTTCTTCCGCGCCATGCCGCTGCTCATCATGATCTTCCTGCTGTACGCGGCGGTCTTCACCTCCGACCCCATGTGGGCGCTGGTCATCGGGCTGACGCTCTACAACGGCTCGGTGCAGGCGGAGATCTTCCGGTCGGGCATCAACGCCGTGCCCCGGGGGCAGAGCGAGGCCGCGTACGCCATCGGCCTGCGCAAGACGCAGGTGATGACGAGCGTGCTCGTGCCGCAGGCCGTCCGCTCGATGCTGCCGTCGATCATCAGCCAGCTCGTGGTGACCCTGAAGGACACCTCGCTCGGCTTCATCATCCTGTACGAGGAGCTGCTGTTCGTCGGCAAGTCCTTCGCCCAGCAGACGCCACCGGTGAACGGGGTCTACGCGTTCATCCCGATGGTGATCGTCTTCGGCTCGATCTACATCCTGCTGTGCCTGGCGCTGTCCTCCGTCGCCACATGGATCGAACGGCGCACGAAGCGCTCGCGCAAGGGGACTCCGCCGGCGATGCCTCTGAACGGGGCGGCGCTGACGGCCGAGACCACCGCGGGCGGCGCCGGCGCGGACGGCGTGCAGGCGGGCTGACCACACGCCAGGTGACGCCCCGTCGGCCGTGCGCGGCCGACGGGGCGCACGCGTACGGCGCGCCGTGAGGAGACCTCCGATCACTTGACGCACGCTGCGGCAATGGGTTGCATACGTTCTGTGATCGCGCTCCGTTTTCCCCCTGCCAGTCCCCGTACGTCCCGTACGCACCACGCGCACGGTGGGAACGCCGTCGCCGTCCGCTCCGCGTGCCGGGGGGTCGTGCCGTGGACCCGGTGATCGTCGTCGGGGCCGGGCCCGTGGGGCTCACCCTGGCGCTGGCCCTGGCCCGCTACGAGGTCCCGGTCACCGTCCTCGACGAGGCCTCGTACCGGAGCGCGGAGCAGCAGGAGGGGCGCCTGGCCCGCACGGTCGTGCTGCGGCCGGAGACCGCCGCCCTGCTCGAACGGCTCGGGTGCGCCACGACGGAGGGCACCCGCTGGACGGGCTGGCGCACGCTGCACCGCAGGTCGGTGGTGGCCCACGTGCCCTTCGCGGCGCCGGGGGCCGGGGAGGCGCAGCGGAAGCCCGACGAGACGGACGACCACGAGGGCGACGGCGATCCGGGCGCGACACCGGCAGAACCGTCTCCGCTGCACCTGCCCCAGCACGCCCTGACGCGGGAACTGTGCGCGGCGCTCGCCGGCGAGGCGGACGTGCGCATCGTCCGGGACAGCCGGCTGACGATGCTGAAGCAGGACCCCTCCGGCGTCACCGTCCACACCGGCGGCGACAACGGCACGCAGTGGCGGGCCGGTTATCTCGTCGGCTGTGACGGGGCCCGCTCGGTGGTGCGCAAGTTGCTGGGCGCCCGCTTCCCGGGGCGCACCGCCGTGGAACGGCACGCAGTCGCCGCGCTGCGGGCCGAACTGCCCTGGCCCGGCGAGGCCGTGCTGCACCGTTCGCCGCCGCGCGGCGGGGAGGTGACGGCCCGTCCGCTGCCGGGAGGGGTGTGGCGGCTCGACTGGCCGCTGCCGCCGGACGGCGAGCTGGTGACGCCCGACGCCCTGCTGGCCCGGGTGAACGACGCCCTGGGCGTGTGGTGCGGAGAGGTGCCCACGTACGACCTCCTGGACACCGGCGTGCACGCCGTTCACCACCGCCTCGCGCGCCGCTGGCGCAGCGGGCGCGCCTTCCTCGCCGGGGACGCCGCGCATCTGCTGGGGGCGCTGGGCACGCAGGGACTCGACGAAGGGCTGAAGGACGCCGAGAACCTGGCCTGGAAGCTCGCGCTGGCCTGGCACCACGGCGGTTCGGACGCCCTGCTCGACAGTTACCAGGCCGAGCGGCGGGGTGCCGTGGCGGCCCGGCTGCGCGCTGCCGACCGGACCCTGCCGGCGGTGCGCGGCCAGGGCGGCTGGCGCTCGGTGCGGCGCGTGGTCGTGCCGGGCGCCGCGCGCGGCCACGACATGGTGCTGACCGAGGGGCACCTGGGGCGCGGGCTGCTGGGGACGCCTGCGGTGTACGCCCGTACGCCCCTCGTCCCGGCCGCGCCGCCGGCGAGTTCGGTGACGGTCGGTACGGCGATCGGGGAGCAGGTGGCGGACGTGGCCGTGACCGCGCCGGACGGTTCGGACACCCGGCTGCGCGACCGGCTCGGCGGCGACCTGCTCGTGGTGCTCGTCGCGCCGGGCACGGGCGTGTGGGAGCGACGGCACTGGATGGGCGCGGGCCTGATGCCCCGGCTGGCGGCGGCGGTCTCGGCGCTGCCCATGGCGGCGGAACTGCTGGTCACCGAGGGGTATCCGGGGGCGGACGCGCACACCGTGCTCGTGGTGCGGCCGGACGGGCACCTCGTGGCAGCCCTGGCCGGCGTCCGGCCGGCGGAGCTGTACGCGTGCGCGGACGCCGCGCGGGGCGGTGCCGCCGGTGCCGGTGAGGCGGCCGGAGCGAGCGAGGAGGAGGCCACCGCGGCCAGTGAGGCTACGGCCAACCGTTGACCGGCCGTTGGAGCGCATGGTTGACTCCGGAGCGTGACTGACACCGGCTTGCGCTTCTGGCGGAGGGTCCATCTGGACCTCGTCCGCTACGCGGGCTGCGTCTGTCGTCCGTCCTGTTGATCCGCCTTTCCTCCCGCGCGCTGCCGGGCGCTGAGCGCCGCGCGCGCTCCTTCGCGATCACTCAGGACGGTCATCGTGTCTTTCCGCGTACGCACTTCCACGTCCTCCTGCCAGGCATCCCTCGCCCCCCAGAGCGCCCCCTCGGAGGCCGAGCTCCTCGCTTTCGTCCGGCGGACGGCCGCCGACGCCGAACTCGTCGCGGCGCTGCCCCTCGACCCCGAAGGGCGGACCTGGATCCGGCTGGAGGGGCCGGGCGGGAGTGAGGCCTGGCTGATCGGCTGGCCACCGGGGGCCGGCACCGGCTGGCACGACCACGGCGGCTCGCACGGCGCGTTCGCCGCGGCCGCCGGAGGGCTGACCGAGCAGTCGCTGGCGGCGCAACTGCCCACGGAGGGCTGGAAGGTGCTGGAGCTGGCGGACGGCGTCGACCGCGAGCGACGGCTCACCGGCGGCGACGGCCGGGCCTTCGGTCCGCACCATGTGCACCAGGTGTTCAACACCTCCCCCACGGAGCACGCGGTGTCCGTGCACGCCTACTACCCGCCGTTGCCGATGATGCGGCGTTACGGCCGCACGGGGCAGGTGCTGCGGCTGGAGCAGGTGGAGTGGCCGGAGGAGTGGGGATGAGGATCGAGGAACTGCTGACCGCCGCCCGCGCCGGCCTCGACCGGCTGAGCCCGGCAGGGGCCGCCGCCGCGCAGGCCGACGGGGGGCTGCTGGTCGACATCCGCTATGCGGCGCTGCGGGAGCGCGACGGCACGATCCCCGGCGCACTCGTCGTGGAGCGCAACGAGCTGGAGTGGCGGCTGGACCCGGCCTGCGACCACCGGGCGGCGCAGGCCACGAGCCACGGCTTGTGGGTGATCGTGCTCTGCGACGAGGGCTACGCCTCGTCGCTGGCCGCGGTGTCCCTGCACCGCCTGGGACTGCACCGGGCGACGGACGTGGTGGGCGGTTTCCAGGCCTGGCGCGCAGCGGGGCTGCCGGTGCTCTCCCCCGGGGCGGGGGCGGCGGGAGCGGCAGGGCCGGGCCGGGGCGTGCCTTAGGGATCAGCCCGGGCCGTGGCGTATCCGGCGCCGGGGCACATCCCGGCGACGGCGAAGGGGAACCACGGCCCGGACTCATCCCCAGGGCACCCCCCGGGGCATGTCCGGTGGATCTTCGCGGACCAGCGAGCGGCGTCTGGCGCTGGGGGAACCTCCCGGCGGTAGCCGGGGAACGGCAGGGCCCGTGCGCCCCGTCGGACGCCCCTAGCCCTCCGGCAGATACCACTCCAGCAGCTCGGGGTCGTCGCCCTCCTCCTCCAGCGCGCGGCGCACCACGCGCAGGGCGAGGCCCTCGGAGTAGCCCTTGCGGGCCAGCATCCCGGCGAGGCGGCGGATGCGCTTCTCGCGGTCCAGGCCGCGCGTCGAGCGCAGCTTGCGCTCGACCAGCTCCCGGGCCGTGCGCTCCTCTTGCTCGGCGTCCAGCTGGCCGACCGCCTCGTCGATCAGCGTCGCATCCACCCCCTTGGTGCGCAGCTCACGCGCCAAGGCGCGACGGGCCAGCCCGCGGCCGCGGTGCCGGGACTCCACCCACGCGCCGGCGAAGGCGGCGTCGTCGATCAGGCCCACGTCCTCGAACCGGGACAGCACCTCCTCGGCGACCTCGTCGGATATCCCGCGCTTGGCCAGTGCTTCGGCCAGTTGCCGGCGTGTCCGCGGGGATCCGGTGAGCAGGCGCAGGCAGATCGCCCGCGCCTGCTCCTCCGGTGGCGGCGGCGCTCCGTCCCCGGCCCTCGACGGGGACAGGGCACCACCGCCCGTACGGTCGTCCGCACGCGGCTCGCTCGCATCGCGTGGCCCTGGCCCGTCGCCGGGCCACGCCTGGGAACCGGACACGGCGGGCTAGCTCTTGGCCGCGGCCTTGGCGGCCTTCCCGGCGGACTTCGCCGGGGCGGGCACCGACTTGGCGGGCTCGCCCGCGGCGGCACCCGCCGCGTCCGCGCCGGTCTCGCCGGCCGCCTCCTCGGGCTTGACGCCGACGCCCAGCTTCTCCTTGATCTTCTTCTCGATCTCGTTGGCGAGGTCGGGATTGTCCTTGAGGAAGTTGCGGGCGTTCTCCTTGCCCTGGCCCAGCTGGTCGCCCTCGTAGGTGTACCAGGCACCGGCCTTGCGGATGAAGCCGTGCTCCACGCCCATGTCGATCAGGCCACCCTCGCGGCTGATGCCCTGGCCGTAGAGGATGTCGAACTCGGCCTGCTTGAAGGGCGGCGAGACCTTGTTCTTGACGACCTTGACGCGGGTGCGGTTGCCCACCGCCTCCGTGCCGTCCTTGAGGGTCTCGATGCGGCGGATGTCGAGACGCACCGAGGCGTAGAACTTCAGCGCCCGGCCACCGGTCGTGGTCTCCGGCGAGCCGAACATGACGCCGATCTTCTCGCGGAGCTGGTTGATGAAGATCGCGGTGGTCTTGGACTGGTTGAGCGCACTGGTGATCTTGCGCAGCGCCTGGCTCATCAGCCGGGCCTGGAGGCCGACGTGGGAGTCGCCCATCTCGCCCTCGATCTCCGCGCGCGGCACCAGGGCGGCGACGGAGTCGATGACGATCAGGTCGAGGGCGCCGGAGCGGACCAGCATGTCCACGATCTCCAGCGCCTGCTCGCCCGTGTCCGGCTGGGAGAGGATGAGGTTGTCCGTGTCGACGCCCAGGGCTCGGGCGTACTCCGGGTCGAGCGCGTGCTCGGCGTCGACGAAGGCGACCGTGCCGCCCGCCTTCTGCGCGTTGGCCACCGCGTGCAGGGTGAGGGTGGTCTTACCGGAGGACTCCGGTCCGTAGACCTCCACCACGCGGCCGCGCGGCAGGCCGCCGACGCCGAGAGCGACGTCGAGAGCGGTCGACCCGGTGGGGATGACCTCGATCGGCTCGTTCGGCCGGTCGCCCAGGCGCATCACGGCGCCCTTGCCGAATTGCCGTTCAATCTGTGCGAGCGCGGCGTCCAGCGCCTTCTCGCGGTCGGTGCCTGCCATGGGTTCCACCCGGTTTGCTTGAGTCGATCGCTTCACGTCCACGACGCTAACGCCTGCCACTGACAATGCGCCCGGGCGTCGCCCCGGCCTGTGGATAACTCGGCTCCACCGCACCGGGACACCCATAAGAATGGATGTTCGAATTTGCTGTCAAGCGCGCCGCGCCGCCCCTCCGCGCGCCCCGCGTCAGCCCCTTCGCAGAGCCTTGATCAGCCGCGAGAGGAGCGACGGACGGTCCCTGCCGCCCCTGCCGCGTCTGCCGGCCCGGGGCTCGTCCGCGTCGTCCGCGACCTCGTACCGCTTCACGTACACGCCCAGGAACGCCTGGAGCGTCGCGGTCACCGGGATCGCGATCAGCGCGCCCACCGCGCCCAGCAGCGCGGCGCCGGCGACCACCGAGCCGAAGGCGACGGCCGGGTGGATGTCGACGGTCTTGGCGGTGATCCGCGGCTGCAGCAGGTAGTTCTCGAACTGCTGGTAGACCACGACGAAGACCAGCACCCACACCGCGTACCAGGGGTTGACCGTGAAGGCGATCAGCACCGGCAGCGCACCCGCGAGGTAGGTGCCGATGGTCGGGATGAACTGCGACACCAGGCCGACCCAGACCGCCAGCGCCGGGGCGTAGGGCACGCCCAGGATCTCCAGCACGACGTAGTGCGCGATGCCGGAGAACAGCGCCATCAGGGCGCGCGAGTAGATATAGCCGCCGGTCTTGGAGACCGCGAGCTCCCAGGCGCGCAGCACGTCGGCCTGGCGCTGGGGAGGCAGGACCGAGCACAGGGCGCGGCGCAGCCGGGGGCCGTCCGCCGCGAAGTAGAAGGAGAAGAGCGCCACGGTCAGTGCCTGGAAGAGCCCGCCGATGACGGTCGCGGAGACGTCCAGCACCCCGCTGGCGCTGTTGCGCACGTACCTCTGCAGCCAGTCGGAGTGCAGCACGCTCTCCTGGACCTGGACCCGGGAGAAGCGGGTGTGGAACGACCGGTTGACCCAGTTGATCACGGAGTCGAGGTAGGAGGGGAACTCCTGCACCATGGTCTGGATCTGCCCAGCGAGCACCGACCCCATCAGCGTGAAGAAGCCGACGAAGACGGCGGCCACCCCGAGGAAGACCAGCCCCGTCGCCAGCCCCCGGCGCATGCCGCGCGCGGACAGCCGGTCGACGGCCGGCTCGACGGCCAGCGCCAGGAAGAACGCGATCAGAATGTTGATGAAGAGGCCGATGAGCTGGTGGAAGGCCCAGGCGGCCAGTTGGAAGCAGGCGAAGAGGGCGAGCGTCGTCACCACCGCGCGCGGCAGCCAGCGAGGCATGTGCGCGTCGTCGGACCGACGGGATCGTGGACTGTCCGGGGCGGAGTCGTCTGTCGCTGCCACGGGGCAAGTGTGACCTATCCCACGACATGAGGAACGGGCGAGTCCGGCATGTTCCGGCCCCGCCCGCCCGCTGTCCCGGCCCTTGGGGCCGGAGCCCGGATCACCCGTTCGGCCCCGCGCCCGTCCGTCATCGCGGCGGACCGCCGCCCGGTCAGCGACGGTCCTCGGGGACCTCCAGGGCCCTGCACACCGCGCGCCACACGTCCTTGGCGTTCCACCCGGCGTCCAGCGCCTGGTGCACGGTCCTCCCGCCGAGTTCGGACATCACATGATCGCGCGCGAAGGAGTCGGCGTAGGACTCGCCGAAATAGTCCGCCATCCGCTGCCAGAAGACCGTCAACCGCATGGGCCAAGTATCCCGCCCCTGAGAGTGCAGCCGCGCACGAGCCGCTGACCGGGGGCGCCGCGCACCCTACGGTCTTGTCCATGGCCCCCTCCGGAGCATCAGCCGTCGCCCGCGCAGAGCACTTCGTGTGGCTCACCGCCCGCGTCCTGGAGCAGCGCAGATTCGCCTACCACTTCCTCGGCGGCGGCCCCGACGCCGTCGAGGCGGCGCTGACCGCCTACCTCGGGGCCGACGGGGGGTACGGGCACGCCCTGGAGCCCGATCTGCGCGGTCCGGTGAGCCAGCCGCTGCACACCGCGCACGCGCTGCGCGTCCTCGACGAGATCGGCCGCTGCCGGGACCGGCGCATGGAGCCCGTGTGCCGCTACCTCACGGCGGTCTCCACCCCGGACGGCGCGCTGCCCGCGCTCCACCCCTCGCTGCGGGGCTACCCGGCGGCCCCCTGGATCCCGGTGGTGGACGACCCGCCGAGCGACCTGCTCGCCACCGGCCCCGTCGTGGGCCTGCTGCACCGCAACGAGGTCTGGCACGCGTGGCTGTTCAGGGCCACCGACTTCTGCTGGTCCGCCGTGGAGGCCCTCGGCAGCGGGGCCCGGACCCATCCCTACGAGGTGGAGGCCGCCGTCGCCTTCCTCGACGGGGCGCCGGACCGCCGGCGCGCGGAGGAGGCGGCCGAACGGCTGGGCCGGGCGGTGCGGGAGCAGCGGCTGGCCGTCGTGGACCCGGAGCGGACGACGGACCACCCCCTGCCCGAGGGGTACGCGCCCGGCGAGTACCACTTCCCGCACGACTTCGCGCGGACGCCCGGCTCGGTGGCCCGGGCCTGGTTCACGGACGCGGAGATGGAACGCTCGCTGGACTTCCTGGCCGCCGCCCAGGAGGAGGACGGCGGCTGGCCGATCCGGTGGCGCGCCTGGGCGCCGGGCACCACCCTCGAGTGCCGGCCGATGGTCACCCTCGACGCCCTCCTCACCCTGCGGGCCCACGGGCGGCCCGTCTGACCCCCCGAGAAGCCGCCGGCCGGCCCCCTCGGGCGGCCCCTGACACCCCCCGAAAGCACGGCTGACCAGCGTGTCCGGGGCATTGTCAGTGGTGCGGTGCACGATGGGGGGCATGGCGAACGACAAGGCGGCACAGGCGGCGGAGGACCCGGCAGCGGCCCTCGCCTCGTTCTCCCCCGCGACCCGCGCCTGGTTCACGGGGGCCTTCACCGCGCCCACCACCGCCCAGGCGGGGGCCTGGCGGGCGATCGACGCCGGCTCCGACGTGCTGGTCGTCGCGCCCACGGGCTCCGGCAAGACCCTGGCCGCCTTCCTCGCCTCGCTGGACCGGCTGGCCAGCAGCCCGCCGCCCGCCGAGCGGCAGAAGCGCTGCCGCGTGCTGTACGTCTCCCCGCTCAAGGCCCTCGCCGTGGACGTCGAGCGGAACCTGCGCAGTCCGCTGACCGGCATCCGCCAGGAGTCCGTGCGTCTGGGGCTGCCCGAGCCGGAGATCCGCGTCGGCATCCGCTCCGGCGACACCCCGGCCGCCGAGCGCCGGGCGCTGATCACCCGGCCGCCGGACATCCTGATCACCACCCCCGAGTCGCTGTTCCTGATGCTGACCTCCGCCGCGCGCGAGGCGCTCACCGGCGTGGAGACGGTCATCCTCGACGAGGTGCACGCCGTGGCGGGCACCAAGCGCGGCGCCCACCTCGCCCTGTCCCTGGAGCGGCTCGACACCCTGCTCGCCCGCCCGGCACGGCGCATCGGCCTGTCCGCCACGGTCCGCCCGGTGGACGAGGTGGCGCGCTATCTGTCGCCCCAGCGCAAGGTGGAGATCGTCCAGCCACCGTCCGGCAAGGAGTTCGACCTGTCGGTGGTCGTGCCCGTGGAGGACCTCGGCGAGCTGGGGGGCTCGCCCGTACAGGAGGGCGGTGACGGCAAGGAACGGCCGTCGATCTGGCCCCACGTGGAGGAGCGCATCGCCGACCTCGTCCAGGCCCACCGCTCGACGATCGTCTTCGCCAACTCCCGCCGCCTGGCCGAGCGGCTGTGCAACCGGCTCAACGAGATCGCCCACGAGCGGGCCACCGGCGAGCCCCTGCCCGAGAACCACGCCCCCGCCCAGCTGATGGGGGGCTCCGGCCCGGCCAAGGGGGCGCCCGCGGTCCTGGCCCGCGCCCACCACGGCTCGGTCTCCAAGGAGCAGCGGGCGCTGGTGGAGGAGGACCTGAAGGCCGGCCGGCTGCCGGCCGTCGTCGCCACCTCCAGCCTGGAGCTGGGCATCGACATGGGAGCGGTCGACCTGGTCGTCCAGGTCGAGTCCCCGCCGTCGGTGGCCTCCGGGCTCCAGCGGGTGGGCCGCGCCGGGCACCAGGTGGGCGCGGTGTCCACCGGCGTCGTCTTCCCCAAGTACCGGGGGGACCTGGTGCAGGCGGCCGTGGTGACCGAGCGGATGCGGCAGGGGGCCATCGAGTCGCTGCGCGTGCCCGCCAATCCGCTGGACGTGCTCGCCCAGCAGATCGTCGCCATGGTGTCCATGGACCCCTGGGACGTGGACGAGCTGCTCGCCGTGGTGCGGCGCGCGGCGCCCTTCGCCGCGCTGCCCGAGTCCGCCTACACCGGTGTGCTCGACATGCTCGCCGGACGCTATCCGTCGGACGCCTTCGCCGAGTTGCGGCCGCGGCTGGTCTGGGACCGCGTGGCCGGCACGGTGACGGGCCGCCCCGGGGCGCAGCGGCTCGCGGTCACCTCGGGCGGCACCATCCCCGACCGCGGCCTGTTCGGGGTGTTCCTGGCGGGCGCCGACCCCAAGAAGGGCGGCGGCCGCGTCGGCGAGCTGGACGAGGAGATGGTCTACGAGTCGCGGGTCGGCGACGTGTTCACCCTCGGCACCACCTCCTGGCGGATCGAGGACATCACCCGCGACCGCGTCCTCGTCACCCCCGCGCCCGGCACCCCGGGCCGGCTGCCCTTCTGGAAGGGCGACCAGCTGGGCCGCCCGCTCGAACTGGGGCGCGCGCTGGGCTCGTTCCTGCGCGAGGTCGGCGGGCTGACGCCCGAAGCGGCCCGCCGGCGGCTGACCGCCGCCGGGCTCGACGCCTGGGCCGCGGACAACGTCCTGTCCTACCTGGACGAGCAGCGCCAGGCCTGCGGCCACGTGCCCGACGACCGCACCATCGTGGTCGAGCGCTTCCGCGACGAGCTGGGCGACTGGCGCGTCGTCGTCCACTCCCCCTTCGGCGCCCAGGTGCACGCCCCCTGGGCGCTGGCGCTGGCCGGCCGGCTCAGCGAGCGCTACGGCATGGACGCGCAGGTCATGCACGCCGACGACGGCATCGTGCTGCGCCTGCCCGACGCCGACCTGATGGGGCTGGACCTGCTCGACGGCGACCTGGCCCGGCAGGGCACGGAGTACGACACCGAGCAGTCCCCCGTCGGAGCCACCGACGTCGTCTTCGACAAGGGCGAGGTCGACCGCGTCGTCACCGACCAGGTGGGCGGCTCGGCCCTGTTCGCCTCCCGCTTCCGCGAATGCGCGGCCCGCGCCCTCCTGCTCCCGCGCCGCAATCCCGGTAAGCGCACACCGCTGTGGCAGCAGCGCCAGCGCGCCTCCCAGCTCCTCCAGGTGGCCGGCGAGTTCGGCTCCTTCCCGATCGTCCTGGAAGCCGTCCGCGAATGCCTCCAGGACGTCTTCGACGTGCCCGGCCTGACCGAGCTGATGGGCGATATCGAGGCCCGCCGGGTCCGGCTGGTCGAGGTGACCACCCCGGAGCCCTCCCCCTTCGCCCGCTCGCTGCTCTTCGGCTACGTCGCCCAGTTCCTCTACGAGGGCGACTCCCCGCTCGCCGAGCGGCGGGCCGCCGCGCTCTCCCTGGACTCCCGGCTCCTGGCCGAACTGCTGGGCCAGGCCGAGCTGCGCGAGCTCCTCGACCCCGAGGTGCTGACCGAGCTGGAGCGCGAGCTCCAGTGGCTGACCGAGGACCGCCGGGTCAAGGACGCCGAGGGCGTCGCCGACCTGCTGCGCCTCCTAGGCCCCCTCACCGACGCCGAGCTGGCCGAGCGCGGCGCCGAGCCGCAGTGGGCGCGGGAGCTGGCCGACGCCCGCCGCGCCCTGAGCGTCCGCGTCGCCGGCCGGGACCACTGGGCGGCGATCGAGGACGCCGGCCGGCTCCGCGACGCCCTCGGCACGGCCCTGCCCGTCGGCGTCCCCGAGGCCTTCACCGAGCCCGTCAGGGACCCGCTCGGCGACCTGCTGGCCCGCTTCGCCCGTACGCA
The DNA here is from genome assembly GCF_002939475.1 of Streptomyces cinnamoneus. Classification (NCBI taxonomy): domain Bacteria; kingdom Bacillati; phylum Actinomycetota; class Actinomycetes; order Kitasatosporales; family Streptomycetaceae; genus Streptomyces; species Streptomyces cinnamoneus. The sequence goes on along the minus strand of NZ_PKFQ01000001.1, from coordinate 5,203,296 downwards.
CGGCCCGTTCACCTCGGCGGAGGCGGCCGCCCGCTTCGGCCTCGGCACCGCGGTCACCGACGGCGCGCTGCACCGCCTGGCGGCCGGCGGCCGCATCGTCCAGGGGGAGTTCCACCCCTCCGGCATCGGCCAGGAGTGGTGCGACGCGGCCGTCCTGCGCAGGCTGCGCCGCCGCTCCCTGGCGGCGCTGCGGCACGAGCTGGAGCCGGTGCCGCCGGCCACGCTCGCCGCGTTCCTCCCCCAGTGGCAGCACGTCGGCTCCCACGGTCTGCGCGGGACCGACGGTCTAGTGCGGGCCGTCGAGCAGCTCCAGGGCGCCCCGGTGCCGGCCTCCGCCCTGGAGAAGCTGGTCCTGCCCGGCCGCGTGACGGACTACTCCCCGGCCATGCTGGACGAGCTCACCGCCTCGGGCGAGGTCGTCTGGGCGGGTGCGGGCGCCCTGCCCGGCAAGGACGGCTGGGTCTCCCTGCTGCTCGCCGACGCCGCGCCCCTGCTGCTGCCCGCCCCGCACCCGCTCGAGTTGTCGCCGGTGCACCAGGCGGTCCTCGACGCCCTCTCCGGCGGCTACGGCCTGTTCTTCCGCCAGATCGCCGAGCGGGTGCGCGCCGCGAGCCCGGTGTTCGAGGACTCCGCCGGCACGGACGCCCAGATCGTCGAGGCGCTGTGGGACCTGGCCTGGTCGGGCCGGCTCACCAACGACACGCTCGCCCCGCTGCGCTCGCTGCTCGGCTCGGGCCGCACGGCCGGCTCCACCGCGCACCGCGCCAGACGCCCGGTGCCGCGCGGGCGCTACGGCGCCGCCCTCACCGCCCGTACGGGCCTGGCCTCGGCGAGCAGGTCCACCGCCTCCCGCGGCGGGCCGCCCACCGTCGCGGGCCGCTGGTCGCTGCTGCCCGAGCGCGAGCCCGACCCCACGCTGCGGGCCCACGCCCTGGCCCGCACGCTGCTCGACCGGCACGGCGTGGTGACCCGCGGTGCCGTGGCCGCCGAGGGCGTGGAGGGCGGCTTCTCCGCGGCCTACCGCGTGCTGTCCGTCTTCGAGGAGAGCGGCCAGGCCCGCCGGGGCTACGTCGTCGAGGGGCTGGGCGCCGCCCAGTTCGCCATGGAGGGCGCGGTCGACCGGCTGCGGGCCGTCGGCACGGCACGCGAGCGGTCCGGCCCGGCCCCCGAGGCCCCCTGGGACCCCCGGCCCGCCGCCCCGCGGGCCACGCGGCGCACGGTCGTGCTGGCCGCCGCCGATCCGGCCAACGCCTACGGCGCCGCCCTGCCCTGGCCCGAGCCGCCCGCCGGGGCCGCCCACAAGCCCGGCCGCAAGGCGGGCTCCCTCGTCGTGCTCCTCGACGGCGCCCTGGCGCTGTACGTCGAGCGCGGCGGGAAGACCGTCCTGGCGTGGCCCCAGCAGGAGGGGGCCGAGACGCCCGGCAGCGACGACCCCGGGCTGCGGGAGGCCGCGGAGGCCCTGGCCTCGGCGGCCCGCGCCGGCGCCCTGGGCACCGTCACCGTCGAGCGGATCAACGGCTCCGCCGCGCTGACCTCGCCCCTGGGCGCCCTGCTGGAGGCAGCGGGCTTCCACGCCACACCGCGGGGGCTGCGGCTGCGCGCGCCCTGAGCCCAGGGCACATCATGGGTCACATGCCCGAAGGAGACACCGTCTGGCGCACCGCGAGGGACCTCCACGACGCCCTGGCGGGAGAACCCCTGATCCGTTGCGACCTGCGCGTGCCCAAGCTCGCCACGGTCGACCTGACGGGCCGCGACGTGATCGAGGTCGTGGCCCGCGGCAAGCACCTGCTCACCCGGTTCGCGGGCGGCCTCACCCTGCACTCGCACCTGGGCATGGACGGGGCCTGGCGCATCCACTCCGTCGGCGAGCGCCGGCACGGCGGCGGGGGTCCGCACCACCAGATCCGAGCGATCCTCGCCAACTCCGGCCACACGGCGGTCGGCTACCGCCTCCCCGTTCTGGACCTGCTGCGGACCCCCGACGAGTCCACCGTGGTCGGGCACCTGGGACCGGACCTGCTGGGCCCGGACTGGGACGCCGGGGAGGCGGTCCGCCGCCTGCTGTCCGACCCCGGCCGGACCGTCGGCGAGGCCCTGCTGGACCAGCGCAATCTGGCCGGCATCGGCAACGTCTACAAATCGGAGCTGTGCTTCCTGCTCCGGATCTCCCCCTGGGCGCCCGTCGCCTCCCTGCTGGACCCCGAGCGGCTGGTCGCCCTCGCCAAGAAGCTCCTGGAGGCCAACAAGTCACGCACCGCCCGCATCACCACCGCCGACGTCCGCGCGGACCGCCGGCTGTGGGTTTACGGACGCGCCGACCGCCCCTGCCGCCGCTGCGGCAGCCCGGTCCTCAGGACCGAGCAGGGCCCCGCGGGCCAGGAGCGGATCACGTACTGGTGCCCCCATTGCCAGACCGGGCCGCCGCCGCTCGCCCCGCCCGGCCCCGATGAGCCGAACGAGTGACAACCGGTCCGCCATCAGCCCTTCGCCCCTCACCACTTCCGGCGGCTCCCGGCGTGCGCACCCCGTGGTCTCCGCCCCCGGGTCCGGGGCACGCAGTGCACGGGCAGCAGGCTCAGCCCCCAGCCCCCGGTCGCGACGAGGCCCTCCACGAACCCCGCGCGCCCCGGCTGGACCAGCAGCCTGTACATCGCCCAGCACCACACCAGCCCCAGCAGGAAGAGCACCACCCGCCCTGCCGGCAGCAGCAGTCCCGGCGGCGGCGCCTTCCGGCCCCGTGTCCGGCTCGCCGTGGAGCCGGGGCCGGATATCTCCGGGCCGAGCGCTCCCCGGTGTCCGGGGATGTCACGCCGGATCATCGCTGCCTCCTTAGGCCGCCACAGGCGGGTGGCCCTCACACACGGCCCCCGCACGCCCTCTGGACGGCCATGGGCGCCGACGGCGCCCCCGGGGCCCCGGGGGCGCCGTCGGCGCCCTGGGGCCCGGCGGACCCGTCAGTCCACGGGCTCCCCGCGCAGCCGGGCCAGCTCCCGCTCCAGCTCGGCGATCGTCCGGTCGCGGCGGTGCACCTCGACGATCACCCGCTGCTCGCCCTCGTGGATGCCCTCCTGGAAGACGGACCGCACGAACGCGCCGGCCGTCGCCTGATCCAGGTCCGAGACCATCATCAGCTCGTTCGTGAAGCGGATCACCGGATGCTCGCGCATGCCTTCAGGAGACCGCGCCCGGCCCGTCGCCGCCACCCGTGAGCCGGGGCTCAGGCGTTCTCGGCCTGGAACATCCAGTGGTGCTTCTCCAGGTCGCCCGTGAGGCCGATGAGCAGGTCCTGGGTGACCGGGTCCGGGTCGGCCGTCGCCTGGACGCGCTCGCGCATCCGCGTGATCACGGCGCCCAGCGCCTCGACCAGCGTCCGCACCGCCTCCGTGTCCTTCGTCCAGCCGCCTCCGACCGCGCCGATGCCACTGGTCTTGGCGACCGTCTCAGCTCGCCCGTCCGGCGTGATGCCCAGGGCCGAGGCGCGTTCGGCCACCGTGTCCGCGTGCTTGCGGGCACTGGCGACGACGTCGTCGAGCTGGAGGTGGACGGAGCGGAAACGCGGGCCGACGACCGTCCAGTGGACCTGTTTGGCTACGAGGGAAAGGTCGACCAGATCGACGAGCGCCCCCTGGAGGGAATCACCCACGATCTTGCGGTCCTGCTCCGACAGCGGGCTCTTGACGACAGACATCCGCTTCCTCCTGTTCACACATCGAGGCCGATTGACCCCAGTTTCTCCGCCGACGCGCAATGGCGCGAAACGGGCCGGGGAAACGAAAAGGGATCCCGGTCGGACTTCTGACCGGGATCCCTCGGGTGAAACAGAACGCGGGTGAAACAGACGCTCCAGCAGGTGAAACGGACGCTTCCGGACTGCGGGGACCGCCCCGGAGCTCCACGCCCGGGCCGTACGGCCCGGAACGCGACGGCTCCTGTCAGGCCGCGACCACGTCCACAGCCTCCGCTGGGGCCTTGATGGTCACGCGCTCCCCCGGAACGCCCGTCACCGAGGTGACGGACATCGAATTGAACATCGGCCGCATCGGCGCGGGTACCGGCTCGCTCGCCGCCGCCGACTGCGCCAGCTCGGCAAGCGACAGCTCGTCACTCACCTCACGCATGACCTCGGACATCCGAACGTCCAGAGCGTCGCAGATTGCGGAGAGAAGCTCGGAGGACGCCTCTTTCTGCCCGCGCTCGACCTCGGAGAGATATCCGAGCGAGACCCGGGCCGACGAGGAGACCTCGCGCAGAGTGCGGCCCTGGCGTTGGCGCTGCCGACGCAGCACGTCACCCAGCAGGCGACGGAGCAGAATCATCGGTGGCTCCCTCCTTGGACCGCGAATCCGGTTCCTTCACGCCCCACCGTACCGCCTCGGGGTGCGGCCGTGCGGGGAGCTATGTCGTGTTCACTCAGGGCTGCAAACATCAATTCCCCCCGTTCTGTTCCGTATCCTTTGCCCCCGCGTTCCCTGCCAGTTCGCGCAGGAGCAGCGCGAGGACCGCCCGTACGCTTTCCGCTCGGATACCCACCCGGTCGCCGTTCAGTGACAGCTCCTGGACGGAAGACGAGCCGCCCGGCCCGGCGACGGCCACGAAGACCGTGCCGACGTCCTTGCCGTCCTGCCGCTCGGGGCCGGCGACGCCGGTCGTGGCCAGACCCCAGTCGGCGCGCAGCAGCGTCCGCACCCCGCGCGCCATCTGCCGCGCCACCTCGCCGTCGACGGCCCCGCGCTGTGCGAGGAGCCCCTCGTCCACGCCCAGGACGTCGCACTTGACCTCGGTGGCGTAGGCGGTGACCGAGCCGCGCACGGCGCGGGAGGCACCCGGGGCCGTGGTGAGCTCGGCGGCCACCAGGCCGCCCGTGAGCGACTCCGCGGCGGCCACCGACTGGCCCCGCTCCAGCAGCGCCGCGAGCACCTCGTCGGCCCGGCTGCCGCCCACCGCGCTCACCGTCCGGACCCTCCGGCCCGCCCTGCCCGGCGCAGCTGGAAGGCCTGCTTGACGTAGTCGAGTCCCGTCAAGACGGTCAACGCCACGGCGACCGCCATCACCCAGAAGCGCAAGGTGGCCAGCGGACCGACCAGCGGCAGGATGTACATGCCCACGCCCACGCCCTGCGCCAGCGTCTTCATCTTCCCGCCGCGGCTCGCCGGGATCACGCCGATCCGGATGACCCAGAACCGCATCGCCGTGATGCCGATCTCGCGGAAGAGGATCACGCCCGTCACCCACCAGGGCAGGTCGTCCAGGGCGGACAGGCAGATCAGGGCGGCGCCCATGATCGCCTTGTCGGCGATGGGGTCGGCGATCTTGCCGAAGTCGGTGACCAGGTTGTACGTGCGCGCTAGGTGACCGTCGAAGAGATCGGTGATCATGGCCACGGCGAACGCCGCCCAGGCGAACGAGCGCCAGGCCGGGTCGTAGCCGCCGCCGTGCATCATCAGCAGGACGAAGCCCGGCACCAGCAGCAGCCGCACCATGGTGAGGATGTTGGCGATGTTCCACAATCCGGCCGGCCGCACGCCCTTGGTCGGAGCCGGGCCTCCCGCGGCGGAGGCCGGGAGTCCGCTCATCTGCCCGCCTCCTCGGTACACCCGCCCCCGCTCCCCAGCGGCTCGGCGACGAGGTCCACGCCCTCGCTCGCCACCACCTTGGCCACGACCATACGGCCGGGAGCCGGTGCGGTCTCGATGCCGCCCGCCGTGGTGAGCGTGACCTGGCCATCGGTCTCGGGCGCCTGGTGGGCGGCCCGGCCGATCACCCCGTCCTCGTCGTCCACGCGGTCGACCAGTACTTCGATCGTCTCACCGACACGCTCCTCGGCGCGCTGGGCGGTCAGCTCCTCGGCGAGCCGGGAGACCCGCGCCAGCCGCTCGGCGACGACCTCGGGGTCGAGCTTGTCCTCGTACGTGGCCGCCTCGGTGCCGTCCTCGTCGGAGTAGCCGAAGACGCCGATGGCGTCCAGGCGCGCACCCGTCAGGAAGCGCTCGAGCTCGGCGACGTCCTCCTCGGTCTCACCGGGGAAGCCGACGATGAAGTTGGAGCGGGCGCCGGCCTGCGGGGCCTTGGCGCGGATGGTCTCCAGGAGCTCCAGGAAGCGCTCGGTGTCGCCGAAGCGGCGCATGGCGCGCAGCACGCCGGGCGCGGAGTGCTGGAAGGACAGGTCGAAGTAGGGGGCGACCTTCTCGGTCGAGGTCAGCACGTCGATCAGGCCGGGCCGCATCTCGGCGGGCTGGAGGTAGCTGACCCGGATGCGCTCCAGGCCGTCGACGGCCGCCAGCTCCGGAAGCAGGGTCTCCAGCAGGCGGATGTCGCCGAGGTCCTTGCCGTACGAGGTGTTGTTCTCGGAGACCAGCATGATCTCCTTCACGCCCTGCTCCGCGAGCCAGCGCGTCTCGCCGAGCACGTCGGAGGGACGGCGCGAGATGAAGGAGCCGCGGAAGGAGGGGATGGCGCAGAAGGAGCAGCGCCGGTCGCAGCCGGAGGCGAGCTTCACGGAGGCGACGGGGCTGGTGCCGAGTCTGCGGCGCAGCGGCGCGCGGGGCCCGGACGCGGGGGCCACACCGTCCGGCAGGTCGGCTGGCGGGGTGTCCTGCGCGTGGCCGGGCAGGGCGACCGTGCCGGCCTCGCCGGCACCCTGCCGCTCCGCCGGGCTGATCGGCAGCAGCTTGCGCCGGTCGCGGGGCGTGTGGGAGGCGTGGACACCGCCGGACAGGATGGTCTGGAGGCGGTCGGAGATGTCGGCGTAGTCGTCGAAGCCGAGCACGCCGTCGGCCTCCGGCAGGGCTTCGGCGAGCTCCTTGCCGTACCGCTCGGCCATGCAGCCGACGGCGACCACGGCCTGGGTGCGGCCGTGGTCCTTGAGGTCGTTGGCCTCCAGGAGGGCGTCGACGGAATCCTTCTTGGCGGCTTCGACGAAGCCGCAGGTGTTGACGACGGCCACGTCGGCGTCGGCGGCGTCCTCGACGAGGTCCCAGCCATCCGCCGCCAAGCGGCCTGCCAGCTCCTCCGAGTCCACCTCGTTACGGGCGCAGCCAAGTGTGACAAGAGCGACGGTACGGCGTTCGGGCATAGGGCTCAGCCTACTTTGTCCCGGCACCTCCTCGGCTGCCGAGTGGCACGCGGCCGCGGAGAGCCTGGTCACCCGCAGGCTCTCCGCGGCCGGTTTCCCACTGGTTCCCCGCTCGTGCCCGCGGCCTCCCGCGGGGGCCGGCGCCGGCGCCCGGGGCCGGACCCCGGATCAGCCCGCGGCGGGGTCGCCCCTGGTGTAGCTCAGGCGCTGGACCTGTCCTTCCTCGCCCACGTTCTTGACCTCCTTGCCGTTCACGAACAGTTGCACGGCTCCGGCGTTGCCCAGCACCAGGTCGATGCGCTTGCTGTCCGTGAAGGTCTTGGAGTCGCCCTGCTTGAGCACGCCCTCCTCCAGCAGCTTGCCGTTGTGGTCCTTGGCCGACATCCAGGTCTGGCCGTTCTCGGCGGTGAGCTTGACGGTGACCTTGTTCGCGGGGACGCCGGCGATGGCGCTGGCCGAAGCCTCCGCCTTGGGATCGGAGGACGCCTTGGTGGAGCCGGCCTTGCGGCTGGGCGCCGCGGAGGGCTTGGCGGAGGCGGGGTCGGCGGTGACGGGACCGCTCTTGCCGCCGCCGTTGAAGAGGGTGAACCCGACGAAGCCGACGACCGCCACGATCGCGGCGACCATGGCCGCGGTCCAGTTGGGCCGGCGGGGCTCGGGCCGGATGCGTTCGGCGTCGAAGAGCGGGGCCGCGGGGGTCGGCACGGGGCGGCCGCCGTGCTCCGCGTCGTACTGGGCGACGAGCGGGCCCGGATCGAGTCCGACGGCATGCGCCAGCGTGCGGATGTGTCCTCTGGCGTACACGCGACCGCCGCAGCGGGTGAAGTCGTCCTGTTCGATCGCGTGCACGATCGGAATGCGGACGCGGGTGGTCGAACTGACGTCGTCGACCGTCAGTCCGGCGCTGATGCGGGCCTGATGGAGGATCCGTCCGACTGAGGGCCGGTCGTCCTCTGGAGACTCTGGAGAGTTGCCGATGGACACGTGGGCGCCTTTCGAGCGTGCAGCCACCTGCTGGAGATTCAGTCTAGGGGGGATGCGAAACGGTCGGGCAAGCGGGAAGCCGGACTTTGTAGGCCATCAGAAGGCTCTGCGGTAACGGCGGTGGCACATCGCCCCTCCCCCCTCGCTCAACTGCGCTCCCGTCCGAGAGAAACGGTTGACCAGGGACCCTTTCCGGTGGTTGTCGGCCCCGGCGGATTACGCTCCGCCGTCCCCGCGGAGCACAGCGAGGACCCCGTCCAGCTCATCGGGCTTGACCAGCACGTCGCGCGCCTTGGAGCCCTCGCTGGGGCCCACGATGTTGCGCGACTCCATCAGATCCATGAGTCTGCCCGCCTTGGCGAATCCCACACGCAGTTTCCGCTGGAGCATCGAGGTCGAGCCGAATTGCGTGGAGACCACCAGCTCGGCGGCCTGGCACAACAGATCGAGGTCGTCCCCGATGTCCTCGTCGATCTCCTTCTTCTTCGCCGAGCCGACCACGACGTCCTCGCGGAAGACGGGCGCCATCTGCTCCTTGCAGTGCCGGACGACGGCCGCGACCTCGCTCTCGGTCACGAAGGCGCCCTGCATGCGGATGGGCTTGTTGGCGCCCATCGGGAGGAACAGGCCGTCGCCCTTGCCGATGAGCTTCTCGGCTCCCGGCTGGTCGAGGATGACCCGGCTGTCGGCGAGCGAGGAGGTGGCGAAGGCGAGCCGCGAGGGCACGTTCGCCTTGATCAGACCGGTGACGACGTCCACGGACGGCCGCTGGGTGGCGAGCACCAGGTGGATGCCGGCGGCGCGCGCCAGCTGGGTGATGCGGACGATCGAGTCCTCGACGTCGCGCGGGGCGACCATCATCAGGTCCGCCAGCTCGTCCACGATGACCAGCAGGTAGGGGTACGGCGACAGCTCCCGCTCACTGCCCTCCGGCGGCTTGACCTTGCCGGCGCGCACGGCGGCGTTGAAGTCGTCGATGTGCCGGAAGCCGTAGGCGGCCAGGTCGTCGTAGCGCAGGTCCATCTCGCGCACGACCCACTGGAGGGCCTCGGCGGCCCGCTTGGGGTTGGTGATGATCGGCGTGATCAGGTGCGGGATGCCCTCGTAGGCCGTCAGCTCGACCCGCTTGGGGTCGACGAGCACCAGCCGTACGTCCTCCGGGGTGGCCCGCACCAGCAGGGAGGTGATCAGGCAGTTGATGCAGGAGGACTTGCCGGAGCCGGTGGCGCCGGCCACCAGGATGTGCGGCATCTTCGCGAGGTTGGCCATCTCGTAGCCGCCCTCGACGTTCTTGCCGAGCGCGACGAGCATGGGGTGGTCGTCCTCGGCGGCGGCCGCCAGGCGCAGCACGTCACCGAGGTTGACCATCTCGCGGTCGGTGTTCGGGATCTCGATGCCGACGGCGGACTTGCCGGGGATGGGGCTGATGATGCGGACGTCCGGGCTGGCGACCGCGTAGGCGATGTTCTTGGTGAGCGCGGTGATGCGCTCGACCTTGACGGCCGGGCCCAGCTCGACCTCGTAGCGCGTGACCGTCGGGCCGCGGGTGAAACCGGTGACGGCGGCGTCGACCTTGAACTCGGCGAAGACGTTGGTCAGCGAGGCCACTATGGCGTCGTTCGCGGCGCTGCGGGTCTTGCCCGGTCCGCCGCGCTCGAGCAGGTCGAGCGAGGGCAGCGCGTAGGTGATGTCGCCGGCGAGCTGGAGCTGCTCGGCCCGCGCGGGGAGCCCGGAGGTGGGCTCGGGGGCCGGCTTGGTGAGGTCGGGCACGGACCCCGTGGTGCGGCCGGGCTCCGGGGAGGGCGGTGCCTTGCGGGCGCCGCGGGCGGTCGGCAGGGCGCCGGTCCGCTCGCCGTCCGGGGCGATGCCGCTGCTGAGGTCGGCGACGAGCGGGGAGGGCTGGACGCCGTGCAGCACCGCGCCGTCGAGGGAGGCCGCGGCGGCGGCCGCCAGGTCCACCGCGTCCGGCTCCCGCCCGGCGGGGGGCTCCACCGGCGTGGACCGCGGCTTGCGGCGCCTGCCCAGCGCCTCCTCCTCGACGCGGTCGGGGTCCGGCGCGGCGGCGCGGCGGGGCCGCCGGGCGGGGGGCTCGCGCCACTCGTCGGCGTACTCGGCGTAGCCGGCGGCGTCCTGCGGCCCGTACTCGTCCGGGTGCGGCTCGATGACGCCCAGCCGTATCCCGAGCTGTCGCAGCCGCCGGGGAATGGCGTTGACCGGTGTCGCCGTGACGACCAGCAGGCCGAAGACGGTGAGCAGCGCCAGCAGCGGCACGGCGAGCACCTCGCCGACCGTGAAGAGCAGGGGCTTGGAGGCGGCCCAGCCGATCATCCCGCCCGCGTCCTGGAGGGCCTGCGAGCCGTCGCCGCGGCCGGGCGAGCCGCAGGCCACGTGGACCTGTCCGAGGACGCCGAGGACCAGCGCGGACAGGCCGATGACGATCCGTCCGTTGGCCTCGGGCCGCTCGGGGTGGCGGAGGAGGCGCACGGCCATGATGCCGAGCAGTATCGGCACCACGAGGTCGAGGCGGCCGAAGGCGCCGGTGACCAGCATCTTGATGAGGTCGCCCACGGGGCCTTCGAGGTGCGACCACGTGCCGGCGGCGACGACGAGCGCCAGGGCCAGGAGCAGGAGGGCGAGCCCGTCCTTGCGGTGGGCGGGGTCGAGGCCCTTCGCGCCCCGCCCGACGCCGCGGAAGAGCGCGCCGGCGCCGTGCGCGAGCCCGCGCCCGGCCTTGCGGGCGCCGCCGGCCGGCCGCTTGGCGGCGGCCTTCTTGACGGGTGCCTTGCGGGCGGGCGGGCGGCCCGCCGGCTTGGCCGCGGGCTTCCTCGCCGGTGCCTTGCGGGCGGCAGCCCCGGACTGTCCGGCGCGCTGCTTGGAGTTGCCCGCCGTGCTCTGGGAACCCTTGCCGGACGTACGTGAGGCCATGGTGCCGAGATTACCGTTGTCCGCCGTTCGGTACACGTGCGGCCGGGTGTTCACCCGTTCGTGTCGCGAGGCAGCGGTGACAATGGTGACGTGGCGTCAAAGGGCGGTCAGCCCTGGGCCGGCAGCGCTCCGGCCCCGCCCGTCCCGGGCTCGAGCGCGTCGAGCGCCCGTCGCAGCCCGGTCAGCTTCCGCTCCAGGTGCGCGGCGGTCGCCACCGCGGCGGCGTCGGCCGACTCGTCCAGCTGTTTGGAGAGCGCCTCGGCCTGCTCCTCGACGGCGGCCAGGCGCGCGGACAGCTCCGCGAGGATGCCCGCGGGCTCCTGGGCCTCGATCGCGCCACCGCGGCCGCTCTGGCCGCTCTCCAGCTGGAGCCGCAACAGGGAGGCCTGCTCACGGAGCTGGCAGTTCTTCATGTACAGGTCGACGAAGACCGAGACCTTGGCGCGCAGCACCCACGGGTCGAAGGGCTTGGAGATGTAGTCCACCGCGCCGGCGGCGTAGCCCCGGAAGGTGTGGTGGGGGCCGTGGTTGATGGCGGTGAGGAAGATGATCGGGATGTCCCGGGTCCGTTCCCGCCGCTTGATGTGCGCGGCGGTCTCGAAACCGTCCATGCCGGGCATCTGAACGTCCAGCAGGATCACCGCGAAGTCGTCCGTCAGCAGCGCCTTGAGCGCTTCCTCCCCTGACGATGCCCGTACCAGCGTCTGATCGAGCGCCGAGAGGATCGCCTCCAGCGCCAGCAGATTTTCCGGCCGGTCATCGACCAGGAGGATCTTGGCCTTCTGCACCATGGCCCGTCCTCCTCGCCCCGGCAGTGCACCGGGCGCCGCCCCAGGGGACGACTCCCTTGCGCCGCCCGTCCTTGTGCCGGTCATGGTAGCCGCACCCCGCCTGTCGCCACACCCTGTCACCGCGATGTCACTGTGCACGTAGCAGAAACGCGGTGGGGGACCAGAAGGTTCCCCGAATACCGCGGTCCCACACGTCTTCGGCCACACTCAGTCAGCAAACCGTCAAATAGTCAACGAGGTTCCGTCACTCTGCGCGCATCCACTGCTCCATCACCGTCAGAAGATGATCCGTGTCGACCGGTTTCGTGACATAGTCGGACGCTCCCGCATCGATGCTCTTCTCCCGGTCGCCCTTCATCGCCTTCGCCGTGAGCGCGATGATCGGCAGCCCGGCGAACTGCGGCATCCGGCGGATCGCCGCCGTCGTGGCGTAGCCGTCCATCTCCGGCATCATGATGTCCATCAGGACCACCACGACGTCGTCGTGCTGCTCCAGCACCTCGATCCCCTCGCGGCCGTTCTCCGCGTAGAGCACCGACAGGCCGTGCTGCTCCAGCACGCTGGTGAGGGCGAAGACGTTGCGGATGTCGTCGTCGACGATCAGCACCTTCTCGCCCTGGAACGACCCGCTGAAGCCGGCGTGGACGTGGTCCCCCGCCTCGGCGTACGGCTCCGCCGTCCCCGGCTCGTGCTGCCCGGAGGCCGCGAGGGCCGCCCGCGCGCCCGGCACGATCTCCCCGCCCTGGCCCGGCCCGGGCAGGGCCGGCATGCGGCTGGCCGCCTGGGCGGCGCGCCGGCGGCGCAGGAACATTCCGGCCGCCTGCCGGGCCGACGAGACGTCACCCTCGGTCGCGCCGCCCGCCTCGGGGGACGACTCCTGCGGGTGCGCGGCACTGCCGTCGCCGGCCTGCGGATAGCCCTGGGGGGGCAGCTCGCCGGGGTTGAGCGGCAGGTAGAGGGTGAAGGTCGAGCCGCGGCCGGGCTCGCTCGCCGCGTCGATCTCGCCGCCGAGCAGCCGGGCGATCTCCCGGCTGATGGACAGTCCCAGGCCGGTGCCGCCGTACTTGCGGCTGGTCGTGCCGTCCGCCTGCTTGAACGCCTCGAAGATGACCCGCATCTTGCTCTGGGCGATGCCGATGCCGGTGTCGGTGACCGAGAACGCGATCAGGTCGGCATCCGCGTCGCGCAGCGAACCGGCCTCCAGCAGCTGCTCCCTGATGCTGTCCGGCACGTCCGCGCCGGCCGGCCGGATGACCAGCTCGACGGCGCCGGTGTCCGTGAACTTGACCGCGTTGGACAGCAGGTTGCGCAGCACCTGCAACAGCCGCTGCTCGTCGGTGTGCAGCGTGGCCGGCAGCTCCGGCGACACCCGCACCGAGAAGTCCAGGCCCTTCTCCGCCGTCAGCGGCCGGAAGGTGGCCTCCACGTAGTCGACGAGCTGGACCAGCGCGATCCGCGTCGGGCTGACGTCCATCTTGCCCGCCTCGACCTTCGACAGGTCGAGGATGTCGTTGATGAGCTGGAGCAGGTCCGAGCCGGCGCCGTGGATCGTGTCCGCGAACTCGACCTGCTTCGGGGAGAGGTTGCCGTCCGCGTTGTCGGCGAGCAGCTTGGCCAGGATGAGCAGCGAGTTGAGCGGCGTGCGCAGCTCGTGCGACATGTTGGCCAGGAACTCGGACTTGTAGCGCATCGAGACCGCGAGCTGCTCGGCGCGCTCCTCGAGCACCTGCCGGGCCTCTTCGATCTCGGTGTTCTTCACCTCGATGTCGCGGTTCTGCCGCGCCAGGCGCTCGGACTTCTCCTCCAGCTCGGCGTTGGAGATCTCCAGCGCCTTCTGCCGGTTCTCCAGCTCCGCCGAACGCTCGCGCAGCTGCTCGGTGAGCTCCTGGGACTGCTTGAGCAGCACCTCGGTCTTGGTGTTGACGCTGATGGTGTTGACGCTCGTGCCGATCATCTCGGCGATCTGGTTGAGGAAATCCTTCTGGATCTGCGCGAAGGGCTGGAAGGACGCCAGCTCGATGACGCCGAGGACCTGTCCCTCGAAGAGCACGGGCAGGACGATGACGTGCGCCGGCGGCGCCTCGCCCAGCCCTGAGGCGATCTTCAGGTAGCCCGGCGGCACGTTCTCCACGAGGATCGTGCGCTTCTCCTTGGCGGCCGTGCCGATGAGCGACTCGCCGGGCCGGAAGGAGGTGGGCATCGAGCCCATCGAGTAGCCGTACGAGCCGAGCATCCGCAGCTCGTACGCGTCCTCGCCGCTCTCCCCGTCCTGCGGTTCCGTCGGCATCGCCAGGAAGAACGCGCCGTGCTGGGCGGAGACGACCGGGGTCAGCTCGCTCATGATCAGGCCAGCGACGTCCTCCAGGTCCCTGCGGCCCTGCATCAGGCCGGAGATGCGGGCGAGGTTGCCCTTGAGCCAGTCCTGTTCCTTGTTGGCGAGCGTGGTCTCGCGGAGGTTGGCGATCATCGTGTTGATGTTGTCCTGGAGCTCCAGGATCTCGCCGGCCGCGTCCACGTCGATCTTGAGGTTGAGGTCGCCCCGGGTCACCGCCGTGGCGACCTCGGCGATGGCCCGCACCTGACGGGTCAGGTTGCCGGCCATCTCGTTGACCGACTCCGTCAGGTCGCGCCAGGTGCCGTCCACGTCCCGCACCCGTGCCTGGCCGCCCAGCTGGCCCTCGGTGCCCACCTCGCGGGCGACCCGGGTCACCTGGTCGGCGAAGGAGGAGAGCTGGTCGACCATCGTGTTGATCGTGGTCTTCAGCTGGAGGATCTCACCGCGCGCGTCGATGTCGATCTTCTTGGTGAGGTCGCCCTGGGCGATGGCGGTGGTCACCATCGCGATGTTGCGCACCTGGCCGGTGAGGTTGGACGCCATCGAGTTCACGGACTCGGTGAGGTCCTTCCAGGTGCCGCTGACGCCCGGTACGCGCGCCTGGCCGCCCAGGATGCCGTCGGTGCCCACCTCGCGGGCCACGCGCGTGACCTCGTCCGCGAAGGACGACAGCGTGGTCACCATGGTGTTGACCGTGTCGGCCAGCTGCGCGACCTCGCCCCGGGCCTCCACCGTGATCTTCTTGGTCAGGTCGCCGTTGGCGACCGCACCCGCCACCTGCGAGATGTTGCGCACCTGGCTGGTGAGGTTGTTGGCCATCAGGTTGACGTTGTCGGTGAGGTCCTTCCAGATGCCGGTGACGTCCCGCACCCGCGCCTGGCCACCCAGCTGGCCCTCGGTACCCACCTCACGGGCCACCCTCGTCACCTGCTCGGCGAAGTCCGACAGCTGGTCGACCATCGTGTTCACGGTGGTGACCAGGGCGAGGATCTCGCCCTTGGCGTCGACGGTGATCTTCTTCGAGAGGTCGCCCTTGGCCACCGCCGTGGTCACCTCGGCGATGTTGCGCACCTGCGACGTCAGGTTGTTGGCCATGAAGTTGACGGACTGCGTGAGGTCCTTCCAGGTGCCCGAGACGCCCTGCACCTCCGCCTGACCGCCCAGGATGCCCTCGGTGCCCACCTCGCGGGCCACGCGCGTGACCTGGTCGGCGAAGGAGGACAGCTGGTCCACCATCGTGTTGAGGGTGTTCTTGAGCTCCAGGATCTCGCCGCGCGCGTCCACGTCGATCTTCTGCGACAGGTCACCGCGCGCCACCGCCGTGGCGACCTGCGCGATGTTGCGGACCTGGGCCGTCAGGTTGCCGGCCATGCCGTTCACCGAGTCGGTGAGGTCGCGCCAGACGCCCGCCACTCCGGGCACCTGCGCCTGACCGCCGAGCCGGCCGTCGGTACCGACCTCGCGGGCGACGCGCGTCACCTGCTCGGCGAAGGCCGAGAGCTGGTCGACCATCGTGTTGATGGTGTTCTTCAGCTCCAGGATCTCGCCGCGCGCGTCCACGTCGATCTTCTGCGACAGGTCACCGCGCGCCACCGCCGTGGTCACCTGGGCGATCTGCCGCACCTGGGAAGTGAGGTTCCCGGCCATGAAGTTGACCGAGTCGGTCAGCTCCTTCCAGGTGCCGCTGACGCCGTCCACCCTGGCCTGACCGCCGAGCCGGCCCTCCGTGCCCACGTCCCGCGCCATCCGCGTGACCTGGTCGGCGAAGGAGGACAGCTGGTCCACCATGGTGTTCACGGTGTTCTTCAGCTGGAGCATCTCGCCGGAGACGTCGACCGTGACCTTCTGCGAGAGGTCGCCGTTGGCGACCGCGGTCGTCACCTGGGCGATGTTGCGCACCTGGCCGGTGAGGTTCCGGAAGGCGGTGTTCACCGAATCGGTGAGGTCCTTCCACGTACCCGCCGCACCCGGCACCTGCGCCTGACCGCCCAGCTCGCCCTCGACACCGATCTCACGCGCGACCCGCGTCACCTCGGCGCCGAACGACTGGAGCTGGTCCACCATGCCGTTGACGGTGTTCTTCAGCTCCAGCATCTCGCCGGAGACGTCGACCGTGACCTTCTGCCCCAGATCGCCGTTGGCGACCGCGGTCGTCACCTGGGCGATGTCCCGGACCTGGCCGGTGAGGTTCCGGAAGGCGGTGTTCACCGAATCGGTGAGGTCCTTCCACGTACCCGCCGCACCCGGCACCTGCGCCTGACCACCCAGCCGGCCCTCGGCACCGACCTCACTGGCCACGCGCGTCACCTCGTCGGCGAAGGTGCGCAGCGTCTCGGTCATCTGGTTGATCGTCTCCGCCAACTGCGCGACCTCGCCGCGCGCGCTCACGGTGACCTTCTGCGACAGGTCGCCGTTGGCGACCGCCGTCGTGACCTGCGCGATGCCGCGCACCTGGGCCGTCAGATTGCCGGCCATGAGGTTGACCGAGTCGGTGAGGTCCTTCCAGACGCCCGCCACTCCCGGCACCTGCGCCTGACCGCCGAGCTCGCCCTCGGTACCGACCTCCCGCGCCACCCTCGTGACCTCGGAGGCGAAGGAGGAGAGCTGGTCCACCATCGTGTTGACGGTGTTCTTCAGCTCCAGCATCTCCCCGGCCACATGGACGGTGACCTTCCGGGAGAGGTCGCCCTTGGCCACCGCCGTGGTCACCAGAGCGATGTCCCGCACCTGGGCGGTGAGCCGGGACGCCATGGTGTTGACCGAGTCCGTGAGGTCCTTCCAGGAGCCCGACATCCCGCGCACCCGGGCCTGGCCGCCCAGCTTGCCCTCGGTACCGACCTCGCTGGCCACCCGCGTCACCTCGTCGGTGAACGCCGACAGCTGGTCCACCAGCCCGTTGACCGTGCGCCCCACCTTGAGGAACTCCCCGCGCAGCGGATGCGCCGAGCCGTCCGCCCCCTGGGAGCGCAGGTCCATCCGCTGCTCCAGGTCGCCCTCGGCGACCGCGGACAGCACCCGGCCCACCTCGGAGACCGGCCGCACCAGATCGTCGACCAGGGCGTTCGAGGCGTCGATCGCCGAGGCCCAGGCCCCCTCGCAGGCGCCCACCTCCAGCCGCTCCGTGAGTTTTCCCTCACGTCCGACCACCCGGCGCACCCGCGCCAGCTCGCCGGTGAGCTGGAGGTTGCGGTCCGCCACCTCGTTGAAGACGGCCGCGATCTCGGCCATGACCCCGTCGCCGGAGACCGTCAGCCGCTTGCGGAAGTTCCCGTCCCGCATCGCCTCCAGGGCGGACCGCAGCCGGTTGAGGGCCGCGGCGTCCACCTCCGTCGTCCCATTGGGCCGGGACCGTCCGCCCTTCGCGCGCGTGCTCACGCCCCGCGCCGCCGCGCCAGACTCCACCGTGTCCCTCCCGCAGGGTCGATCATCCTCGTCGGGCTTCCGCTTCGAGCTTTCCCAGTGTTTCACCCCGGCCCAACCAGGCCATAACAGTCGGCAGCATCGCACACGGTCCGCCGGCACCCCCAAGTGTGGAATCCCTGTGCACCGGCATCCGCGCACCCGGCGGAGGTAAGTAACCTGGCATCCGGCCAGGCAATGGAGGGGCGCTGCACATGGGTGAGCAGATCGCCGAGACGCACACGAGGAGACCTGTGATCACCGCGCGGGCTGCCGCCACCTTCGAGCCGGTCGGACGCTCGGTCGCCGCCGCCCGGGCCTTCGTCCGGGACACCCTCCAGGGCTGGGGCTTCCCCGACGTCATCGACGACGCCGTCGTCCTCACCAGCGAGCTGGTCACCAACGCCGTCGTCCACGCCGGCACCTCCGCCGAGGTCGTATGCGCACGTATGAACGCCGGCGTACGGGTCGAGGTCTCCGACCGTTACCCCGAACGTGAACTTCCGGTCCAGAACCCGGCAGGCCGCTTCGGCAGCCTCGACCGCGAGGGCGGCCGCGGCCTCCTGCTGTGCGCCGCCCTGGCCGGCCGCTGGGGCGTGGAGTACAGCTCCACCCACAAGACCGTCTGGTTCCGCCTCGACCTGCCCGACCGGCCCGCGGGCACCCGCTCGGCGGGCCCCGCGCTCCCGGCCGAGGCCCTGCCGCTGGCCGACACCCGCGTCCGCGTCGCCGTCATCCAGATCGACCGCGGCGGAACCATCGCCGCCTGGAACGACGACGCCCAGGAGCTCTTCGGCTTCAGCGCCGACCAGATCACGGGCAAGCCCCTCGCCGACCTCGCGGCCTGGCCCCACACCCCCGGCACCTCCACCGGCATCGCCGAGGCCCTGCGCCTCTCCCGCTGGGAGGGCTCCTACGGCATAAGGGGCGCCGACGGCCGCGTCGTCCCTGTCTACGCCTCGCACCTGCGCGTCCGCGACAACACCGGCGCCCCCTCCACCGTCTGCCTGCTCGTACGGGACGAGGAGCGCGCCGTCCTGCAGAGCCCCGTCCGCTCCGGCGCCACCGACGCGTCCGGCAACGACCGGGGAGGGGCGACGGACCCCTTCGAGGTCTTCATCGGCTCCCCCGCCCCCGACGACCTCGACGGCCTCCTCCAGCGCACGGTCGAGCGCGCCCGCGACATGCTCGACGGCGACTCCGCCTACCTGCTGCTCGCCACCGACGACGAGACCGAACTGGAGGTCCGCGCCTCCACGGGCCTGCCCTCCGCCCGCCAGCGCTTCGCCCGCGTCCCCGTCGAGGCCGGCACCGGCCGCTACGGCTCCGCCCGGATGCCCGCCGTCCACGACGACCTCAGCGCCGTGCCCGGAGCCGTCCCCCTCCTCGCCGACACCGGCATGCGCTCGGTCGTCACCGTCCCGCTGAAGGTCGAGGGCCGCCTCACCGGCTCCCTCGGCGTCGCGGCCGAAGCCCCCCGCCGCTACGGCAACGAGGAGGCGCTGCGGCTGCAGTTCGCCGCCGACCGCATCGCCCTCGCCGTCGAGTCCGCGCGCCTGGGCGAGCTGGAACGCCTGCGCCGCGGCTCGCTCTCCTTCCTCGTCGAGGCGTCCGACCTGCTCGCGGGCACCCTCGACCGCGACCAGACGCTCGCCCTCATGGCCCAGATGACCGTCCCCACACTGGCCACCTGGTGCGCGGTCTACACGATCGCCGACCAGAGCTCGGAGCCCGAGCTGTCCTACGTCCTCCACGAGGACGAGGACCGCATCGACGGCCTCAAGGCCCTGCTGTCCAAGATCGCCCCGCCGGACCCGGTCCCCACCCCCGGCGCCCGGGTGTGGCCCGCCCCCTCCGAGGCCGCCCACTCCGCCGCCCTGCGCACCTCGCTGCGCACCCTCGGCCTCGCCGACGCCCCGGACCACACCCCCGGCCCGGGCGCCTCCCTGGCCACAGCGGCCGCCGTCGGCGGCGAGACGGTCGTCCTGCCGCTGGTGGCCCGCAACCGCGTCATCGGCATGCTCACCCTCGGCAAGCCCACCGACGACCACTTCCGCCAGGAGATCCTCGAACTCGCCGAGGACCTCTCCCGCCGGGCGGCCCTCGCCCTCGACAACGCCCGTCTCTACAGCGAGCGCACCGCCATCAGTCAGAGCCTCCAGCGCAGCCTCCTCCCGCCGGAGCTGCCGGACGTCCCGGGCGTGGAGGTCGAGGTCATCTACCGCGCGGCAGGCGAGGGCAACGAGGTGGGCGGCGACTTCTACGACCTCTTCCCCATCCGCGACGGCGCCTACGGCTTCGCGATCGGCGACGTCTGCGGCACGGGCCCGGAGGCCGCGGCCGTCACCGGCCTGGCCCGCCACGCGCTGCGTCTGCTGGCCCGCGAGGGCTTCGGCGGCCCCGCGGTGCTGGAGCGGCTCAACGCGGCCATCCTGGACGAGGGGGCCCGCAGCCGCTTCCTCACGCTGCTCTACGGCGAGCTGTGGCCGCAGGTGGACGGCAGCGCGCTCCTCAAGGTCGTCTGCGCCGGCCATCCCCTGCCGCTGCGCCTGCGGCAGGACGGCACGGTGGAGCCGGCGGCCGAGCCGCAGCCGCTGCTGGGCGTCATGGACGACCTGGAGCTGTACGAGCAGACGGTCACCCTGGACCCGGGTGACGTGCTCCTGTGCGTCACGGACGGCGTCACCGAACGGCGTGAGGGCGCACGCATGCTGGGCGACGACGGCCTGGCGGACGTGCTGACGACCTGCACCGGCCTCACGGCCGGCGCGGTCGCGGCCCGGGTCCTGCGTGCGGTCGAACGTTTCGCTGCGGAGCCCGCCTCCGACGACATGGCCATCCTGGCCATGCGGGTGCCGGAGCGTCAGGAGGACTGACGTCAGGGGCCGGAGAGGCCGGAACATACGAGAAGGGCCCCCGCCGTACGGCGGGGGCCCTTCTCTTGGAGAGCCCCAAAACGGAATCGAACCGTTGACCTTCTCCTTACCATGGAGACGCTCTGCCGACTGAGCTATTGGGGCCGGCAACGAGATAAAGCATACCCGATGTTCGTACGTGCTTCTGACCGTCAGGCGGCGGTGACGGGCATGAGCCCGCCCAGGGCGTTGCACGCCGACACCACCCGATGCAGCTCACGTCGTGACATCCCCGCGTCGACGGGAAGGGCGAGGCATTCGTCGGCGGCCCGTTCGGTCTCGGTCAGCCACAACTCCTGCCGGAACAGCGGCATCCGGTGAACGGGCGTCTGTACGGGCACGCGGCAGTGGATGCCGCGGGCGCGCAGCGCACGGGCGAAGGCGTCCCGGTCGGGCCGGCCGTTGCCGGGCACGCGGACGACGTAGGACTCGTAGCGGTGCCGCACGCCGGGGGCGGCGCTCGGGGTCACCACACCGGTGAGGCGGGCGCCGAGGAAAGCGGCGTTGGCCCGGCGGGAGTCGACGGCGGAGCCGGCCGTCCCACCGGTTCCCTCCTCCGGCGCGTCGGGCGCGACGAGAAGCAGCCCGTCACGGCACGCGAGGGACTGGAGGGCCGCCAGGTCGGCGAGGTGCCCGAAGAGGTGTACGGGCACGATGGCGGCGGTCCGCCGGCTGACGGCGTCGGCGACGGAGGCCGGGTCGAGACAGAAGGTGACGGGGTCGATGTCCGCGAAGACGGGCAGGGCCCCTGCGTTCCGTACCGCCTCGGCGGGCTCGGAGGGGCCGTACGACGGCACGATGACCTCGTCGCCGGGTCCCACCCCTGCCGCTGCCAGCTTCTCCTGTGTCCCCATGCCGCGGATGATTCCCGGAGGACGTGAACACGACGTGACCGGCCGCGGCGCATCACAAAAACAAAAAAGCTCTGACGCATGAACCGAAATCCATACGTCAGAGCTTTTTTTGAATAATTGTTCGGCGGCGTCCTACTCTCCCACAGGGTCCCCCCTGCAGTACCATCGGCGCTGAAAGGCTTAGCTTCCGGGTTCGGAATGTAACCGGGCGTTTCCCTAACGCTATGACCACCGAAACACTATGAAGTTAACCAACCCGGCAAAATCACAGGTCGTTACTTCAGAACCTACACAGTGGACGCGAGCAACTGAGGACAAGCCCTCGGCCTATTAGTACCAGTCAGCTCCAACCGTTACCGGTCTTCCACACCTGGCCTATCAACCCAGTCGTCTACTGGGAGCCTTACCCCATCAAGTGGGTGGGAGTCCTCATCTCGAAGCAGGCTTCCCGCTTAGATGCTTTCAGCGGTTATCCCTCCCGAACGTAGCCAACCAGCCATGCCCTTGGCAGGACAACTGGCACACCAGAGGTTCGTCCGTCCCGGTCCTCTCGTACTAGGGACAGCCCTTCTCAAGACTCCTACGCGCACAGCGGATAGGGACCGAACTGTCTCACGACGTTCTAAACCCAGCTCGCGTACCGCTTTAATGGGCGAACAGCCCAACCCTTGGGACCGACTCCAGCCCCAGGATGCGACGAGCCGACATCGAGGTGCCAAACCATCCCGTCGATATGGACTCTTGGGGAAGATCAGCCTGTTATCCCCGGGGTACCTTTTATCCGTTGAGCGACGGCGCTTCCACAAGCCACCGCCGGATCACTAGTCCCGACTTTCGTCCCTGCTCGACCCGTCGGTCTCACAGTCAAGCTCCCTTGTGCACTTACACTCAACACCTGATTGCCAACCAGGCTGAGGGAACCTTTGGGCGCCTCCGTTACCCTTTAGGAGGCAACCGCCCCAGTTAAACTACCCACCAGACACTGTCCCTGATCCGGATCAAGGACCCAGGTTAGACATCCAGCACGACCAGAGTGGTATTTCAACGACGACTCCACACACACTGGCGTGCATGCTTCACAGTCTCCCACCTATCCTACACAAGCCGAACCGAACACCAATATCAAGCTATAGTAAAGGTCCCGGGGTCTTTCCGTCCTGCTGCGCGAAACGAGCATCTTTACTCGTAGTGCAATTTCACCGGGCCTATGGTTGAGACAGTCGAGAAGTCGTTACGCCATTCGTGCAGGTCGGAACTTACCCGACAAGGAATTTCGCTACCTTAGGATGGTTATAGTTACCACCGCCGTTTACTGGCGCTTAAGTTCTCAGCTTCGCCCCACCGAAATGGAGCTAACCGGTCCCCTTAACGTTCCAGCACCGGGCAGGCGTCAGTCCGTATACATCGCCTTACGGCTTCGCACGGACCTGTGTTTTTAGTAAACAGTCGCTTCTCGCTGGTCTCTGCGGCCACACCCAGCTCAGGAAGCAAGTTCCCTCACCAGACATGGCCCCCCTTCTCCCGAAGTTACGGGGGCATTTTGCCGAGTTCCTTAACCATAGTTCACCCGAACGCCTCGGTATTCTCTACCTGACCACCTGAGTCGGTTTAGGGTACGGGCCGCCATGAAACTCGCTAGAGGCTTTTCTCGACAGCATAGGATCATCCACTTCACCACAATCGGCTCGGCATCAGGTCTCAGCCTTAATGTGTGACGGATTTGCCTATCACACGGCCTACACCCTTACCCCGGGACTACCACCGCCCGGGCTGGACTACCTTCCTGCGTCACCCCATCGCTTACCTACTACAAGTCTGGTTCGTCGGCTCCACCACTCCCCTTTGTCCGAAGACTCCAGGGCGGCTTCACGGACTTAGCATCGCCTGATTCGATATTGGGCGTTTCAAAGCGGGTACCGGAATATCAACCGGTTGTCCATCGACTACGCCTGTCGGCCTCGCCTTAGGTCCCGACTTACCCTGGGCAGATCAGCTTGACCCAGGAACCCTTAGTCAATCGGCGCACACGTTTCTCACGTGTGTATCGCTACTCATGCCTGCATTCTCACTCGTGAACCGTCCACAACTCGCTTCCGCGGCTGCTTCACCCGGCACACGACGCTCCCCTACCCATCACAGTCCCCGTTGGGGGTACATACTGCAATGACACGACTTCGGCGGTACGCTTGAGCCCCGCTACATTGTCGGCGCGGAATCACTTGACCAGTGAGCTATTACGCACTCTTTCAAGGGTGGCTGCTTCTAAGCCAACCTCCTGGTTGTCTCTGCGACTCCACATCCTTTCCCACTTAGCGTACGCTTAGGGGCCTTAGTCGATGCTCTGGGCTGTTTCCCTCTCGACCATGGAGCTTATCCCCCACAGTCTCACTGCCGCGCTCTCACTTACCGGCATTCGGAGTTTGGCTAAGGTCAGTAACCCGGTAGGGCCCATCGCCTATCCAGTGCTCTACCTCCGGCAAGAAACACACGACGCTGCACCTAAATGCATTTCGGGGAGAACCAGCTATCACGGAGTTTGATTGGCCTTTCACCCCTAACCACAGGTCATCCCCCAGGTTTTCAACCCTGGTGGGTTCGGTCCTCCACGAAGTCTTACCTCCGCTTCAACCTGCCCATGGCTAGATCACTCCGCTTCGGGTCTTGGGCACGCTACTCAAACGCCCTATTCGGACTCGCTTTCGCTACGGCTTCCCCACACGGGTTAACCTCGCAACATACCGCAAACTCGCAGGCTCATTCTTCAAAAGGCACGCAGTCACGACGCACCGAGCAAGCTCGATGCGCGACGCTCCCACGGCTTGTAGGCACACGGTTTCAGGTACTATTTCACTCCGCTCCCGCGGTACTTTTCACCATTCCCTCACGGTACTATCCGCTATCGGTCACCAGGGAATATTTAGGCTTAGCGGGTGGTCCCGCCAGATTCACACGGGATTTCTCGGGCCCCGTGCTACTTGGGTGTCTCTTAAACGAGCCGTCAATGTTTCAGCTACGGGGGTCTTACCCTCTACGCCGGACCTTTCGCATGTCCTTCGCCTACATCAACGGTTTCTGACTCGTCTCACAGCCGGCAGACTATGAAAAAGAGATCCCACAACCCCGCATGCGCAACCCCTGCCGGGTATCACACACATACGGTTTGGCCTCATCCGGTTTCGCTCGCCACTACTCCCGGAATCACGGTTGTTTTCTCTTCCTGCGGGTACTGAGATGTTTCACTTCCCCGCGTTCCCTCCACACTGCCTATGTGTTCAGCAGCGGGTGACAGCCCATGACGACTGCCGGGTTTCCCCATTCGGACACCCCCGGATCAAAGCTCGGTTGACAGCTCCCCGGGGCCTATCGTGGCCTCCCACGTCCTTCATCGGTTCCTGGTGCCAAGGCATCCACCGTGCGCCCTTAAAAACTTGGCCACAGATGCTCGCGTCCACTGTGCAGTTCTCAAGCAACGACCAGCCACCCATCACCCCACCACCGAAGCAGTGAGTGCACTGGGGCCGGCATCGCGAAGGTTCGAAACTTACGTTCCGTACCCTCAGATACCCAACAGCGTGCCCGACCCAGCCCCTCAGAAATTTCACGTTCCACGCCGAAGCAGTACTAGTGAACCCTCAAGAACTGTGCCGAATAGTCAACGTTCCACCCATGAGCAACCGTGCAAGACATTCGCTTGCAGTCGGCTATGTGCTCCTTAGAAAGGAGGTGATCCAGCCGCACCTTCCGGTACGGCTACCTTGTTACGACTTCGTCCCAATCGCCAGTCCCACCTTCGACGGCTCCCTCCACAAGGGTTGGGCCACCGGCTTCGGGTGTTACCGACTTTCGTGACGTGACGGGCGGTGTGTACAAGGCCCGGGAACGTATTCACCGCAGCAATGCTGATCTGCGATTACTAGCAACTCCAACTTCATGGGGTCGAGTTGCAGACCCCAATCCGAACTGAGACCGGCTTTTTGAGATTCGCTCCACCTCGCGGTATCGCAGCTCATTGTACCGGCCATTGTAGCACGTGTGCAGCCCAAGACATAAGGGGCATGATGACTTGACGTCGTCCCCACCTTCCTCCGAGTTGACCCCGGCAGTCTCCTGTGAGTCCCCATCACCCCGAAGGGCATGCTGGCAACACAGAACAAGGGTTGCGCTCGTTGCGGGACTTAACCCAACATCTCACGACACGAGCTGACGACAGCCATGCACCACCTGTACACCGACCACAAGGGGGCGACCATCTCTGGCCGTTTCCGGTGTATGTCAAGCCTTGGTAAGGTTCTTCGCGTTGCGTCGAATTAAGCCACATGCTCCGCTGCTTGTGCGGGCCCCCGTCAATTCCTTTGAGTTTTAGCCTTGCGGCCGTACTCCCCAGGCGGGGAACTTAATGCGTTAGCTGCGGCACGGACGACGTGGAATGTCGCCCACACCTAGTTCCCAACGTTTACGGCGTGGACTACCAGGGTATCTAATCCTGTTCGCTCCCCACGCTTTCGCTCCTCAGCGTCAGTATCGGCCCAGAGATCCGCCTTCGCCACCGGTGTTCCTCCTGATATCTGCGCATTTCACCGCTACACCAGGAATTCCGATCTCCCCTACCGAACTCTAGCCTGCCCGTATCGAATGCAGACCCGGGGTTAAGCCCCGGGCTTTCACATCCGACGCAACAAGCCGCCTACGAGCTCTTTACGCCCAATAATTCCGGACAACGCTTGCGCCCTACGTATTACCGCGGCTGCTGGCACGTAGTTAGCCGGCGCTTCTTCTGCAGGTACCGTCACTTTCGCTTCTTCCCTGCTGAAAGAGGTTTACAACCCGAAGGCCGTCATCCCTCACGCGGCGTCGCTGCATCAGGCTTTCGCCCATTGTGCAATATTCCCCACTGCTGCCTCCCGTAGGAGTCTGGGCCGTGTCTCAGTCCCAGTGTGGCCGGTCGCCCTCTCAGGCCGGCTACCCGTCGTCGCCTTGGTAGGCCATCACCCCACCAACAAGCTGATAGGCCGCGGGCTCATCCTGCACCGCCGGAGCTTTCCACCACCAACCATGCGGTCAGCGGTCGTATCCGGTATTAGACCCCGTTTCCAGGGCTTGTCCCAGAGTGCAGGGCAGATTGCCCACGTGTTACTCACCCGTTCGCCACTAATCCACCCCGAAGGGCTTCATCGTTCGACTTGCATGTGTTAAGCACGCCGCCAGCGTTCGTCCTGAGCCAGGATCAAACTCTCCGTGAATGTTTACCCGTAATCGGGTCGACACCACGAGAGCGGAACAACCAGGCGGAATAAGCCCGGTCGTTCACAGCGTCCTCGCTGTGTGTGCCTACCCGATCCATACGGACCCGGCAGGACTTTTAAAGGAACCTCATCCATCGAGATGGACGGGGTGTCAACATATCTGGCGTTGACTTTTGGCACGCTGTTGAGTTCTCAAGGAACGGACGCTTCCTTTGTACTCACCCTCTCGGGCTTTCCTCCGGGCGCTTCCCTTCGTTGTTTCCAACCTTACCAGATCCGTTTTCCGTTCCGTTTCCGGTCTGGAATTCGATTTCCGGTCCCCGTTGGCGGGGGCTTCCCGACTTTATCAGACTTGTCTGGGTGACTTATCCGAGTCGGATTTCCATTCGCTTCCGAGAGACGGTCTCGCGCTGCGCGCTTGCCGTTCCCGTCGCGGTGGAGCCGTAAACGTACTGGACGGCCGCACCCGGATGCAAATCGAGGCCGGGGCGGCCGTCCGTACGTTGACGGGGCGTCAGACCTCGACGACCACAGGGAGGATCATCGGGCGCCGGCGGTAGCTGTCGGACACCCACTTGCCCACCGAGCGGCGGACCAGCTGCTGGAGCTGGTGGGGCTCGGCGACACCGTCGGCGGCGGCCTTCGCGATGGCCTCCTCGATCTTCGGGAGCACGGCCGAGAACGACGCGTCGTCGATGCCGGAGCCCCGAGCCTGGACCTGCGGACCGCTGACGACCTTGCCGGTCGTGCTGTCGACGACCACGAAGACCGAGATGATGCCCTCGTCTCCGAGGATGCGGCGGTCCTTCAGCGAGGCCTCGGTGACGTCGCCGACCGAGAGGCCGTCCACGTACACGTAGCCCGCCTGGACCTTGCCGACGATCTTCGCCCGGCCGTCCACGAGGTCCACCACGACGCCGTCCTCGGCGATCACGATGTGGTCCTTCGGGATGCCCGTCAGCGCGCCCAGCTCGGCGTTGGCCCGCAGGTGGCGCCACTCGCCGTGCACCGGCATCAGGTTCTTCGGCTTGCAGATGTTGTAGAAGTACAGCAGCTCGCCGGCCGACGCGTGGCCCGAGACGTGCACGCGGGCGTTGCCCTTGTGCACGACGTTGGCGCCCCACCGGGTCAGGCCGTTGATCACGCGGTAGACCGCGTTCTCGTTGCCCGGGATGAGGGACGAGGCCAGGATGACCGTGTCGCCCTGGACGATGCGGATCTGGTGGTCGCGGTTGGCCATGCGGGACAGGGCCGCCATCGGCTCGCCCTGGGAACCCGTGCAGACCAGCACGACCTCTTCGTCCGGCAGGTCGTCCAGCGTCTTCACGTCCACGACGAGGCCGGCCGGGACGCGCAGGTAGCCCAGGTCGCGGGCGATGCCCATGTTGCGGACCATCGAGCGGCCGACGAAGGCCACCCGCCGGCCGTACTCGTGCGCGGCGTCCAGGATCTGCTGGATGCGGTGCACATGGCTGGCGAAGGACGCCACGATGATGCGCTTCTGCGCGCCCGCGAAGACCTGGCGCAGCACGCCGGAGATGTCGCGCTCCGGCGGGACGAAGCCGGGGACCTCGGCGTTGGTGGAGTCCACCAGCAGCAGGTCGATGCCCTCCTCGCCCAGCTTGGCGAAGGCCGGCAGGTCGGTGAGGCGGCGGTCCAGCGGGAGCTGGTCCATCTTGAAGTCGCCGGTGTGCACGACCATGCCGGCGGGGGTGCGGATGGCGACGGCCAGCGCGTCCGGGATGGAGTGGTTGACCGCGATGAACTCGCAGTCGAAGGGGCCGATCCGCTCGCGGTGACCCTCGACGACCTCGAGGGTGTAGGGGCGGATGCGGTGTTCCTGGAGCTTGGCCTCGATCAGCGCGAGGGTCAGCTTGGAACCGATCAGCGGGATGTCCGGCTTCTCGCGGAGCAGGAAGGGGACGCCGCCGATGTGGTCCTCGTGACCGTGCGTGAGCACGATGCCCTCGATGTCGTCGAGGCGGTCACGGATGGAGCTGAAGTCGGGCAGGATCAGGTCGACTCCGGGCTGCTCCTCCTCGGGGAAGAGCACTCCGCAGTCGACGATCAGCAGACGGCCGTCGTATTCGAAGACCGTCATGTTGCGGCCGATCTCGCCAAGGCCGCCGAGCGGGGTGACGCGCAGGCCGCCCTTGGGGAGCTTCGGCGGCGGACCGAGTTCAGGGTGCGGGTGGCTCAAAAGACTCTCCTCACCACGCACGCCACATGCCCTCCTTGGACACATGGCGCGCGTGACATCAGTGCACTTGCAGTCGTCTTCGGTTTTCGGTTGTCCCGTATTCAGTTGTGAAGTCTTGGGTGCTACAGCTGTACCCCGCCAGCCGCGAGATCGCTCTTGAGCTGCTCGGTCTGCTCCGTGGTGAGCTCGACGAGGGGCAGTCGCAGCGGTCCGGCCGGGAGGCCCTGGAGCGCGAGGGCGGCCTTGGTGGTCATCACGCCCTGGGTGCGGAACATGCCCGTGTAGACCGGGAGCAGCCGCTGGTGGATCTCGGCGGCCTTGGCGACGTCGCCGCCGCGGTGGGCCTCGACGAGCGCACGCAGCTCGGGGGCCACGAGGTGGCCCACGACCGAGACGAAGCCGGTGGCGCCGACGGAGAGCAGCGGCAGGTTGAGCATGTCGTCCCCGGAGTACCAGGCGAGGCCCGTGCGGGCCATGGCCCAGCTCGCGGCCGCGAGGTCGCCCTTGGCATCCTTGTTGGCCACGATGCGGGGGTGCTCGGCCAGCCGGACCAGGGTCTCGGTCTCGATCTGGACGCCGCTGCGGCCGGGGATGTCGTAGAGCATCACCGGGAGGCCGGTGGCGTCCGCGACGGCGGTGAAGTGCCGGCGGAGGCCGTCCTGCGGGGGCTTGTTGTAGTAGGGCGTCACGACGAGGAGGCCGTGGGCGCCGGCCTGCTCGGCCGCGCGGGCCAGCTCGATGCTGTGGCGGGTGTCGTTGGTGCCGGCTCCGGCGACCACGTGGGCCCTGTCGCCCACGGCCTCGACCACGGCGCGTACGAGCTGGGCTTTCTCCGCATCGCTGGTGGTGGGGGACTCACCGGTGGTGCCGTTGACGACGAGTCCGTCGTTGCCTGCGGCCACCAGGTGGGCGGCCAGCCGCTGCGCGCCGTCGAGGTCGAGGGCGCCGTCTGCGGTGAAGGGCGTGACCATGGCGGTCAGCACCCGCCCGAAGGGCGTCTGCGGTGTGGAGGTCGGAGCCATGGAGGCCACGCTACTCGTTGCTCACCGTGAGGTGCTCCCTCGGGGAGTGCCAAAGGGATCCCGGCACTGCCTGCTCGGGGGTTCAAGCAGTGCCGGGTCCGTTTTTTCAGCGTAGATGAAGGTGATGAAACGCCGCAATACGGACACCTTGCCCGATGGGCCGGGCAGGGGTCGGGTAGCAGCGTGTGACGATCACCCGCTCACGCCGCACAGCGCCTACGGAGCGACGCGGCCGTTCTTGTTGAAGGCGGCGTAGGTGAGCGGCATGAGCTTGGCCCACTCGGCCTCCATCTTCTCGCCGACCATCTCGATCTCCCGCTGCGGGAAGGACGGCACCGCGGCCAGCTCGTGCTGGGTGCGCAGACCGAGGAAGTGCATCAGCGAGCGGGCGTTGCACGTGGCGTACATCGAGGAGAACAGGCCCACGGGCAGGACCGAGCGGGCGACCTCGCGGGCCACGCCCTCGGCGAGCATCTCCTGATAGGCCTCGTAGGCCCGGCGGTAGCTGTCCTCCATGACGCGGCCGGTCAGCTCGTGCTGCGCCTCGGTGCCCTCGACGAAGACGTACTTGCCGGGACGGCCCTCCTGGACCAGCTTGCGGGACTCCCCGGGCACGTAGAAGACGGGCTCCAGCTCGCGGTAGCGGCCGGACTCCTCGTTGTAGGACCAGCCGACGCGGTGGCGCATGAACTCGCGGAAGACGAAGATCGGAGCACTGATGAAGAACGTCATCGAGTTGTGCTCGAACGGGCTGCCGTGGCGGTCGCGCATCAGGTAGTTGATGAGCCCCTTGGACCGCTCGGGGTCCTTGGTGATCTCTTCCAGGGACTGCTCGCCGGCCGTGGAGACGCGGGCCGCCCACAGCACGTCGCTGTCGGCCGCGCTGTGCTTGACCAGCTCGACGGTCACGTCGCTGCGAAACGTCGGCTTGGCTGCCTGGGCGTCCTCGGTGGGGGTGTCGGTCACCGGCGGGGTCCTTCCAGTTGCGTTGTCTGGCGTCGCCAAGCCTAAGGGCCGCCACTGACACCCGGCCGTCACCGGGCCCGGGCCTCCACCACAGGAGGCGCCGGGATGCCAGTTGATATTTTTCACAGAAGTTACGGAAAACGGGCACGGATGCCCGAGTTTGAACGTCCTTATGTATGACAGCCCACCCCGAGGTTCCTAGGAGAGCCCTTCATGTTCCTCCCCCAGCTCCCGCTGGGCGGTGCCCCCAGCCGAGAGCACGTGCCGTTCGCCTTCGTCGCCGAGGCCGAGCGCTACCGCAGCAACGTCACGCCGCCGCCCCGAGACCGCATCAGCCGCTCCGAGATCGTGGGGCGGACCCTGGTGGGTCTCACCGTCGCGGCGGGGCTCGTGGGAGCGCTGTTGTTCGGTACTCCGGCACTGGAGTCAGGTCCGCAGAACACCCACCGCACCCAGCACTCGGAAGCCAACGCGGGCCGCTGACCGGCAGCCGCCGACAGGCGCCCGCCGGCCGGCAGGTAGCCTCACCCGCCACAGCCGTTCGAGTGTGCTTGCGAGTGAGGAACCGTCGTGCCCCTGCCCTTCCTGACAGCCGACCGCGATAGCGACGACCTCGCGACCACCACCGCCGCGCCCCTGCCCCACGAGGACCCGTACGAGAGCCGTGACCGTTGGCGGCGCCCGTACCGACCGGGTCCCGCCCGGGTGGGAGGTGCGGCGTTGCTGCTTCTGCTCGCCGCCTATGTGCTCTGCTCGGCCGCGATCGTCGCGGTGGCCGGCTCCCTGCCCGCGACGGGCGTGTGCGTCGCCGTCGCCGCGCTGCTGATCACCCTCGCGGTGCGCCTGGTGCGCCTCGGCATCTGGGTGGGGCCCCGGGGGCTCCGGCAGTCCGGGCTGCTGTCCGGCACGACCCTGTCCTGGTCCGAGGTCGCCGAGGTGCGGACCGTCCAGCAGCCGGTGCGGCTGCTGGGGACGCCGCGCACGGTCCAGGGGCAGGCGCTGGTCGTGCGGCGCACCCAGGGCGAGCCTCTGGCCGTGCTGGTGACCGACCACAACGCCGACTTCGTCGGCCGTCCGATGGCCTTCGCCATGGCGGCCGACGCGATCGAGGACTGGGTCGCCGAGCTCAGGGGTTGAGCCGCGGGCGCAGCGCCCGCGAAGCGCCTACGCCCGTACGGGCCTGCCGTCGTGCAGGGCGATCGCGCGCTGCATGGCCTTGCGGGCCCGCGGGGTGTCACGGGCGTCGTGGTAGGCGACCGCCAGGCGGAACCACGAGCGCCAGTCCTCCGGCGCCCGCTCCGTCTCCGCACGGCGGCGGGCGAAGACCTCGTCCGCCGAGTCGCGGTCGATGCGGCCGCCGGGCGTCCGTGCCAGCTCGTCGACCGGCAGGCCGCCCTCGGCCTCCAGCTCGCGCGCCAGCCGGTTGGCGTCCCGGGCGAACTTGGTGGTCTGGTACAGGAACCAGGCGCCGATGAACGGCAGCACGAGCACCGCCAGCCCGAAGGCGACGGTGATCGCGGTGCCCTGCTCGACGAGCATGACGCCTCGGCTGCCGACCAGGACGAAGTAGACGACCAGGACGGCGGCCAGGGCGCAATAGACGATCTTCGCTCGCACCGCGATCAGCCCAGGTCCAGGAAGTGTTCCAGGCCGAAGGTCAGGCCCGGGGCGGAGACCACGCGCCGCGCGCCCAGCAGGATGCCGGGCATGAAGCAGCTGTGGTGCAGCGAGTCGTGGCGGATGGTGAGCGTCTCGCCGGTGTCACCGAACAGCACCTCCTGGTGGGCGAGCAGCCCGCGCAGCCGTACGGCGTGCACCGGCACCCCGTCGACGTCCGCGCCGCGTGCGCCCTCCAGGGCCGTGGTCGTGGCGTCCGGCTGTGGCGCGCAGCCCGCCTCGCGCCGCGCCGCCGCGATGAGCTGCGCGGTGCGGGTGGCGGTGCCCGAGGGGGCGTCCGCCTTGTTCGGGTGGTGCAGCTCGACGACCTCGACGGACTCGAAGAAGCGGGCCGCCTGCTGGGCGAAGGCCATGGTGAGGACCGCGCCGATGGAGAAGTTCGGGGCGATGAGCACGCCCGTGGACGGCGAGGCCGCCAGCCAGGACTCCAGCTGCGCGAGGCGGTCCACGGTCCAGCCGGTGGTGCCGACGACACCGTGGATGCCGTTGCGGACGCAGAAGTCCAGGTTGTCCATGACCGAGTCGGGGTGGGTCAGCTCGACCGCGACCTGGGCACCGGCCTCGGTCAGGGCGTCCAGGCTGTCGCCCCGGCCCAGCGCGGCCACCAGCTCCATGTCGTCGGCGGCTTCCACGGCTCGTACGGCCTCGGAGCCGATCCGGCCCTTGGCGCCGATGACCGCGACGCGCAGCTTGCTCATCGTCCCTGCTTCCTTCGAATGACCGGCTGAACGATCACACCGGTCGGTTAAGAAACGGCCTCGTGCAGGCGCGCGGCCTGCTTGTCCTTCAGCGGCCCGATGACGGACAGCGAAGGACGCTGCCCCAGTACATCGCGGGCCACCTCGCGGATCTCGTCCGGGGTGACCGCCGAGATGCGCTCCAGCATGTCGCTGACGGACATCTGGTCGCCCCAGCACAGCTCGCTCTTGCCGATGCGGTTCATCAGCGCGCCGGTGTCCTCCAGGCCCAGGACCGTGGAGCCGGAGAGCTGACCGATGGCACGGCCGATCTCCTCGTCCGTCAGTCCCTCCGCGGCCACCCGGTCCAGCTCGTCGCGGCAGATCCGCAGCACGTCGTGGACCTGGTTCGGACGGCAGCCGGCGTAGACGCCGAAGAGGCCGCAGTCGGCGAAGCCGGAAGTGTAGGAGTAGACCGAGTAGGCGAGGCCGCGCTTCTCCCGGACCTCCTGGAACAGTCGCGAGCTCATGCCGCCGCCGAGGGCGGTGTTGAGCACCCCGAGCGCCCAGCGGCGTTCGTCGGTGCGGGCCAGGCCCGGCATGCCGAGGACGACGTGCGCCTGCTCGGTCTTGCGGCCCAGCAGCTCGACGCGGCCCGCGGTGCGGATCGTCTTGGTGCCGGAGCGCGGGCCCACGGGCACGGCGTCGGCACGGCCCAGGGCGCCGGCCTTCTCGAAGGCGGCGCGGACCTGGCGGACGACCTTGGCGTGGTCGACGTTGCCCGCCGCGGCCACGACCAGGTGGGTCGGGTCGTAGTGCTTCTTGTAGAAGCGGGCGATCTGGTCGCGGGTGAGCGCGTTGATCGTGTCGACGGTGCCGAGGACCGGGCGGCCGAGGGGGGTGTCGCCGAGCATCGTGTGCGCGAACAGGTCGTGCACGCAGTCGCCCGGGTCGTCCTCCGTCATGGCGATCTCTTCGAGGATCACGCCGCGCTCGGCGTCGACGTCGGCGGCGTCGATCAGCGAACCGGTGAGCATGTCGCAGACGACGTCGATGGCCAGCGGCAGGTCGGTGTCGAGCACGCGCGCGTAGTAGCACGTGTACTCCTTCGCCGTGAAGGCGTTCATCTCGCCGCCGACCGCGTCGAGGGCCGCGGAGATGTCGAGCGCGCTGCGCTTGGCCGTGCCCTTGAAGAGCAGGTGCTCCAGGTAGTGGGTGGCGCCGTTGAGCGTCGGCGTCTCGTCGCGGGAGCCGACGTTCGCCCAGATGCCGAACGTCGCGGAGCGTACGGACGGCAGGGTCTCGGTGACGATGCGCAGGCCGCCCGGGAGGGTGGTCCTGCGGACCGTGCCGATGCCGTTCTCGCCCTTGAGAAGCGTTTGGGTACGGGCGACGGCCCGCCCCTCCGAGGAGGTGCGGGCCGTCTTCCGTGTACTACGGGACGTCACTTGGCGGACTCGTCCTTGGTCTCGTCGGCGTCGCCGTCCTCGCCCTCGATCACGGGGATGAGGGAGAGCTTGCCGCGCTGGTCGATCTCGGCGATCTCGACCTGGACCTTGGCGCCGACGCCGAGCACGTCCTCGACGTTCTCCACGCGCTTGCCACCGGCGAGCTTGCGGATCTGCGAGATGTGCAGCAGGCCGTCCTTGCCCGGCATGAGGGAGACGAAGGCACCGAAGGTGGTGGTCTTGACGACCGTGCCCAGGTAGCGCTCGCCGACCTCCGGCATGGTCGGGTTGGCGATGCCGTTGATCGTGGCGCGGGCGGCCTCGGCGGCCGGGCCGTCGGCGGCACCGATGTAGATGGTGCCGTCGTCCTCGATCGTGATCTCGGCGCCGGTGTCCTCCTGGATCTGGTTGATCATCTTGCCCTTGGGGCCGATGACCTCACCGATCTTGTCCACGGGGATCTTGACGGTGATGATCCGCGGGGCGTAGGCGGACATCTCGTCCGGCGTGTCGATGGCCTCCATCATCACGTCGAGGATGTGCAGACGCGCGTCGCGGGCCTGCTTGAGGGCCGCGGCCAGGACGGAGGCCGGGATGCCGTCCAGCTTGGTGTCGAGCTGGAGGGCGGTCACGAACTCCTTGGTGCCGGCGACCTTGAAGTCCATGTCGCCGAACGCGTCCTCCGCACCGAGGATGTCGGTGAGGGCGACGTAGTGGGTCTTGCCGTCGATCTCCTGGGAGATCAGACCCATGGCGATGCCGGCGACGGGGGCCTTGAGCGGCACACCGGCGTTCAGCAGCGACATGGTGGAGGCGCAGACCGAGCCCATGGAGGTGGAGCCGTTGGAGCCGAGGGCCTCGGACACCTGACGGATCGCGTAGGGGAACTCCTCGCGGGTCGGCAGGACCGGCACGATCGCGCGCTCGGCGAGCGCGCCGTGGCCGATCTCGCGGCGCTTCGGGGAGCCGACGCGGCCGGTCTCACCGACGGAGTAGGGCGGGAAGTTGTAGTTGTGCATGTAGCGCTTGCGCGTCACCGGCGAGAGGGTGTCGAGCTGCTGCTCCATGCGGAGCATGTTCAGCGTGGTGACACCCAGGATCTGGGTCTCGCCGCGCTCGAACAGCGCCGAGCCGTGCACGCGCGGGATGGCCTCGACCTCGGCGGCGAGGGTGCGGATGTCCGTCACCCCGCGGCCGTCGATGCGCTTCTTCTCCTTGATGACGCGCTCACGGACCAGGGTCTTGGTCAGCGAGCGGTACGCGGCGGAGATCTCCTTCTCGCGGCCCTCGAACTGCGGGAGCAGCTTCTCGGCGGCCACGTCCTTGACGCGGTCCAGCTCGGCCTCGCGCTCCTGCTTGCCGGCGATGGTGAGCGCCTGGGCCAGCTCGGTGCGGACGGCGGCCGTCAGGGCCTCCAGGACGTCGTCCTGGTAGTCCAGGAAGACCGGGAACTCGCCCTCGGGCTTGGCGGCCTTGGCGGCCAGCTCGGACTGGGCGCGGCACAGGACCTTGATGAAGGGCTTCGCGGCCTCGAGACCGGCGGCGACGACCTCCTCGGTGGGGGCGTCGGCGCCGTCCTTGACCAGCTGGATGGTCTTCTCGGTGGCCTCGGCCTCGACCATCATGATCGCGACGTCGCCGTCCTCCAGGACGCGGCCGGCCACGACCATGTCGAAGACGGCGTCCTCGAGCTCGGTGTGGGTCGGGAAGGCCACCCACTGGCCCTTGATCAGGGCCACGCGGGTGGCGCCGATCGGACCGGAGAAGGGCAGGCCCGCGAGCTGCGTGGAGCAGGAGGCGGCGTTGATCGCGACCACGTCGTAGAGGTGGTCGGGGTTGAGCGCCATGACCGTCTCGACGATCTGGATCTCGTTGCGCAGGCCCTTCTTGAAGGAGGGGCGCAGCGGCCGGTCGATCAGGCGGCAGGTGAGGACCGCGTCCTCGGAGGGCCGGCCCTCACGGCGGAAGAAGGAGCCGGGGATCTTGCCGGCCGCGTACATCCGCTCCTCGACGTCCACCGTCAGGGGGAAGAAGTCGAGCTGGTCCTTGGGCTTCTTGGAAGCGGTGGTGGCCGACAGCACCATGGTGTCGTCGTCCAGGTACGCCACGGCGGAACCGGCGGCCTGCTTGGCCAGGCGGCCCGTCTCGAAGCGGATGGTGCGGGTGCCGAAGGCGCCGTTGTCGATGACGGCCTCGGCGTAGTGGGTCTCGTTCTCCACCAGGGATATCTCCTCTTCTGCGTCCTCGCCCGTGTGGCGGGGACGGTGGTGGAGGGCGCCGCTGTGCTCTGTGCGGGCCGGTCTTCGATCGAAGCACCCGGAATTCCCCGTTCCGGGGGCCACTACCGAGGACCGGCGGAGAGAACGGCGTCCCTCCTCATCAGGTATGTCGTTCGTCGTGCCGTTGTGGAACCAGACTACAAAGCTTCTGCTCCGCGTCGCTTCCCACAGGCCGCGCAAGGGGCCGCGCGGTTCTCCGGCATATGCGAAGGGAGCGGCTCCCAGGGGTGGGAACCGCTCCCTTCACGGCGTCTTACTTGGCGCCCGCGGCACCGCGGCGGATGCCGAGGCGCTCGACCAGGGCGCGGAAGCGCGTGATGTCCTTCTTGGCCAGGTACTGCAGCAGACGGCGACGCTGACCGACCAGGAGCAGCAGACCACGACGGGAGTGGTGGTCGTGCTTGTGGGTCTTGAGGTGCTCCGTGAGGTCGGAGATGCGGCGGGTCAGGAGCGCGACCTGGACCTCGGGGGAACCGGTGTCGCCCTCCTTGGTGGCGAACTCGGCCATGATCTGCTTCTTCGTAGCGGCGTCGAGCGACACGCGGTACTCCTTCTGGATGTCTTCGGCCACCGAGTGCCCCTGGTCTCTGTCTCAGGGGAGCTTCCACGACTCGGGAGGCGGGGTCCGCTGGGCGCTGTCCCCAGAGGACCCTGCGGTCCCTCCGGAGGCGCGTACACAAACGGCCACGGGACACAGTACCAGGCCGGGGCAGGGGTCCCGACGGGCGCCGGGGGCGCCCGGCCGCGGCCTGCGGCCCGGTGAGGGGCCGGCGCCGGGGCGCCGGCCGGTGATCACGAGCTGGTGAGTCCGCGGACCGTGGCGTAGACGTCGAGCACGGCCAGGCACAGCGGCACCAGCGCGAGCAGGAAAGCGCTCTCCGCTATGTCGGAGAACCTCCCCCAGAAGGGTGACAGACCCTTGCGGGGGACGATCAGCGCGACGGTGGCGAGCAGGGCGGCGACGGCGGCGACCGCGGCGGACAGCCAGACCGTGCGGACGTCGAGCGGCCCGTGGTCGCCGGTGAGCAGGGCCCGCACGGCGTGGGCCGGCGGGTTCAGCGCCAGGCCGAGCACCAGCAGGCAGAGGGAGGCGAGGCCGGCGGCGAGGACCGAGGCCACCTGCGCGGTGTAGCGGAAGAGCCGGGCCCGCAGCAGCATGGCGAGGCCGCAGGCGAGGGCGAGGACCTGGGCCCAGCCGTTGTCGGAGAAGCCGAGCACGGCGGCGGCGCCGACTACCACCAGGGAGCAGCCCCCGACGAGCCCGAGGAGCAGCTCGTGGCCGCGGCGGGCCTGCGCCGCCACGCGCTCGGCGTCGACGGGCTCGGCGCCGGGCGTGCCCGGCTGCTCGTCCAGGTCGCCCGCGGCGGCGGAGCGCGGGGCAGCGTAGCCGATCGGCAGGCGGGCCACCCGGGCGGAGAGTCCCGGCAGGAAGGCGATGGCGCCGATGGCGACGACGGCGCACACGGCGGCGGTCGCGGTCGGTCCCGCCTCGGCGAGGATCGCGCAGAAGGTGGCGAGCGTGCCGGCGGCGGCGGCGACGACAGCGGCCACGAAGGGGGCGTCGCCGGTGGGCATGAGCGCGACGAGCGCGACCGAGGCGACGAGGACGGCGACGCATCCGAGGAGGAACTGGAGGCGGCCGATGCCCTCGCCCGGCGACAGGGCCAGGATCCCCGAGCCCGCGATCATGAGGTGCGGCAGGGCGGCCAGACCGAAGGCGAGGGCTGAGGCCCGGTCGCCGTAGACACGGGCCCGGACGCCGGCGAGCGCGGCGAGCAGGACGCCGGTGACGGCCGCGACGATCCCCGGCAGGCCGTGCATGTCGTGGCCGGCCGGGTCCGCGAACCACAGGACGAAGCCGAGGAACACGAACATCAGCGCCCCGGCGAACAGGCCGCTCGCCCGCAGCAGCCGGTCGTTCCACAACGCGCGGTCACGGGTGACGGCCGCGGCGACGGCGTCGGCGACGTCGTCGAAGACCGCGGGCGGCAGCGACTGGGCGAAGGGACGCAGCCGTAGCAGCGTGCCGTCCAGGACGCGTTGGGCCCCGAGCGAGCGGTCCGCGTCGAGCGCGACGCCGTCCCGCCCCATGAGGTGGTAGCCGGGAGGCGCGCCCTGCTGCACGCTCTGACCCGTCATCCGGAGGATCTCCGGCAAGAGGTCGGCTACGGCGACATCATCCGGAAGAGCGACGTCGATCCGGCTGTCGGGCGCGATCACCGTCACTCGGCAGAAACCGGTCACTGTAGTCGAACTCACCTGATGGGCCCCCTCATTACCTGCCGCCCCATTTCAGCGGTCGCGCATGTGGACGGGGCGCAACCCTACCGGGAGCCGCCGGTGCGCCATGCACGTAGGATCATCGTCGCGCGGAGGCTGCCCGCCGCCGGCAGGGGGCCGGCGCCACAGCTGTCCAGCCGAAAAGGGATTGATACGCCGGTGAGCCAGATCATCGTCAAACGTCCGCCTCGGGTCATGCCACCCGAAATACCCGCGGATGAGCTGCAACTCGAGTCCCCTCCGGAACTGCCCCGCGGGCAGCAGGAGGGCATGGCCATGCAGCTGCTGCCGATGCTCGGCATGGGCTCGTCAGTGGTCTTCTTCTTCATGCCGGGCACCGCGCCCATCATGCGCATCATGGGCGCGATGATGCTGGTGTCGACCGTCGCCATGGCCGTCGCGCAGGTGATCCGGTACCGCAAGGGCTCGCAGGGCGCGGCGGTCGAGAGCCGGCGCGACTACCTGAAGTACCTGGCGCAGACCCGGCAGAAGGTGCGCCGCACGGCGCGGGCCCAGCGGGACGCGCAGTTCTACCTGCACCCCGCGCCCGAGCAGTTGTGGTCCCTCGTCGCGGAGGGCAGCCGGCTGTGGGAGCGGCGCGTCTCCGACAAGGACTTCGGGCAGGCCCGCGTGGGCCTGGGCCCGCAGCAGCTGTGGACACCGCTGGTGGCGCCCACGACGGCTCCGGTGGACGAGCTGGAACCGCTGTCGGCCAGCGCGATGCAGCGCTTCCTGGCGGTCCACGGTTCGCTCGACGGGCTGCCGGTGGCCGTCTCGATCCGGGCGTTCTACCACGTGGTGGTCTCCGGTGAGCGCGAGGCGGTGCGCGGTACGGCCCGCTCGCTGGTCGCGAGCCTGGTCACCCTGCACTCCCCCGAGGACCTCGTGGTCGCGGTGGTCGCCGGGCAGGGCGCGGCCGAGGAGTGGGACTGGTGCAAGTGGCTGCCGCACACCCAGGTGCCCGGTTCCACCGACGGCGCGGGCACCAAGCGGCTCTTCAGCGACGACCTGACCGAGCTGGAGGACCTGCTGGGCAACCGGCTCCTGGGGCGCCCCCGCTTCAGCCGTGACGGCCAGCCGCTCCTGGACCAGCCCCACGTGGTGGTCGTCCTGGACGGCGGCACCGTGCCGCCCGACTCCCTGCTCGCCTCCGCCGAAGGGCTCCAGGGCGTGACCGTCGTGGAGGTCGTGCCGGGCGAGCTGGACGAGAGCCGCGGCGGGCTGTCCGTCGTCGTACGGCCGGGCCAGCTGCGCCTGGAGTCGGCGGCGGCCACCTACCAGGGCGTGCCCGACTCCCTGTCGGTTCCGGCCGCCGAGGCACTGGCCCGGCAGCTGGCGCCGATGCGCATGGGCGGCGGCGGGGACGACGACGAACCCCTGCTGGCCAACCTCGACTTCACCGACCTGCTGGGCCTCGGCGACGCGGGCTCGGTGGACACCTCGACGGCCTGGCGGCCCCGGTCGATGGCCGAGCGGCTGCGCGTGCCCATCGGTGTCGGCGAGGACGGCTCGCCCGTGATGCTCGACCTCAAGGAGGCGGCGCAGGAGGGCATGGGCCCCCACGGCCTGTGCGTCGGCGCCACGGGTTCGGGCAAGTCCGAGCTGCTGCGGACCCTCGTGCTGGGCCTCGCGGTCACCCACTCCTCCGAGACGCTGAACTTCGTCCTCGCCGACTTCAAGGGCGGTGCGACCTTCGCGGGCATGGCGGAGCTGCCGCACGTCGCCGCGGTCATCACCAACCTCGCGGACGACCTCACGCTCGTCGACCGCATGCGGGACTCGATCACCGGTGAGCTGCAGCGCCGGCAGGAGCTGCTGCGGGCCGCCGGCAACTACGCCAACCTCACGGACTACGAGAAGGCACGTGCCGCCGGCGCGCCGCTGGAGCCGCTGGCCTCCCTGGTGCTGGTCATCGACGAGTTCAGCGAACTCCTCACCGCGAAGCCGGACTTCATCGAGATGTTCATCCAGATCGGCCGCATCGGCCGGTCGCTGGGCGTGCACCTGCTGCTGGCCTCCCAGCGGCTGGAGGAGGGCCGGCTGCGCGGCCTGGACACCTACCTCTCGTACCGCATCGGTCTGCGCACCTTCTCCGCCGCCGAGTCGCGCACCGCGCTCGGCGTGCCGGACGCCTACCACCTGCCGTCGGTGCCCGGATCGGGCTACCTGAAGTTCGGCACGGACGAGATGACGCGGTTCAAGGCCGCCTACGTCTCGGCCGTCTACCGCGGCGGCGTGACCACGACGACGCGCACCGGCTCCTTCCCGACCGACCGCCGGCCGGTGCCGTTCACCGCGGCACCGGTGCCGGTGCGCTACGCGGAGCCCGACCCGGCCGTCCCGCTCACCGCCCCGGGCCGGGACGACGACGCGCTCGCCGACACGGTCCTGGACGTCATCGTGCGGCGCCTGGAGGGCCAGGGACCGGCGGCCCACCAGGTGTGGCTGCCGCCGCTGGACGAGGCGCCCTCCCTGGACCAGCTGCTGTCCGGCCTGGCGGTCTCCCCGGAGCGCGGCCTCCACGCCCCCGGCTCGCCGCGGGGCGGCGGGCTGCGGGTGCCGCTCGGCCTGATCGACAAGCCCTTCGAGCAGCGGCGTGACGTCCTCTTCCGCGACTTCTCGGGCGCGGCGGGCCACATGCTCGTCGTCGGCGGTCCCCGCTCCGGCAAGTCGACGCTGCTGCGCACGCTCATCGGCGCGTTCGCCCTCACCCACACCCCGCACGAGGTGCAGTTCTACGGGCTGGACTTCGGTGGCGGCGCCCTGAGCGCCGTCGACGGGCTGCCCCACGTCGGCGGGATCGCCTCCCGGCTGGACCCGGAGAAGATCCGGCGTACGGTCGCCGAGGTCGCGGGCATCCTCAACCGGCGCGAGGAGTTCTTCCGCGACAACAACATCGACTCGATCAGCACCTACCGTCAGCTGCGCGCCGCCGGAAGACTGCCGGGCGAGCCCTGGGGCGACGTCTTCCTGGTCATCGACGGCTGGTTCTCCTTCAAGACGGACTACGAGATGCTCGAGCCCGTCGTCGCCGACATCGCCGCGCGGGGCCTCGGGCTGGGCGTGCACCTGGTCGTCACCGTCTCCCGCTACATGGAGATGCGGGCGGCGCTGAAGGACCAGCTGCTCAGCCGCCTGGAACTGCGCATGGGCGACCCGCTCGACTCCGAGCTCGACCGCAAGGTCGCGGCCAACGTGCCCGTGGGGGTGCCCGGCCGCGGTCTGACCGCCGAGAAGCTGCACTTCCTGGGCGGCCTGCCGCGCGTCGACGGCGCCTCCGGCGGCGGCGACGACCTCTCCGAGGCCACGGCCGCGTTCGTCAAGGCCTCGGTCGAGAACTGGCCCGGCCCGCACGCCCCGCAGGTGCGCATGCTGCCCCGGACGCTGTCCGTGCGGGAGCTGCCGGACGGCCACGCCGAGCCGCAGCGCGGCGTCGCCATCGGCATCGACGAGATGAACCTCGCGCCCGTCTTCGTCGACTTCGACACCGACCCGCTGTTCGCCGTCTACGGAGAGAGCGAGTCCGGCAAGACCGCCCTGCTGCGGCTGCTCATCAAGCAGCTCACCGAGCGGTACACGCCGGAGGAGGCGCTGTTCTGCGTCGGCGACTACCGGCGCAGCCTGCTGGAGTGCGTGCCGGAGCCGTACCTGGCCGGCTACGCGACGACGCAGAACGCGTTCGATCCGTACCTCGCCGACATGAACGCCCTCATCAACAGCCGCGCACCGGGCCCGGACGTGACCCCGCAGCAGCTGCGCAACCGCAACTGGTGGCGGGGCCCGCGGGCGTTCATCATCGTCGACGACTACGACCTGGTCGCCACCTCGTCCGGCAACCCGCTGGCGCAGCTGGTGGACAACCTGCCGTACGCGCGGGACACCGGCGTGAACTTCATCATCGCCCGGAGCACCGCGGGTGCCGGCCGCTCCATGTACGAGCCGTTCATCCAGCGGTTCAAGGAGCTGGGAGCCCAGGGCGTCGTGCTCTCCGGCGACCGCGGCGAGGGCGAGCTGCTGGGCAACGTGAAGCCGCGGCCGCTGCCCCCGGGACGGGGAATCTTCGTCTCGCGGAAGCAGGGGAGCTCGCTGATCCAGACGGGGTGGCTGCCTACGGAGTGAGGGAGCCGGCACGCGGCCGGGCCGATGGCCTTTTTGAGTACGTGTACTCAGGCGCCGCGATTGCCCCGCTTGTAGCATCACTCGCGCAACAACGGTCGCGTCCGCCCCGGGCAAGGGGTGGACGCGACCGTGTTAGGTAGAGGCGCGACAGGGGGAACGACATGACGGCGTCCGAGCTGTCCCCGGAGTGGAGTCGGCTTTTCCGCACGGAAGGCCAGGACACGAGCATCGCGGTGCGTGATGGCGCCCGCATGAGTCTGGCCTCCGCAGGGGGAGGCCAGGGCGGCCGAGCGGGCAGCGACACGCACAAGGCGAGC
Source organism: Streptomyces cinnamoneus (assembly GCF_002939475.1). Classification (NCBI taxonomy): domain Bacteria; kingdom Bacillati; phylum Actinomycetota; class Actinomycetes; order Kitasatosporales; family Streptomycetaceae; genus Streptomyces; species Streptomyces cinnamoneus. The sequence continues at coordinate 5,159,790 of NZ_PKFQ01000001.1, read as the reverse complement.
GGCGGCCCCTGGACGGCCGCCGGCGGTGTCGCCGGGGAGTTACGTACCAGCACCCAGAGTGCGATCACCAAGCTGGACTCCTCCCATGAGGGACTGGAGTCCGGTACGGCCGGATTCGCCAGCACGGCGGCGCTGAAGGGCATCCGCTCCGGCTGGAAAAGCCGCCTCGAAGCGGTGCGCGACCACTTCGACAAGCTCGCTCCGAACCTCGCGCAGGCGGGCAAGGAGTTCGACGCGCACGAGGTGAAGACCGAGGGGACCTTCGCCCCCGCCGGCCGCAAGTCGGGGAAGTGACCGGTCTTGATCACACTGAGCCAGTTACGGGATCTCAAGCGCTCGGAGTTCGAGGAGGCTGCTGACGGGTGGGGAGATGTCAGCAGTCGGGCCGGCGCTGCCAGGACTCGTGTAGACAACGAGATAACCGCCAAGCTGCACGACACGCAGAAGGGCGAAGCGGCCAACCAGGCCATGGCGAAGCTCGACACGCTGAGCCAGAACTACCACTACATCCACACCGAGTGCGGGCTGATACGCACGGTGCTCAACGGACTGGCCGAAGAGCTGGAAGCACCGCAGCGCAAGCTCAAACAGGCCCTCGAAGACGCCAAGAACTTGAAGTTCACCGTCCACGACGACGGGTCCGTCGACTACCCGAGGAGCCCGTCGACCCCGGCACCCCTGTTGCAGCAGCCGGCACGCGACCTGAGAGGCACCCCTCCCCTGCTGAACCCGGGTGGGACGGATCCCAACCAGGCCAAGGCACAGGCCATCGCCGACCACATAGGCCAGGCGCTCCGAGAAGCCAACGAGATCGACGGGCGCTACGCCCGGGTGCTGGCGAAACTCGGGACCGGGAAGGACCTCGACAACACCGACTGGGTCGACGTCGCACAGGACCTGAAGGACGTCCGGGCAGCGGCGGGCAAGCACTTCCGAGAATCGGACATCCCCAGGGGCAAGTCCCCCAAGGAGAACGCCGCCTGGTGGAGCGGCCTCTCGCAAGAACAGCGCGATGAATACGTCTCGCTGTACCCGGCGAGCATCGGGGCGCTGGACGGCCTGCCCGCGATCGTGCGTGACGATGCCAACCGGACCGTCATGCGCGCGGAGAAGGCGGAGATCACATACCAGTTGGCCGCCTTGAGAGGCCATCCGCCGACCAAGTACCAGCAGAAGTACAACAACATCACGGGCCTCCCACTGCAAGGCGTGCAGGAAATCACGCCTCAGTGGAAGAAGTGGGAGGAGCAGATAGAAGACCTCGAAAAGAAGAAGGCCGGCATAGAAACCATCAATCGCCGCATCGCCGAGACGGGCGAGCGCGGACTTCCCGAGGCATACCTTCTGGGCTTCGACACCAAGGGCCGTGGGCACGCCATCATCGCCACCGGCAACCCGGACCGGGCTGAGAACACTGCTGTCTACGTTCCCGGCACCGGAGCATGTCTCGCGGACATCCACACCGGCCTCAGCCGTACCGAGAAGCTGTGGCGCACAAGTAGCGCCGTCGATCCCAGACATAGCGTGTCAACCATCGCGTGGTACGGCTACGACGCACCGCAGGACGTCAAGAGGGACTCACCGTACAGCCATTACGCGAATGACGCCGCAGGAGCGACCAACCAGTTCTTCGCGGGCCTTCGCACTTCACATGACCCGGGCGTTGAGCAACATCTGACTGCCGTCGCCCATAGCTACGGCACCGTGGTGGTCGGATCCGCAGCACGACAGGGTCACCTACCCGTGGACGACGTCGTCTTCGCGGGAAGTCCCGGCGCCCAGGTCGGCCGGGCCACCGACATGGACGTTCCCAAGGGGCACGTGTGGAACGAACGGGCCCAGGGAGATGACCTTGTCGGTACCCTCGGCCAGTTCAGCCATGGCCACCGGGAATGGCACTGGAAGACCGGTGTGGACTTCGTCGTGCCGAGCGACGCGAGGTTTGGGGCCAACCAGATGGCCACCGACACCGAAGGGCACGGCGGTTACTGGGACTATGACGAGAAGAAAGACGCGGCCAGTTTGAGCATCAAGAACCAGGCTAAGGTTATTATGGGACGTTACGACGAGGTGGCGCCCAAAAAATGACCACACACACTAGGGTGACCACCCAGCAACGTCACGGAAACGCGATGTCGTGGCGAAAGGTGCTCACCATCATCTCCATCGCCGCCGTCTGTGCCACGGGATGCAGCATCATGGATGACCAGCCGAAGAAGTCCGGGACAAGCGAAACGACCCCAGGCAAGGGCTCCTCGCATGAGGTGAAGGTCGAGCATCCCCAGGACGCCGAGGCACGGGTCGGCCGACTTTCGAGTGAACTCCTCGACATGACGCAGCTGCGGGGGGAGGTCACGCCAGGCGGCCCGTCGCCCGTCACCTTCGATCAGAAGAAGGGCAAGGGGCTCTACTCGATCCAGCACGACTGGTCCGTCTGGAAGCTCTCACCCGAGGAACTGGCCCAGGGCTGGGACCGCCTGCGTGACCAACTGGCCAAGCGGGGCTGGCGCATCACCCGGGACGGCCGAGCCAACTCCAAGGCACAGCAGCCGCAGATCGACGCCGTGCACGAGGAGGACCACGTCTCCCTCTCCGCCGAACTGCTGCTCAGGAGCACGCGAAAGGACGACGGGGCCAACGGGCCGAACGCGTCCAAGACCGACCTGATCTTGTTCAGCATCGTCTCGCCCACCTACCAGGCGCCCAAGGGCGTCGACCCCGACGACTTCTGAACCCGCCACTCACCACCCCCACGAGGAGCTCCTCCGTCCATGGAACCGCTGCGCCACGACGACCCGCGGCTGATCGGCCCGTACACCGTCGTGGCCCGGCTCGATCCACCGGATGGGGACGTACCGGTTCCGGAGGATCGTTTCCTCGCGCGGAGTGCGGACGGCGACCGCACGGTCCTGGTCGGCACGGCCCTCGCCGGGGCCGACGCCGGGCGTTTCGCGGTGGAGACGGAGGGTGCCCGGCGGCTGATCGGGGCGTGGTCCGGGCCGTGGTTCGCCCCGTTGACGGATGCCGGGGAGCAGGACGGGCTGCCCTGGCACGCCTGCGCGTACCTGCCCGTCCTGCCGTTGCCCGCCGTGCTCGCCGCACACGGCGGGCCGCTGCCCGAGCGCACCGTCCGCGCTCTGGGAGCCGCCCTAGCCGAGGCCCTCCTCACGCTCCACTCGGGCGGGGTGGCGCACGCGGGGCTCTCCCCCGCCGCCGTGCTGGTCACGGCGGACGGCCTGCGGCTGACGTGCTTCGGTGCCCTGCGGGCGGCGGCCCCGGCCGGGCGGCGGCACGGCGGGCTGCCCGGCGTCGCGTCCGGCACCGTGGCGCCGGAAGGGGCCGCCGGCGGCCCCCCGCACCCGGCCGGCGACGTCTTCGCGCTGGGGGCGGTCCTGGCGTACGCGGCCACCGGGCACACCGTCCCCGAGCGGAGCGAGCTGCCCGACGGCCTCCGCGGGACGGTCTCCGCCTGCCTCGCCGGCGACCCGGCGGGCAGGCCACGGGCCGAGCGGGTGCTGGACGAGCTGACCGGCACCGCTCCGGCCGGCGCCGGTGCGTCCGGCGCGGCTCCGCGCGGCCGGAGCCGGGCGGCCGCCCTGTTCGGGCCCGGATGGCTGCCCGGGCACGTCATCACGGCACTCGTCCGGCAGTCGGCGGCCCTGCTGGCCGTGGAGACCTCCCTGCCGGGTGCGTCCCCCCACCGCTGATCCCGCCTTCTCCCCTCCCTCCTCCTTCCTTCTTCGCGGATTGCCCCGATGCCCTTCCCCCTGCACCACGACGACCCCCAGCAGCTCGGCACGTACCGGCTCGTAGCCCGGCTCGGCAGCGGCGGCATGGGCACCGTCTACCTGGGCCGTTCTCCCGGCGGTCGGACGGTCGCGCTGAAGACCATGCACGCGCGGCTCGCCTCGGACCCGGAACTGCGGGCCCGCTTCCGGCTGGAGACCGACGCGGCGCGGGTCATCGGCGGGGAGTACGGGGCGGCCGTCGTCGACGCCGATCCGCTGGCCCCCACGCCGTGGCTGGCCACCGAGTACGTCCTAGGTCCCCCGCTGGACGAGGCGGTCGCGCTCGCCGGCCCGCTGCCGGAACGCTCCGTGCGGGCGCTGGGCGCGGTCCTCGCCGAGGCGCTCGGGCAGCTGCACCGCTCGGACGTCGTGCACCGCGACCTCAAACCGTCGAACATCCTGGTCACCGCCTTCGGTCCGAAGGTCATCGACTTCGGCATCGCCCGCGCCGTCGGCGACGAGCGGCTGACGCGCCTGGGCTCCACGGTCGGTACGCCCGCCTTCATGTCACCCGAGCAGGCGGCGGGCCTGGACCACACGGCGGCGGGCGACGTGTTCGCGCTCGCGGGCGTCCTCGTCCACGCGGCCACCGGGAACGGGCCCTTCGGCACCGGCCGGGCCGCTGACCTGCTGTACCGGGTGCGGTACGCGGAGCCCGGCCTGACCGGCGTGCCGGCGGCGCTCGTTCCTCTGCTCGCGCGGTGCCTCGACAAGGACCCCGCGCGGCGTCCCGGCACGGCGGAGCTGGCGCACCTGCTCCGCGACGGGGACGGGCCCTACGGCGCGGGGTCTCACGGGGGCGCCGGCTACGGGGACTTCGCCGACCGGCTCCCCGAGGTGCTGCTCGCGGAGATCGCACGGCGTGCCTGCGAGGTGTGGGAGGTCCGGGCGCACCGGCTGCCGGCCCCGCCGGAGAGCCGGGACGCCCAGGTCGCGACCACGCGCTCGGCGGGTGTGTCCCGGCGGAGGCTGCTCGGTGTCACAGGCGGTTCGCTGCTCGGGCTGGCCGGAGCGGGGGCCGGGGCCTGGGCGTGGTTCGGGAGGGGTGACGGGGCCGCGTCGGCCTCCCCGTCCGCGCCGGCGTCGGCGTCGGCCTCCGCGGGTTCGTCAGCCGAGGGCGTTCCGCACGTCCCTACGCGCGCCGTGTGGTCGGCGCGCGTGGAACAGGTCGACGATCTGCTTCCCCCCTTGGTGGTCGGCGACCAGTTCGTGGTGCTGACCAAGAAGGGGCTCGTGGGGCTCGACGCCACGTCCCGCAAGGAGAAGTGGACCTGCGGCAAGGTCCAGCGGGCGTGGCAGGCGACTACGGACGGCGAGCGGGTCTACGCCTTCGTGCCCGGTGAGAAGGGCGGCGCGCCGGTGGTGACGGTGTGCTCCGTGAACCTCGCCAACGGCGAGCCGGAGCCGCTCGGTGAGGGGATCGCGGTCGTCGACGCGGACGTCACGGCGGCCCACCTGCTGACCGCCGCCGACGGGGTGGTCTACCTGATCGCCCGGACGGGCCGGCCCGGTGCCACGGCCACGGAGCGGACGGCGGGCTGGCGGCTCGTCGCGATCGACGCGCGGACCGGCCGGGAGCGCTGGCGACAGCCGCTCGACGACGGCGGCGAGTACGAGCCGCAGAGCGCCAACGCGCGTCTCGTCGGCCGGGCCGTAGGCGGCCAGCTGCTCCTCACCCGGCCCTGGTACGAAGGCCATGCCGACCGACTTCAGGCGTGGCGGGCCGGTCAGGGCGCGATCGCCTGGCGGCAGGTCCTGCTGCGCGGGGAAGCGGACAGTTCGTTCGTTCTGCCCGGGCGGCTCGCGGCGGACAACGCGCGCGTCTACTTCGGCAGCGACAGGCTGTCCGCCCGCCACGTCTCCGACGGGCGGCGGGCGTGGGAGTTCGGGCCCGGGCGTGACGTCGGCGGGATCGCGAAGGGGGCCCGCCGCTACGGCAGGCCGACGGTCGAAGGCGGCGTCGTGTACGCGGCCGAGGGGACGCGCCGGATCGTCGCCGTGTCCGCCGCCAGCGGCGAGCTGCTGTGGCAGACGGATCTCGACGCCGCCATGACGCCCGGCCTCGACATCCCGCCCGTGGCCGGGGAGCGGTACCTCTACGTGCACGCCACGGCGAACGGCCCGGGCAACACCCGGGGAGCGCGGTCCCGTGACCAGTTGGTCGCCATCGACCTGCACAGCCACCGGACGGCGTGGGCCATGGCCGTGCCCGACGGGCTCGGCAGGAACCTGGTGGCCCACGAACGGGCCCGGGTCCTCGTCTACGGCAGCGGGGGCCTGGTGTGCGCCGTCCCGTTCGCCTGACGCCGCCGCCCCCTCACGTTTCAGCACCCTCCAGGGAGACACCCGCACCATGAAACCCCTCAGCACCGGCGACCCCCTCCGCCTCGGGCCGTACCGGCTCATCGGCGTGCTCGGCGCGGGCGGCATGGGCAAGGTCTACCTCGGCAGGGACGCGGCCGGACGCACGGCGGCGGTCAAGGTGCTGCTGCCCGAGCTGGCGCAGGACCGCAACCTGTCCCAGCGCTTCGTCCGCGAGGCCCAGGTCGCGCAGGCCGTCGACACTCCGGGCGTGGCCCGGGTGCTGGGCGCGTGGACCGAGGGCGGACGGCCCTGGATGGCCACGGAGTTCCTGGCCGGACCGACGCTCGAAGAGGCCGTCGAGCGGCACGGGCCGCTGGACGACGCGGGACTACGGACCCTGGGCGCGGAACTCGCCGCCACCCTCCGCGACGTTCACGCCCGGGGGCTGGTGCACCGCGACATCAAGCCGTCCAACATCGTGCTGACCTCGCGGGGTTCGCGCGTCATCGACTTCGGCATCGCCCGCCCCGAACACGGCCTCACGCTCACCTCCACCGGCCACGCCCCGGTCACGCCCGGCTACGGCGCGCCCGAGCAGGCGCTGGGGCGGCGGGTCGGTCCGCCCGGCGACGTCTTCTCTCTGGGGGCGGTCCTGGCCTACGCGGCCAGCGGGCGCCGCGCGTACGCGGGCACGAACGTCGCGGCCGTGCAGTACCGGGTGGTGCACGGCGAGCCCGATCTGGACGCCCTGTCCGCGCCGGTCCGTGCCCTGGTCGAACCGTGCCTGGCCAAGGACCCCGCCGACCGTCCGCTGCCGGCGCAGATCATCGCGGCCATGGCTCCGCCGAAGGGCGCCGAGCGGGTGTGGCGGCGGGGCGCGCTGGCCGCCGACATCGCGCGACGGGAGACGGAGGCGCGGCGGCTGGCCACGCTTCCGGCCACGACGGCTCCCCTCGGCGCCTCCTCGCCCCCCTCGCGGCGCGGTTTCGTCACCGCCCTCGCCAGGGGCGGCGGCGTCGCTCTCGTCGCGGGCGGCGTGGGGGCGGCCTGGTGGACCTGGCGGTCACGGAAGGGGAAGGGGCCCGGACGGCCGCTGGAGGCGGAGGGCACTCCGCGGCCGCAGCCGTGGGACGCCGAACGCCTGCCGTCCTCGCGCTACCAGGACGGCACGGCTCCCCGTCCCCTGTGGGGACCGGTGGACGGTCCGTCCGGGCTGCCCATCGCCCCGCTGCCCCTGGGGGACGTCGTGGTGACCCATTCGGCGCGCGGGCCGGTGGCGTTGTCGGTGACCGACGGGCAGGTGAAGTGGCAGGGGAAGTCGGACTCGTTCACCGCCCTCACCCCCGTCGGGGACGAACTCCTCGTCTCGGCCACCCTGGTGGGGAAACTGGTCGCCTTCGAGACCTCCACCGGTGCGGAGAGGTGGTCGCTCGACCTGACGGCCAGGGGGACGGTCGCGGCTGACGCGGACACCGTCTACTTCGCCGCCGGGGAGGCGGGCCAGGCCGCGCACGGCGACATCACCAAGCTCTGTGCGCTCGACGTCTCCTCCCGAACGGTCCGCTGGTCCGTACCGCTGCCCGTGCCGATGACCCTGGTCAGTCCCGCGATCGGAGCCGTGGGCGACGGCCGGCTCGTCGTCTGCGGCACGGACGGCAAGGTCGTCTGCCTCGACGCGCGCACGGGCAAGGAGGCGTGGAGACTGTCCCAACGCCCGGACTCGACGGACGCCATGGCTCCGCTCGTCGTGGACGGGGTGGTGTACCTGGGCGGCAAGACCTTGACGGCACGCCGTCTGAAGGACGGTGGTGAGGTGTGGTCGGTCCGCGCGAAGAGCCCGCTGACGGAACACTTCGGCGGCTGGGGCCCGCCGACCGTCGACGGCGACGCCCTGTACGCCATGGACGGCGCGCGACTCAGCCGCCGCAACCGGCACGACGGCACACCCGACTGGGAGTACGTCCCCAAGGACGCGGCAGGAGTGGCCCCGCTGACGGCTCCCGTGGTCCAGGGCAAGAGCGTGTGGGTCGTTCCCTCCCTGTCGGGAGGGGAGGGGGTCACAGCCCACCACAAGGATTCGGGCAAGCCGACGTGGACCTACGGGCGGGGCGCGGGCGCGAGCGCCCTGTGGCGCCTGGCGGGGGCCGGCAACCGCGTCTTCGTGGTGTGCGAGAAGACGCTGGTGGCGCTGCCGGTGTTCTGACCGTTCCGCCCCGCGCGCAGCTGCCGGCTCAGTGGCCGCCGCCGGGGGTGGGTCCGCTGTGCGGGGGTTGGGGGGCGTGCGGGGCGTGGAAGGGCGGCGCGTCCGGGGGCGGCGGGGCGCCGTACGGGATGTTGGTGTGGAAGGTGGGGGTGACGGGATCGGCTGCCTGCGCCCGGGCCGCGGCCTTGCGCCGGAGCCACACGTTCAGGCCCACGCCCACGCCCACTGCGGCCACGACGCCACCGATCGCCCAGGGGATCAGGCTGCCGCCGCCCTTGCCGTCCGACGCCTTCCCCTTGGTGCCGGCGAGCGCGGGGGCGTGGCTGGGGGCCGCCGACTTGTCCGACGGGGCCGGCGACTTGGACTCGGCCGCCGCCTTGGCGGCCACGAGGGGATTGACGTCGGCGGGACCGGGATCGCCCTTGCCTTCGAGTACGGCGATGCGCGGCCGGATGGAACCCCAGCCGACGTAATCGCTAGGCAGCTTGCCGGTGGTGGGACGGCCGGCGGTGTCCATCAGGACGCGGAGGACCTGATTGCCGTTCCAGTCGGGGTGCATGGACCAGACGAGGGCGGCTGAGGCGGAGGCTAGGGCGGTGGCTTGGCTGGTGCCGTTGCTACGGCAGTAGCCGGTGTCGCCCTTGTCGCAGGGGATGGGGATTTCGTCCCCGGGAGCGCCGAAAGCGATGTGCGGACCGTACCCCGAGAACTTGGTGCGGCTGAAACTCTTGTCGAGCGCACCGACCGCGGCCACGCCGGGAGCCGCTGCCGGATATTCCGGGAGATTGACTTCGTCTCCCTTGTTACCCGATCCCGCGAAGATCAACTTCCCGCGCTTGATTGCATAGTCGATGGCGTTCTGCATTTCAGTGCGCTGGTAGTCCAGGAGCGTATGCTCACCAACACTCATAGAGATGCTGATGATTCGCGCTTCGCTATCAGCGGCATAGCGGATCCCTTTAGCGGTGGACGCTACGCTCTCTGCCTGTTCGTTAAAGGTTTCACCCCAAACCCTCACAGGCAAGATTTTGGCACCTGGGGCAAGGCCCTTGACGCCTTGGCCACCTGCTCCGTTCCCCGCAATCAGGGATGCCATCGCGGTTCCATGGCCGGCAGTGTCTTCACTGCCGTCGTCTGAGCCGTGCCCGCCAAAGGTCTTACCCGGAAGAAGCTTGCCAGCCAGTTCCGGTTGGGAGGGTTTGGCCCCGGTGTCCACAACCGCGACAGTGATGCCTGTACCGGTGCTGACCTTCCACATCTGCTCGGCCTGCATCTTGTCCAGGTACCACTGGCGTTCGCGCATGGTGTCCGCGAGCGCGGGTGGCGCCACTCCACCGCCGATGGCGAGCAAAGAACCGAGAACGGACATCACAGCCAGCCCTCGCCTACGCATCTGCTTGACCGTTGACTTCAATGTCATCCACTCGTTCTTCGCTCGCCACCGACTACCGCAACTGCGGGGGCACTTCTACTCGATCACCGGCGGGACGGCGTTGTGCCCTCCCGTCGACCAGGTTTCCTCGTCCTCGGTCAAGTAGTCCGGAACGCCGGCGCCGTCACGCTGCTGGTCCGATGAGCGCTGGCCAGCGCGGGGCGGACCGCCCACAAGGCCACCGTTACCGGTCGAGGTGCCCTTGTCGCGAACCAGCCCGGCACCACCCGGCGTGAAGTCCCTGCGCGCGCCCTGCGAGCCACGCGGGCCCCCCACGACGCCACCGGGTTCCGAGACCAGCCTGCGGGTACCGCCTGCGTAGCCGGAGCCACCGGCACCCGAACGCATACCGCCGCCCGGCATTCCTCCGCCTGCCATTCCGCGACCTGTCGGCTGCGACTCGCCACCGATGACCGTCCCCCGGGGCACTCCTCGCGCACCGGGCGCACCCGGCTGACCGTGCGACGGCATGCCGCCGATGATGCCCGTATCGGCTCGCGGAATGTTGGGACGAATCGAGCCGCTGATGGGCCCGGTACCGAACTTGCCCGTACCACCAGCGGTGGGGGGCATCCGAGTAGCGCCGCCGCCTACGGTGCGGGGACCGCCACCGAGATTCGGGGTCATCGGTCCCATGGGAGGCGTCACGAGGGGAGGCGTTCCGCCGGGCCCCGCGCTGGTGGGCGGCGGGAGCGTGCCGACGTTGGAAGGAACGGGAGGTGCCGTAGGCGTTGTCGTGCCATCGATGTTCGTGCCGATGTTGTCCGGCAGAGGAACACGATCGATGTGCCCCGGAGAAGACGGAACGTTCACCGACCCCGTCCCCGAGGGGGAGTCCACGCTCTGATGCCCGGCAGACACCGTGCCGTGGCCACCAGACGAGGCAGATCCACCGAACGAGCCATGGCTCGGCGTAGACACTGCTCCGCCGTAGGCTCCGCCGGAAGTCCCACCGGAACGGCCGCCCGAGGCCCCGTAGGCCTCCGAGTCGGAACTGATCGGCATGATCGTGTCCGGCGGCCCCGGAAGCCGAGGCAGCTCCGCGCCCTTGATCTCCCATGTCGACGCCCGGTACGAGGAGGCGATCCTCTGCATCTGTTCGGCGACCTGGCCGCGCACCTTGTCGAGGGCCTCTACCCGCGCCTTTTCCTTGTCGGCGTCAGCGAAGCACTGACCCATCGTGCCCTCGGGAATGGGCGGCAACGCCTTGATCGCGGTCTTCAGGTCCGAGCCGGCCTGACGCATGTACTTCCCGGCGACACCGGAGAAGTTGGCGAGCTTCAGGACCTGCTTCGCGAAGTCGTCCCCCCACTCGTGGAAGGCCGTACCGCCCTCGCCGTCCCAGGTCGTCCTGGTGACGTGACCCTTGAGATCGTTGCCGATCCGCTCGATCTCGTCCTTCGCGTCCATCAGTGCCTGGCCCTTGTGGATGAGCTCGTCGCCGTCGGCACCTTGGATGCAGGCCATCATGACCTCGACCGACATGTGCTCAAAGTTCGTGGGCCCAGAATTGGCCATCTTCCCTACCCCGTTCTTCCAAACTCCGATCAGTCCGCCGTGGTTCCGCCGGACGAAGGCCCGCCCTTGTCCTGGTGCTCAGCTCCGCCGCCCTTGTCCTGGTGCTCAGTCTTGGGCTGCTTCGTGAGGTTGTCGCCCCACTTCTTCTGCTGCTCCCAGTACTCGTCGCCCCGCTTCTGGATGGCGGCCAGCTGCCTGGCCTGCTCACCGTCGACGTGCCGGTACCCCTTGTCCGCCGCGGACACGGCGATCCCCATCGCCGAAAGGCGGTCACCCAGTGCCCGCGAAAGCACTTCCAGCTGCGCGTGCACCGTGTCGTACGCCGACGCCAGGGCCTGCGCCTCGGCGAAGTTGCCGTAGGCGCCGCCCTTCACCTTCTGGTCGGCGATCTTCGTGTGTGAAGCCGCCGAGCCGTCCAGCTTCTCGAGCAGCCTGTCGACCCGCCTCTTGAAGTCCTCCAGCGACTCGCTGGGAGCATTCAGGTCCGGCGTTCCGGATCCCATCAAGCACCTCCCCTAGTGCTCTCGCGCCTGACGCAACAGATGTGGGTGCGGGCCACGGAAGCCGGAGCCCGCGTCCCACACCCACGTGCGGCAATGCGCCGTTCTTGTCCTGACCAACCGGCCGGACCGGTCTCAGAAGCGACCGGCCTGCGCCTTGTCGTTGGCCTTGTAGTCATGGGCGGCCTGCTTCATGGCCTTCGCAATGTCGAGCAGCGTGTTGTGCATGTGGTCGACGTTGTTGTCCCAGTTGCGGTGACGCTCGTGGAACGCCTGGCGCGTTTCACCGTCCCAGTGGGAGACGGCTTCCAGGACGCGGGCGTTGAGGTCCTGCAGCTGGGTGTGAATGGTGTCCGCGGTGCTCTTGACCTGGCCCGCGGCCTCGATGACACCGGAGTAGGTAATCTCCATGACGCTGTCTCCTGACGCGAAATCGAACGAGTGGGACTAACCCGAGAAGCGGCCCAGGATGCCGGCGGAGGCGACACCCTTGAAGTTGTTGAGCTGGTTGTGCTCCTCCTGGGTGAAGCCCTTGTCGCTCGCCACGATGGCGTCCTTGGTGAAGGACAGCAGCTCCTTCAGGCGACGGACGTCGTCGTTCACCTGGCGCTGCAGCTCGTTGTAGGCATTGGCCGCAATGCCCTTCCAGTGACCCTCGACGGAGTCGATCACGCCGTTGAGAGCGGTGATCCGGCCCTCCAGCGTGTCGTGCATGTGGCCGAGGTCCTTGGCCAGGCTAGTGAGCTTGTCGTCTTCAAGCTTGAATTTGTCGCCCATGTTGCACCTTCCCCCCATGAATCGGATGTAGTGCGACAGACCGTCCGAGCGGCCGTCCTATACACCGGACCGAAGTTGTCAACGGTCACTCTATCCACTCGTACTAAGGGCTTCCAAACGACAAACCAGGCAACCCAGTTGCCATACACAGTGACCCGGCCATTGGTCCACTAATCAACCAGTTGCCCCGGATCACCCCGTCGACGGGCCGTCCGCGGCCCGCCGGCCGAACCTGCGCAAGTGCCTCCCCGCACCCGCCGCGGATTGCTAGCGTCGGCGTCCGCTACCCGTACCGTCATCGACTGAGGAGCCCCGGCCAGTGGCTACTGAACAAGAGAAGGCCGAGCTGTACGCCATGGACATCTCGGGCGCGGAGTGGCTCAGCGCCCCCGGCGACACCTCCGAGGAGCGCGTCGAGATCGCGTACCTGCCGGGGGGCGCCGTCGCCATGCGGTCCTCCGCCGACCACGACACCGTGCTGCGCTACACCGAGGCGGAGTGGCGGGCGTTCGTCCTCGGGGTCCGCGACGGCGAGTTCGACATCGAACCCTGACTCTGCCTCACGGACGGGCGTGTCGTGGAGGGCGTGGCGACACGCCCTCGGCGGCACGCCCGTCTCAGTTCTTGCCCTCCGGGGCGCTGATCGCGAGGATCACGCCCTCGTTCTCGTCCGCCAGGCCACCGTCCTTGATCAGGAGGAGGCGCTCGTCCACCAGGCGCGGGAACCCCGCGATCCTGCCCATGACGGCCTCGTTCTTGCGGTCCCGGGCATCGTTGGAGTGGTCGACCGTGCGCAGTGCCTTGCCGCTGGACGTGGCGACGTAGGCCAGCCTGCCGGGACGGTCCGAGGTGGCGGGAGTGTAGACGGCGAGCCGGCCGTCGTGGACGGCCACCGGCGCGGTGCTGCGGTTGGCGTCGCCCTTGTACGTCCAGCGTTCCTTGCCGCCCGTCAGGTCGTAGGCGTAGGTCAGGCCCTGGCCCGCCACGTACAGGCTGTCCTGGTCGACCAGTGCTCCCGTGCAGCCGGACGTCACGAGGAAGCAGTCGCCCAGCCGCCAGTTGCGGTTGTAGGCGATGCGCGCCTTCTCCTTGCCCGTGGCCGGGTCCAGCGTGACGAAGTCGAACTGGTCGTCCGCGCTGTTCTTGCCGGGCGACTGCGAGAGGACCAGCGGCCGCGTCGAGACGATGGAGAGGAACCCGTCGTTGCGCGGCATCGCCGTGCTCCACCGCGGCTTGCCCAGCTTCCCGGGATCGAGCGAACGGATCTGGATCTCCTTCTCGCCGCAGTAGGTGATGGAGATCAGCTGTGCGCCGCCCGCCGCGTCGACCCATTCGCAGGCGTCGTGCTTCTGCTCGTCCACGCGCTTTCCGTCGGAAAGGCGGCGGGTCTGCTCACCGGTGTTCCAGGTCATGTAGACGTGGCCTTCGTGCAGGGCGATCCGGGGTTCGGACTTGCCCCACTTCTCAGGGCTGAGGGTGTCACCCAGACCCGAGTCGGCGAGGACCAGTTCGTCCCACGTCCGGTGGCCGTCGCGCAGATCGAATGCCTTGAGGTCGATGCAGTGCCCGCCGAACATCGTGGCGACGACCGCGACGTTCCCCTCGGACTCCCGGGAGGCCGCGCACAGCGGGCCGGTGAGGATGAAGGACCACTTCTTCTCGCCGGACTTGACGTCGTAGGCCGTGACCATGTCCGGCTCGGCCTTGACGACGAGGTGGTCGGTGAACCACGTGCCCAGCGCGCTGTTGAACTTCTTCTCCGGTGTCGTCCGGGGCTTGGCCATCCAGGCGACCGATCCGGCCGCGGGCCCCTTCGCCGTCTGCGCCGGCTTCTTCGCGCCCGGCGAGTCGTCGCCGGTGAACGCCCATGCGGCCCAGGCGCCCACGGCGAGCAGGAGGACGAGCGCCAGGCCGCCCAGGACCGTCTTCCGGCGCAGCGGTCCGCGTCCGCTTCCGCCGCCGGAGGACAGTCTGCTCGCGGTGAAGCTCGACGTCACCGGCGGCGGGGGCGTCTGAGGCGGATAGCCGTAGTGCGGTGACTGCGACACTGGCTTGGCTCCTGCGGTGTGTTCTGTGGCCGTCGGACGGCCGGGGGTCGGGTCGGATCCGGTCTTCACGGACCCGGTTCGCGCGTCGCGTATCCCGGATCAGCGAAAGGCCATCATCATGGCCTTGTCGGACATGCCCTGATCCGTGACCAGGTAGAAGCGGCCGTCGTGGAAGTACGCCGATCCGAAGCGCGCCAGGGCCAGTTCCCGTTCCGCGGACTCCTGCGGCAGTTTCATGTAGACGCTGGAGCTGCCGTCGGCCGGGTCGAGGGCGAGCAGCTTCCCGCTCTCGTCCCTGGTCGCCTGCTGGTAGACGAGGAGCTTGCCGTCCTCCATGGTCAGCGGCCGGTTGCCGCGGGTGCCGCCCAGCGGAACGTTCCAGCGCTGCTTGCCGGTGTTCAGGTCGACCGCGACGATCGCGTTGGGGCTGGCGCCGTCGTCGGTCACCCGCTCGTTGTGCGTGGCGAGATAGGCGGTGTCACCGTCGACGACCACCTTGCGGCAGGTCAGCCAGTCGTTCTTGTAACAGTCCTGGACTTCGTACGGGCCGGAGGAGACGGCCACCAGGGTCTTCAGACGGCCCTTGTCGTCCAGGCTCACGATCTCCGTGGGGCTCGTGTCGTTCTCGCGGCCCATCGCCAGCACCGCCGGCTCGATGGAGATGACGTTCTGCACCGCGAGGCCGTCCGGGACCTTCCAGGTCCATTTCTCCGTGCCCGTCTTCTGGTCCACGTTCATGACGAACTGCCGGCCGAACAGCTGGCACTCGACCACGGTGAGCTGCCGTGCACGCGCGACCACGGTGCCGCGCTCCTGGCAGCCGTAGTCCTTGGGGGTCTGCTGCTTGCCGTCGGCGGCCGCGTAGACGAGCGGGTCGCCCCCGACGTCGGCGACCGTTACGAGGCCGCGGTCCACCGTGAGGGTGGCCAGGTCGTGCGGGCCGCTCAGGCCCTTGGCATTGAGCAGTTTCTTCTTCCACAGCACGCGCCCGTGCTCGACGTCCACGACCATCAGCGAGTCGCAGAGGTACTCCTGCTCCCCGTAGACGACCGCCGCGACGCCGTCGCTGGCGGCGGGGGACGCCTTGCACGCGGTGCCGGGGACCTCCACGGTCCAGCCGGGCTTGCCGCTGTCGGCGTCGTAGGCCGTCACGGCCTTCTTCGTGGACAGCACCACGGTGTTCTTGACGAACCACGGCCTGGACATGCGGGTGACGCTGTCCTTGTCCGCGTCGGGAACCTCCGCCATCCAGTCCAGCTTCGCGTCGACCGAGCGGGCGGCGGGCTTCTTCGCGGGTGCCGGGCGGTGGCCGTCGCGGCCCCACAGCAGCCATCCGCCCGTGCCCGCACCGGCCACCAGCAGCAGGGCGAGTCCGATGACCAGCGCCTTGCGGCGCGGTCCGCGCCGTCCGCCGTCGCCGCCCTCCCCTGAGGAACCGGCCGGCTGGGTGAACGCCTGGGGGGCCGGCCCGAAGCCGGGCGGTGCCGTGCGGTGCTGGTGAAAGCTGGTGTCCCAGACCTGGGGCGGACGCGGCGCACCGTGCGGTGGCCGGGGTGATGGCTGACTCATGCTTTCCTTCGTGCCTTCATGCCGGCCGTACCGTGCCGGCCGTGCCTTCGTGCCGGTGCCGGTGCGCCGCCGGGGCGGGATGCCTCAAGCAGACCGGCGCTTGCGGTCACGGATGACGACGGCCACGCCCGCGATGAGGGCGACGAGGACTCCGCCGCCGCCCAGGGCGTAGGTGGCCAGGCGTTCCTTTCGCTCCTGGGGGGTCTCGCCCAGGGCGAGGGCGGGCAGGGTGGGGGGCCGTACGTCGCGTGCCGGGTTCTTGTCGACGGTGACCGCGTCGATGGGGTGGTCGTCCTCGGTGAGGGCGCGTACGGGGTCGACGACGCCCCAGCCGATGTAGCGGTCGTGGGCGTTGCCCGGGCGCTCGGCGGTCTGCTCGATCTGGGCGACGATCTGGTGCTGCTTCCAGTCGGGGTGCTTGGCGCGCAGGAGGGCGGCGACCCCGGCCACGTACGGGGCGGAGAAGCTGGTGCCGTTGTCGACGCACTGGCCGCCCTTGGGGACGGTGGAGACCATCTCGACGCCTGGTGCGGCGACCCCGACGAAGTCGCCGGGCTGGGAGAAGACGGCGCGTTCGTTGTTGCGGTCGGAGGCGGCGACGGCCAGGACGCCCTTGTAGGCGGCCGGGTACGTCTCCTTGACCGTTCCGTCGAGGCCGTCGTTGCCCGCGGAGGCGACCACGACGACGTCCTTGGCCAGGGCGTCCTTGACGGCCAGTTCCAGGTCGGAGTCGGGGCGCAGCGGCTTGGCGGTGTCCTGGGAGATGTTGATGACGTCCGCGCCGTCCGCGACGGCCTTGGCGATGCCCTGGGCGAGCGTCTTGGAGGTGCCGGTGCCCTTCTCGTCGTTCTGCCGGATCGAGATGACGACCGATTCCGGGGCGATGCCGACGAAGCCGGTGTCGGCCTGCGGGCGGGCGGCGATGATGCCGGCCACCTTGGTGCCGTGGCCGACGACGTCGTTGGTCTGCCCCTTGTTCTGGTCCTTGGCGTCGGAGAGCAGGTCGGCGCCGCTCTTGGTGTCGACGGCGTCCTTGAGCTGCGGGTTGCTGACGTCGACGCCGGTGTCGATGACGGCGACGCGCACGGGGCGTCCCTTGGCGTTGCGGCCCTTGGTGTCCTGCCAGAGCTGGTCGAGGATGACGCGCTGGAGCGACCAGGGCGTGCCCTTGATCGGCTTGGCGGGGTAGGTGCACTGGCCGCTGCCCGCGAGGGTCAGGCCGGTCGCCGGGCCGAGCGGCGCCGGAGCGGCGGCCGTCGTCAGGGCCGCCGCCGTCAGCAGCACCAGCGCGGCCCTGAGGGGCGCACGTCGGAGTGTGGTCACTGGTGGTGTCCTCATGCCGCTCTACGACCCCTGCGGCTGCGCGGCGCTGTTGGGGTCCAGCCGCGGTCCCGTCGGCAGGAAGCCGGACCAGTTGGCGGGCACGGGGACGGGGTCGACGCTCTGGTAGCCGAGCCGCATCTGGGCCTTGTTGACGTCCTGCGGGGCGGCGGGGGCGGGGCTCTGCTCCTGGCCGGCCTCGTCGTCGCCGGTCTTGTTCTGGTCCTTCTCGTCGCCGATCTTCGACTTGTCGGTGGCGCTGTCGTTGTTGGCCTGGACCGCGTAGCGCAGCCCGGTGTCGGTGACGAGGAAGACGGAACCGTTCTTCGTCTGACGCCCGGTCACCTGACGGTAGAGGATGCCGGACCCGGGGGTGACGTAGGCGCTGGTGGCGCCGTCGGGGATGGTGGCGGGGTAGTCGGTGCCCGCCCAGGTGCCCAGGTCCGGGGTGCCCTTGGAGTCGAGGCCGCCGAAGACGCTGCAGACGGTGTTGTTGGCCGTGCCGCCCCCGGCGGCCTCCGTGCCGTTGGCCTGGCGGGGCACGCGGGAGGGCCAGTGGTACTGGCCGTAGAACTCGTCGGCGTCGGGGGTGAAGGCCGAGGCGCTGACGCGCTCGGGGGTGCCCGCCTGGTTGAGCGAGGCCTCGGCCTTGCTGTTCAGGAGCAGCTTCGCGACGAACTCCGAGACGCGCTGGACCTTGCCCCGCAGCACGACGTAGTGCTGCATGCCCGTGCCCGTGGGCGCCTCCAGCACCATGCCGACGCGGTTGGCCTTGAGCGGCAGGGTGCGCACGCCGGCGTCGCCGCCGATCTGGCCCTGGATCTCGGGGAAGACGATGGGGGCGCCTTCCTTGAAGGTGGCCAGCCAGTCCTTGGTGACGCGCTGGGGCTGGGCACCGTCCTTGAAGATCGAACGGAGCAGGAGGTTGTACTCGGAGGCGTCGGACGCGTCGGCCGGCTTGCGCTCGGCGGCGGCCGCCGCGCTCCCCTGCTTTCCGTCCTGCTTTCCGTCCTTCTTGGCGTCGGCGCCCGGCTTGGCGTCGGGCGTCTCGGCCGGCTTGCGGTCGGCGCCGCCCAGCGCGTACTTCACGCCCTGCGGGTCGATCAGGTAACGGGTGTCGTCGGGGCCCTGGACGTACAGGGCCTGGTCGCCCCGCAGCCGCTGCGAACCGGTGAGCTTCTTGAGTTTGGGGTCGCGCTCGGCGAAGAGGAAGACGGCCTTCTGCGTGGTCTTGCCGTTGCCGCCCGGCTGTTCGCAGACCGCCCACTGCTTCTTCTTCCCGGCCTCGGCCGCGCTGGGCATGCGGTCGGGGGCGTAGGGGATGCCGAGCGTCGGGCCGCGCGGGATGTGGCCGTTGTCGAGCTCCGACTCCTTCACCTTGATGACGGAGGACTTCGGCTCCTTGAGGAGCAGCTTGGCGGAGGCCAGGTTGAGGACGGGGTGCAGCTGCTTCTTGCCGTCCGTCTTCAGCACGACGTAGCGCGTGGTGGAGTCGCTGCCGACGATGACGTGGGCGGCCACGTCGTCCCAGCCCTTGGGCGCGGTCGGCTTGAACATGCCCCAGGCGCCGAAGCCGGCGACGAGCAGCGCCCCGGTGACGATTCCGGGCAGGACGGTGCGCAGGACGCGCGGCGCCCCCTCCTCCGTGCCGGTGGGTGAGGGTTGCAGGAAGGCGGCGACAGTCCGCTTCCTCGCGAAGGTGTAGGCGTTGAGCTCATCCCGCCGTGATGCCATGTCGAGCTGCTTCTCCCCCGTTGGTTCGTGTGCTGCGATCGCCGCGCATGCCTCGCCCGGTTCGCCGGGTGCCGCCGCCCCGGGATCGCCCGCGGCGGCCGGTGCCGCCCTGTCGGTCCCGGTGTCGTACCGAGCCTCTACTATGCCCGTAGGTGATCGGCACACGACGTCCGGGGACTGTACCGGCAGGGAGACCGGACGGCTCCCCAGGGTGTTTTCCGGGTTATTTGAGGGGGCTTGAGGGCAATGGCTGCCGCCACGCGCATACGGGCTGGGAGCGGCCCGGGGGCCGGTGCGGACGCGGTCGTCCCCCGGCCCGCCCAGGGTCGCGGGGCGCTGGGACCGGTGCGGTTGCAGCAGCTCGTGCTGATCGAGGTGGCGGCGGCCCTGGTGCTCGCCGCCTGGGCGGCCGACCAGCTGCTGGTGCTGCCCGCGGCCGTGCTGGCCGTCGTCCTGCTGCTGTTGGCGCTGGTGCGCCGGGGCAGCCGGCCGGTCACCGAGTGGCTGACGTCGGCGGTGGCGCTGCGGCGCCGGGAGCGCCGGGCCGTGCCCGTGACCGCGGGGACGGACCCGCGCCTGGCCCCCGTGGTGGAGTGCGAGCCCGCCCTGCGGACCGAGTCCTTCACCGACCGCGAGCGGCGGACGGTCGGACTGGTCGGTGACGGCACGTTCGTGTCGGCGGTGCTGCGGATCGAGACCGTCGACCGGCCGCTGCGCGCCAACAGGGCGGAGCAGGCGCTGCCGCTGGGCCTGTTGCGCGACGCGATGGACGTCGACGGCATCCGGCTGGAGTCCGTGCAGGTCGTGCAGAGCGCCCTGCCCGCGCCCGCCCCGCACCTGCCCGCCCAGGGGCTGGCCACGCGCAACTACGCCCCCTTGCAGGAGCTCACGGGCTCACCCGCCGTCCGGCAGACCTGGGTGGCGCTCAAGCTCGACCCCGAACTGTGCGCGGAGGCCGTCGAGGCCCGCGGCGGCGGCGTGGAGGGCGCCCGGCTCTGTGTCCTTCGGGCGGCCAACCAGCTGGCGAGCCGGCTGGAGGGCGCCGACTTCACGGCGACCCTGCTGTCCGAGGACGCGCTGATAGCCGCCCTCGCGACGGCCGCCGACGTCAACCCCGCCGCCACCGCCCAGGCCGGCCGCGCGGGCGCTCCCACGCGCCGTACCGCGGAGACGCCGCGGGCCTGGCGGTGCGACGACCGCTGGCACACGACCTACTGGGTGGGCCGCTGGCCGCGGCTGGGCGGCGGCGCGGCCTCGCTGCCGCAGCTGGCCGCGCTCCTCACCTCGCTGCCCGCCCTGTCGACCACGCTGAGCCTGACGCTCGGCCGCGGCCGCAACGTGGACGGACTGCACGCTCCCACCCTCACCGGACACCTCCGGATATGCGGGCGCAGTGCGGACGAACTGGGCACGGTGCGACGCGAGTTGGAGCGAGCCGCCCGCGGCGTGAAGGTCGGTCTGGTGCGCCTGGACCACGAACAGGTGCCCGGCGTCCTCGCCACCCTGCCGCTGGGAGGAACACGTTGATGACCACCACTTCGCCCTCACCCGATCCGGCGGCCCCCGCGCGCCGGGCACGCCCCGGCTTCGGCCTCCTCGGCCCGCGGCGCGGCCGGCACGAGCTGCCGCCCGAGCAGTTCGAGACGCTGGCGCTGCCCGTCGGCGACGACGGAGTGGTCATCGGCGCCGACGAGCAGGGCGTGGCCGCCGTGCTGGGACTCGGCCGGCCCACCCCGTTCGACGTCGTCCTCGTGGGCGGCGCCTGGACAGCCCAGGTCATCGCGCTGCGCACGGTCGGCACGGGCGCCCGCGTCGCGGTCGAGACGGGACGGCGGCAGCTGTGGACCGGCCTCGCCCAGTCGGCCAACGGCGGCCAGCAGTGCGTCACCCTCCACGACGTCGGCCGGGTGCCCCCGCAGGGGCCGTCCGTGCACAGTCCCGTGCTCGTCGTCCGCGACTGCGGCGTGCGGCCCCCACGGGGCCGTGTCGCCAGCAGCCCCTGGCAGTCCGTGCTGACGCTGCTGCCCTACCTGAGCCCTATCGCCCCCCGGCTGATGGGCCACGCCGACCTCGTCGGCGTCCAGCGCGTCTCCCCCGACGAGGCGCGGCAGATCGGCCGTCTGATGCGTCTGTCGGCGACCGACGTCGAGGCGCTCTCCACGCTGCCCGACGGGGTCACGCTGTGGTGCACCCGCACGTCCCGCATGTACGTCGCCACGCAGCCGACGGAGCCCGAGACGGGGCTCCTCGGCGCGGCCCGGCGCATGGACTGACAGCACGGTGCGTGAGGACTGACAGCACGGTGTGTCCCGCCTTCCGCCGGGAAGCCTTGTTTCACCGAGGGGCGGTTGGTGGGGTGGGGGCGGGCCTGCCGCAGTGATGCGGACGGCGATTAGTCTGTATGAACGTACGCACTGGAGAACCCGGCGACGGGCCTGTCGCGTGACGGGCAGACAGGGACATCCGGGCGATCGGCGACAGGAACGGTCGGCCCCGCGGACGGATCCACGGGTGCCGGACCACACCAGCAGGAGGCATTGTGAGCAGCGATCGGGACGAGCTCCGCGCGGCCGGGAGGACAGCCGGCGAAGACCGGCCCGACGCCGAGCACGACCTTGACCACGAACCCGAGCACACGGGCGAGTTCACCATCGATTACACGCCGCCCGCGTGGTACACGCAGAGCGCGCCGCAGACCGGCGGCCCGGCCGCCGCGGCTCCGCCGCCCTCCGGCGACCCCCTGCCCCCGGCGCCGGCCGCGCCCGTGACCCCGGTGGCGTCCACGGCCGCCGCCGAGCCCGCACCGGCCGCCGCCGACACCGACTCCGGCTCCCCCGCCGGCACAGGTGACGTGCAGAGCCAGGCCACCATGCGGTTCTCGCCCGCCGCAGTGCGGGACGAAGTCGCCCAGCACGCCGAGGACTCGGACAAGCCGGGCGAAGCCGACGCCTCCGCCCCGGCCCCCGCCCCGTCGGACGAGGCCGCGCCCACGCCTCCGCCCGCGACCTCGCCGGCGGCCCCCGCGGACAGCTGGACGCCGGCCGCCGCGCCGGTCCCGCTGCCCCCGCTGCCCCCCGACTTCCCGCCCGCCGCTCCGGCGCCGGGCGGTGCCGCCGCCACCTGGCCGCCGGCCGCCCAGGCCCCGGCGCCGGCCGCCCCGTACACGCCGCATCCGGGCGCCCCCGCGGCCCCGGCCGCACCGCAGGGCGGTTACGGCTACCCCGCCCCCGCCGCGCCGGCTCCCGCAGCCGCCTTCCCCGTCGCCGCCCCCGCGCAGGCGAGCCCGGACGCGCGGCAGGACGACGTCCCGGTTCCGCACTCCGAGGCCGGGGACGCCGCGTCCTCCGACGCCCCGGCGGCGGAGGACGGGCCGTCGGCATCGCCGCAGGAGACGCAGGCGAAGGAGATGACGGCAGGAGAGACCGCCGGGGCGACGGCCGAAGCGGCAGCGCAGGACGGCGGGACGCCGGCCGACGAGAGCGCCCCGGCCGCCGCCCCCGCCACGGCCACGCCGGACACGGCGGACACACCGGAGACGGACGCGCCCGCCACTGCCGTGCCGCCGGGCAACTCCCCCACGCCCCCGGGCGGTTACGGCTACCCCGGCCCGGGCGGCGCCCCCGCCCCGGCCCCCGCCGCACCGCAGGCGCCGGCCATGCCGCCGGCGGCCCCCCAGGGCGGCTACGGCTACCCCACCCCCGCCGCTCCCCAGGCCGGTTACGGCTACCCGGCCCCGGGTGTCCCGAACGGCTACCCCACGGCCACCCCGCCGGCCCCCCACGCCCCCGCAGCACACGGCGGTTACGGCTATCCCGGGCCCGGCGCCCCCGCGCCCCAGCCCACCCCCGGCTTCCCGTACCCCGCCGGTGACCAGCCCGGCGCGCTGCCCCCGGCCGCGTACCCCGGGTTCCCCGGCCAGCAGGCCCCCGCACAGCCGGTGCCCGGCCAGCCGTTCCCCGGCGCCCCCGGCCCGTACGCGCCCCACCCCGGTGCGCCCGCGCCGTTCCCCGGCACCGAAGGAGCCCCGCAGGCCCCGCAGCCGCAGCAACCGCAGCCCCAGCCCGGCGCGCTGCCTCCCGCCGTGCACCCGGCACAGGCCGAGGCGGCCCCCGCCGCCCACCCCGGCTACCCCGGGCACGCCGGCTACCCCGGCCAGCCTGACGGCGCCGGCTCCCCCGTCGACCCCCGGACCGGCGGCTGGCCCACCGTGACGCCCGAGCAGCGGCAGCGTTCCGTGCACGGCGCGCCCCTGGGCTACACGGCGGCCGTGGAGCTGTCCTCGGAGCGGCTGCTCAAGGGCAAGCCCAAGCCGAAGAAGCAGAGCGCCGGCACCCGGTTCAAGTTCGGCGGCAAGAAGGAGGAGGCCGAGCGGCAGCGCAAGCTGGAGCTGATCCGCACGCCCGTGCTCTCCTGCTACCGCATCGCGGTGATCAGCCTCAAGGGCGGCGTCGGCAAGACGACCACCACCACCGCGCTCGGCTCGACGCTCGCCAGCGAGCGGCAGGACAAGATCCTCGCGATCGACGCCAACCCCGACGCCGGCACGCTCGGCCGCCGCGTACGACGGGAGACGGGAGCCACGATCCGTGACCTCGTCCAGGCGATCCCGCACCTCAACAGCTACATGGACATCCGCCGTTACACCTCCCAGGCGCCCTCCGGACTGGAGATCATCGCCAACGACGTGGACCCGGCCGTCTCCACCACGTTCAACGACGAGGACTACCGCCGCGCCATAGACGTGCTGGGCAGGCAGTACCCGATCATCCTCACCGACTCGGGCACCGGTCTCCTCTACAGCGCCATGCGCGGAGTCCTGGACCTCGCCGACCAGTTGATCATCATCTCCACGCCGTCGGTCGACGGTGCGAGCAGCGCGAGCACGACGCTCGACTGGCTCGCGGCACACGGCTACGGCGACCTGGTCTCCCGCAGCATCACCGTCATCTCCGGCGTCCGTGAGACCGGCAAGATGATCAAGGTGGAGGACATCGTGTCGCACTTCGAGACCCGCTGCCGCGGTGTCGTCGTCGTGCCGTTCGACGAGCACCTCGCGGCGGGCGCGGAGGTCGACCTCGACATGATGCGGCCGAAGACCCGCGAGGCGTACTTCAACCTGTCCGCCATGGTCGCCGAGGACTTCGTCCGCGCCCAGCAGCAACAGGGCCTGTACGCCGCTCCCCACCAGGCCCCGCCGGTGCCGGGGGCGTACGCGCCCGAGGCCGTGCAGGCGGGCCAGCCCGCTCCGGCCCCCGGTCCGTACCACCCGTACGGCGCCGGTCAGCCGCAGCCGGGCCCGTACCCCCAGCAGGACGGCGGCTGGCCCATGCCGCCGCAGCAGTAGGACAGGGAAGAGGGCCCCGGGCGGGCGCGGTGACCGCGCCCGCCCGGGGCCCTCTTCGTCCGTACCGGCGGTGTGCGGGTGTCAGCCCGCGACCACGGCCGCCTCGTGCGCCGCCACCAGCTCGCGGGAGCGCTTCACGTCGTCGGCCATGCACTCCAGCAGCGCCTCGATGGAGTCGAACTTCTCCATCCCGCGCAGGTAGGCCAGGAAGTCGACGGCCGCGTGCAGCCCGTACAGCTCAAGGCCGACCCGGTCGATCGCATAGGCCTCCACCGTGCGCTCGGTGGCGTCGAACTGGACGTTCGTACCGACCGAGATGGCGGCGGGCATCGCCTCGCCCGCCACGGTCAGCCAGCCCGCGTAGACCCCGTCCGCCGGGATCGCCGTGTGCGGGAGCGTCTCCACGTTGGCCGTGGGGAAGCCCAGCTCGCGGCCGCGCTGCGCGCCGCGGACCACGACGCCCTCGACGCGGTGCGGACGGCCCAGGATCTCCATCGCGCCCGCGACGTCGCCCTCGGCGACCAGGCGCCGGGTGAGCGTCGAGGAGAACGGCTGCCCGCCCCCGGCCTCGCCCGACACGTACAGGTCGACGACCTCGACGTCGTAGTCGTACGTCGTGCCGAGCTTCTTGAGGAACTCGACGTCGCCGGCCGCCCGGTGGCCGAAGCGGAAGTTGGGGCCCTCGACGACGAGCTTCGCGTGCAGCTTGTCGACCAGCGCCTTCACCACGAAGTCGGCGGGCGAGAGCCGCGAGAACTCCGCCGTGAACGGCAGGATCAGCATCGCGTCCACACCCAGCTCCGCCACCAGCTCCGCACGCCGGTGGTGCGGTGCCAGCAGCGGCGGGTGGCTGCCCGGCCGGACGACCTCGCTGGGGTGCGGGTCGAAGGTCACCACGACCGACGGCACCCCCAGCTCGCGCGCCCGGTCCACGGCCCGGCCGATGATCAGCTGGTGCCCCCGGTGCACCCCGTCGTACGAGCCGATGGTGACGACGCTGCGCCCCCAGTCCTGGGGGATGTCCTCCAAGCCACGCCAGCGCTGCACTGTGCCCGCTCCTCGCCCGAACCCGAACCTTTGTCTGTCTGATGACGCAGGACTAAGAGTGCCATGCCGGTTGTCTGCGCCCCGCATCGGCCGGTGTACCGGTCGTCACGTCCGCCGGGTCCGCGGGTTCCTTCGAGTCCCCCTTGCCCCTCCCGTCTCCCTTCTCGCGTCCAGCGGTCAGCCTGATCCGTGCGCTCGGGCCCACGACCACGGCCCACTGGGCGGGCGCGGATTTCAGCCAGCCGCGAACCTGGTCGCCGAAGACCGGCACCTCCCTGGCCAGCTGGGTCAGCCGCCGGTCGAAGCAGGCCGCGCCCTCGGGTGTGCGGGCCATCAGCAGTCCCGTGCGGTGGACGAGGTCACGGGTGCGGGCCTCGGTGCGCTCGGCGGCGCCCTCGGCCACGGCGCGCAGCAGCGTGTCGAGGACCGTGACCTCGCGCTCGTACGGCCCGTACTCCTCGCGCTCCATCAGCACCTCCAGCAGCTCCTGGCGCAGCGGGCGCGACAGGGGGGTGCCGGGGGACGCCAGGACCGGCGCCAGGGCGCGGCGGACGTGGGCGGGACGCGTACGCACCAGGTCCACGACGAGCGGGAAGAGCACGGCGCGGGCGGCGGGTCCCTCCTCCAGCCGCCGGTCGACGAACGCGGCGGCGTTCTGCGCGCCCTCGGGGCGGTGCTCGACGTGCTCGCGCACCAGTGCCGCGACGCGGCGGGCCAGCGCGGGGGCGGTGACGCCCGCGAGGGTGCGCAGGACGGCGGCGGGCCGCTCCCCCGGCTCGTACAGGCGGGCCCGGAAGGCGGCCAGCACGGGCTCGGGATGGGTGGCCAGGGCCGGGGCCAGCACCTGGGGCGTCAGGTGGTGGTCGCCGGCGGCGAAGCGGGCGAGCGCCTGCGGCAGGTGCCTGGCCCTGGTCTCCCGGTCCCCGACGAGCAGGGCGAGCGCCGTGCCGTGGAGGGCGACCTCGGAGGGGCGGTCGAGCATGGCGAGCGCGGAGAAGCGCAGCAGCTCCCGGTCGGCCTCCGTGGTGACGTGGGGCGCGGCCTTGAGGCCGTACGCGGCGGCGGCGACGTGCCGCTCGACGCGCTCGTCGTGGGCCCAGCGGTCGACGGCCCGGCAGAGCGCCGAGGGCTCGTCCTCGGCGAGGTCGGACAGCAGTTCGTCGGCGCGGGGGTGCCCCGCCTCGACGAGCGCCTCGGCGAGGTCGTCGATGGCGCGCCGGCGGTGGGTGTGGAGGAGGGCCTGGGCCGCGGTGGAGACGGTGAGCTTCACGCCGTCGGCCTCGGGGGCCGTCTGCAGGGGCCGGTCGTCGGTGAACCAGCGGCAGATCAGGGGCTGGGCGGCGCAGGGGTCCGTGGTCAGGAGCCCGGCGACGGCCGTGAGGAAGCGGTCGGCCTGCGGCGGGCCGGGCTGGTCGTCCCCCGCCTCCCCGGCGGTCCGCTGGCCGGGGACGGTGGCCGTGCGGGCGGTGGCGGCGGCGTCCTCGCCGCGCCGGCGGGTGCCGGGGCGCCTGGTCTGGCCGGGGACGCGCGCGCCGGTGCCGGCGGCGACGGGGGCCGGCTGGTCGTCGTCTCCGGCCGGCCGGTCCTCGCCGGGCTCGCCCTCCGTCGCTTCCAGGGCGCGCCGCCCGGTGGGCTCCGCGTCGTCCGGCCCCCGGTCCGGGGCCGCGCCGGGAGGCGGGCCGTCGGCCGGGAGCAGGATGCGCAGCAGTTCCAGCCGGTCGGCGAGCCGCAGGGGCAGCCGGAGCCAGAACCAGGGACCGAATTCGGCGAGGCCGCCCAGCTTGTGGGCGTCCTCGCCGTCGAAACCGCCCACGGCGAGCGAGCGAGCGGTGACGCGCTCGGCGAGCAGGCGCAGCACGCAGAGATAGGGCGTGGCGTCGGGCACGCGCAGCAGCGCCTCGCCGAGGAGGTGCGCGGCCCACCAGGAGGGGTCGCTGACGGCCCGGACGCTCTCGTCCCGCGCGGCCGCGTCCTTCCGCGCCGCCGCCCCCTTCCGCTGGTCCGCCGCGCTCGCGGCCTGCGTCGCCAGGCCCTTGTCGCCGCTCGTGGCGGTCCTGTCGGCGGTCCGCGTCCGGCCCGTCGTCTTCTCGGCGCGCTGGGCGAGGGTCTCCACGGCGTGGACCAGGGCGCTGAGGCGGCGGGACAGCTCCGTGGGGCCCGAGCGGCGGGCCAGCAGGAGGAGGGCCTGGAGCACGGGCCCGATGCGGTGGCGGGGCACCGGCAGGAGGGTGGGGGGCTCCGGCCGGTCGCCGCGTTTGCGCCGGCGGGCGGCCCCCGGCCGGCCCGCGGCGGCGGAGCCGGGCGGGGGCGGCACATGGCCCTTGGGGGCGGGGGCCGGCCCGCCGCCCGAGCGGGACGGCAGCCGGACGGCGGCCTCGGCGGGCGGGCCCTCCGGCTCGTACCAGCGGTGGACGAGGGCGTGCAGCGCGGCGTCGAGGTCGAGGTGCGCGCCCTGCAGCCAGTCGGCGAACTCCTCGTGGGCGAAGCGGTACCCGGCGCCGGCCGGGACGAGGAGGCCCTCGGTGAGCACCGCGGACGCCCAGCCCGTGCGCCAGGGGAACAGTTCCTCGAACGCCTCCCGCTCCAGCTCCCCCTGGCCCGGGCCGAGGCAGCGCCGGGCCGCCTCGTGGACCTGGCCGGCGACCCGCGCCGCCAGGCGCCGGACCGCCGGGCCGCGCAGGGGCGGCCGGCGGGCGGCGGCCAGCCGCACGGCGATGCGCAGGCAGACGAGGTCGAGGTAGGCGGTGAAGACGTCCCACCGGTCGGGGGCGGCCTCGCCGCTGCCGCCGGCGCCCTCCGTGCCGTCGGGCAGCGCCGCGCGGATCTCCGCGAGGAGGCGCAGGGTGAGGGGGTGGTCGGCGTCGGCGGGGTCGATCGCGTCCGGCGGGATGGCGTGGGACGCCCGGACCTCGGCGGCCTGGGCCGGGGTGAGGTCGGCGATCCGGGTGCAGGGCGGCAGGGCGGGGCCCGAGGTGGCGGGCGGGGCGCAGTGGCCGCCGGGGGCGTGGAGGGCGCCGGCCGGGAAGAGGGCGCCCGCCGTCTCCCAGTGCTCGGGGCGGCAGGCGACGATGAGCCGGGCGGAGTGGCGGCGCAGCCACCGCGCGGTGGCGGCCGTCCATTCGGGCAGGCCGTGCGCGAGGACGGGCGGCATCTCCTCGGGGCCGTCGAGGAGGACGAGCAGCGGGCGGCCCATGCGGCGGGCCAGCTCGGCGACGGACTCGGGGGTGGCGGCCGCGGTGTCCCCGATGGTGCCGCCGGGGCCGGCCGAGGCGGTGACGATCCGGCCGGCGGCCTTCAGGGCCCGCTCGATCGCGTCGCGCACGCTCTCGTCGCCGACCATGAGGTCCGCGCCCCGCAGCCAGAGCGTGGGGGCGGGCTCGGCGCCGCGCGCCCGGCGGCCGGCGAGCGCGCCCAGCTCCGTCGTCCGGCCCGTGCCGGGATCGCCCACCAGGCCCAGCACGTACGGCTCGGTCGCGTCGCCCGGCTCCACGTCGAGGAAGCGGGCGAACTCGCGCTCGGTCTCGGGGCGCTCCACGGGGTCGCGCCAGACGCGGGGGGTGACGACCGACCCCAGGGCGGTGGCGGTGAGCTGGAGCGCGCCGGCGAGGTTGAGGTCGGGGCCGTAGGCGGGGACGGTGGCGGCGTTGCGGTCGAGGACCGCGGCGAGGGGGCCGCCGGGCGCGGCCAGGGCGGCGGCGCGCAGGGGGATGGCGAAGCCGGAGGCCCGGCGCTCGGCCTGGAGCGCGGTACCGAGGACGGCGACGACCGCCCCGGTGGTGGCGTCGAAGACGGGGCCGCCGGTGGCCTCCTCGCCCAGCCGCAGGCCCGCGCGCTCGGAGAGCGACAGCTCGAGCGCGGTACCGAGCAGGTGGAAGCGGTCCGTGGCGGTGTAGGTGACCGGCACGTCCCCGACGACCCGTGCGCTCTGCCAGAGGCCGGCGCGCAGCCGGACCTCCTTGCCGCCCTCCACCCGCTCGGCCGCGGCGACGGGCAGCGGGGGGACGCACAGGCCCTCGGTCCGCACGAGGGCCAGGTCGAACTCGGGCAGGACGGTGACGTTCTCGGCGCCGACGACGCAGGTCAGCTCCCCTTGCGCGTGCAGCACGAGGCGCGCGAGGCCGTCGACCGCCTCGTGGCTGGTGATCAGTGTGCCGCGGTCGTCCAGCAGGAATCCCGTGCCCCTCGCCCGCCCGGCGAGGTCGCGGATGCGTACCAGCGACTCTTCGGCATCGGCCCGCCGACCGTTCATCCGTCGAACCTCCCCGCCGTGCTCGTACACACGACGGTAGGCAGCGGATGATCGGCGAAACCAGGTCTCAGGCTGAACGCGCCCCCTTCCACCCCCGTGGTTCACTCCGAGCGCCTGCCCGTTGGGGTGAATCATCCGTCCCGGATGGATAGAGACCAGTGGGAGGGGGATCGTGGGTCGGGGAGCGCGTGGATCACACGCTCCCCGCCCCACGGTGTGCGGTACCGCCGGGCCCGCGGCGGACGCCGTCAGGCGAGGACGAGCAGGCTCTTGGCCTTGCCGCCCTGGTCCTCGATCAGGGCGAGGAAGCGGCCGTCCGGCCCGAAGACCGCGATCGGTCCCGTGGAGCCGAAGGCGGGGATCTTGATCCGGACGCCGTTGCCCAGCAGACGGGCCTGCTGCTCGTTCACGTCCCAGCGGTGGAAGGCGGCCGAGGCGGCCTCCTCGACGGGCATGACGGTCAGCTCCTGCTGGAGCTGGTCGAGCGTGCGGGCGTCGCCGATCCGGTACGGGCCGACGCGGGTGCGCCGCAGCGCGGTGAGGTGGCCGCCGACGCCCGTGTCCGCACCCAGGTCCCGGGCCAGCGCCCGGACGTAGGTGCCGGAGGAGCAGACGACGGAGACCAGCAGGTCCTGCACCGGCGTGCCGTCCGCCGCCTCGGCGGCGTGCACGGCGTGCACGGTGAAGGCGGAGACCGTCACCGGGCGGGCGGGGATCTCGAAGTCCTCGCCCTCGCGTGCCCGCTTGTACGAGCGCTTGCCGTCGATCTTGATGGCGCTGACCTTGGACGGGACCTGCATGATGGCGCCGGTGAGCTTGGCGACGCCGGCGTCGACGGCCTCACGGGTGACCGCCGAGGCGTCGACGGAGGAGGTGATCTCCCCCTCGGCGTCGTCGGTCACCGTGTTCTGCCCGAGCCGGATGGTCGCCACGTACTCCTTCTCGGTCAGCGCGAGGTGACCGAGGAGCTTGGTGGCCCGCTCGATGCCGAGGACGAGCACACCGGTCGCCATCGGGTCGAGCGTCCCCGCGTGACCGATGCGCCGGGTGCGGGCGATGCCGCGCATCTTGGCGACGACGTCGTGCGAGGTGAAACCGGCCGGCTTGTCGACGACGATCAGGCCGTCCGGGCCGCTGTACTTCTCCTTCATTCGGCGGCGGCGTCCTTGTCGGTCCCGGTGGCCTCGTCGTCCTCGCCCGGCTTGCGGTACGGGTCGGCCTCGCCGGCGTAGGTGGCGCCGGAGGAGGCCTGGCGCACCTGGGCGTCCGAGGCGCGCGCCCGGTCGAGGAGGTCTTCGATGGTCCGGGCGTTGTCCGGCAGGGCGTCCGCCACGAAGGTCAGCGTCGGCGTGAACTTGGTGCCCGCCGCCCGGCCGACCTCGGAGCGCAGGATGCCCTTGGCGCTCTCCAGGCCCGCGGCCGCGCTGGCACGCTCCTCGTCGTCGCCGTAGACCGTGTAGAAGACCGTGGCCTCCCGCAGGTCGCCGGTCACCCGGGTGTCCGTGATGGTCACATGCGAGCCGAGCCGCGGGTCCTTGATTCCGCGCTGCAGCTTCTGGGCGATCACCTCGCGAATGAGGTCCGCCAGCCTCTTCGCCCGCGCGTTGTCGGCCACTGGTCCTTCTCCTTCTCGTCTTCCACCATTGTGCTTGCGGCGACCGCCGACCGCTCAGTCGTCGTCGTCGCCGTGGAACCGCCGCCGTACCGACAGCAGCTCCACTTCGGGCCGTGCGGCGACCAGGCGCTCGCAGCGGTCCAGTATGTCCGTGAGGTGCCCCGCGTCCCCGGAGACCGCCGCCACACCGATCGTGGCCCGGCGGTAGAGGTCCTGGTCGCCCACCTCCGCCACGCTGACCGCGTACTTGCGGTGCAGCTCGGCGACGATCGGGCGGACGACGGAGCGCTTCTCCTTCAGCGACCGGACGTCGCCGAGGAGCAGGTCGAAGGACAGTGTCCCTACATACATGCGTGACGGGTGAAGCCCACCCGGGAGGCGTGTGGCGCACCCCGGTCCGGGGGTGCGTGTTGGGTACGACCCTTCGAACCGTACACGCAACGGCCGGGGCCGATCGACGGAAATATGATCCGCCGACCGGCCCCTGTCGAGCTATGCGATTCAGCCGCGCGGCTTCTCGCGCATCTCGTACGTCGCGATGACGTCGTCGATCTTGATGTCGTTGAAGTTTCCGAGGTTGATACCGCCCTCGAAGCCTTCGCGGATCTCGGTGACGTCGTCCTTGAAGCGACGCAGACCGACGATGTTGAGCTCCTCCGCGATGACCTTGCCGTCGCGGATGAGGCGCGCCTTGGTGTTGCGCTTGACCTCGCCGGAGCGGATGAGGACACCCGCGATGTTGCCCAGCTTGGACGAGCGGAAGATCTCGCGGATCTCCGCCGTACCGAGCTCGACCTCTTCGTACTCCGGCTTCAGCATGCCCTTCAGGGCCGCCTCGATCTCCTCGATCGCCTGGTAGATGACCGAGTAGTACCGGACGTCGACGCCCTCGCGCTCGGCCATCTGCGTGGCACGGCCCTCGGCGCGGACGTTGAAGCCGATGACGATGGCGTCGGAGCCGGTCGCCAGGTTGATGTCCGACTCGGTGACCGCACCCACACCGCGGTGCAGGATGCGGATGTCGACCTCTTCACCGACGTCGAGCTGGAGCAGCGAGGACTCGAGAGCCTCCACCGAACCGGACGCGTCGCCCTTGATGATGATGTTGAGGTCCTGCACCAGGCCGGCCTTGAGCACCTTGTCGAGGTCCTCGAGGGACACCCGGCGGGTGCGCTTGGCGAAGGCGGCGTTGCGCTCACGCGCAGCGCGCTTCTCGGCGATCTGGCGAGCCGTGCGGTCCTCGTCGACGACGAGGAAGTTGTCGCCGGCGCCCGGGACGTTGGTCAGACCGAGGACGAGGACCGGGGTCGACGGACCCGCCTCTTCCACGTTCTGGCCCTTGTCGTCGAGCATCGCGCGGACACGGCCGTAGGCGTCACCGGCGACCATCGTGTCGCCGACGCGGAGGGTACCGCGCTGGACGAGCACGGTGGCCACGGCGCCGCGGCCACGGTCGAGGTGGGCCTCGATCGCGATGCCCTGCGCGTCCTGCTCCGCGTTGGCGCGCAGGTCGAGCGAGGCGTCCGCGGTGAGGATCACGGCCTCCAGCAGGCTGTCGATGTTCAGACCCTGCTTGGCGGAGATGTCGACGAACATGGTGTCGCCGCCGTACTCCTCGGCCACCAGACCGAACTCGGTGAGCTGACCGCGCACCTTGGTCGGGTCGGCACCCTCGACGTCGATCTTGTTGACCGCGACCACGATCGGCACGTCGGCCGCCTTGGCGTGGTTCAGGGCCTCGATCGTCTGCGGCATGACACCGTCGTTGGCCGCCACCACGAGGATCGCGATGTCGGTCGACTTCGCACCACGGGCACGCATGGCGGTGAACGCCTCGTGACCCGGGGTGTCGATGAAGGTGATCTTGCGCTCTTCGTCGTTGACCTCGGTCGCGACCTGGTAGGCACCGATGTGCTGGGTGATGCCACCGGCCTCGCCCGCGACCACGTTGGTCTTGCGGATGGCGTCGAGCAGTCGCGTCTTACCGTGGTCGACGTGACCCATGACGGTCACGACCGGCGGACGCGCGACGAGCATCTCCTCGCCGCCCTCGTTCTCACCGAACTCGATGTCGAACGACTCGAGCAGCTCGCGGTCCTCCTCCTCGGGGCTCACGATCTGAACGGTGTAGTTCATCTCGCCGCCGAGGAGCTGCAGCGTCTCGTCCGAGACGGACTGCGTGGCCGTGACCATCTCGCCGAGGTTCATCATCACGGCGACGAGCGACGCCGGGTTGGCGCCGATCTTCTCCGCGAAGTCGGTGAGGGAGGCACCGCGCGACAGGCGAATGGTCTCGCCGCCGCCGCGGGGCAGCATCACGCCGCCGACCGACGGGGCCTGCATGGCCTCGTACTCCTGGCGCCGCTGACGCTTGGACTTGCGGCCACGACGGGCCGGACCGCCGGGACGGCCGAAGGCACCCTGCGTGCCACCACGGGCACCGGGACCGCCGGGACGACCGCCGAAGCCCGGACGACCGCCGCCGAAGCCGCCGCCGCCACCGGGGCCACCGCCACCGGGACGACCGGCGAAGCCGCCGCCGCCACCGGGACGACCGCCGCCGCCGGGACCGGCCGGACGACCGGCGAAGCCGGGACGACCGGCACCGCCGCCGGGACGACCGGCACCGCCGCCGCCGGGACCGCGACCGCCGCCGCCGGGGCCCGGACGCGGGCCGGCAGCGGGACGCTGCGGCATCATGCCCGGGTTCGGACGGTTACCGGCGGGCGCGCCGGGACGCGGGGCGCCACCGGGAGCCTGCGGACGGGGCATGCCGCCGGGGGTCGGACGGGCACCGCCCTGACCCTGCGGACGCGGGGCACCGCCGGGGCCGCCCTGCGGACGCGGGCCGCCGGGGCCGGCCTGGCCGCCGGGACGCGGGGCGCCACCGGGACGGGGGGCCTGCGGGCGGGCCATGCCGGTGGAGCCACCGGAGGTGAAGGGGTTGTTGCCCGGACGGGGACCGGCCGGACGGGCGCCACCGGGACGCGGGGCACGCTCACCGGGACCACCCGGGCGCGGGGCGCGCTCGGGACGGCCGCCGTCACGCTGGCCGGCGGGACCCGGACGGGCGCCGCCGGGGCGCGGGCCGGGGGTGACGCCGGGCTTGGGCGCGGACGGCGCGGGGGCCGACGGCGGAGCCTGGAACTCGGGCTGCGCGGGCGCGGCCGGAGCGGGCTTGGGCGCCGCGGGACCGGGCTTCGGGCCGGGGCGCGGGGCGGGCGACGGCGCGGGGCCGGCGCTCGCGGGCTTGGGGGTGGGGGCCGCGGCCGGCTTGGCCGGGGCGGCGGGACGGGCCTGGGCGCCCGGAGTGGGGGCACCAGGCTTCGCGGGCGCAGCCTTGCGCGGCGCCGCGGGCTTCGCAGCGGGCTTACCGGCGTTGCCACCGGGACCCTGCAAAGCGTCGGTCAGCTTACGGACGACCGGCGCCTCGATGGTCGAGGACGCCGAACGGACGAATTCACCAAGTTCTTGGAGCTTGGCCATGACGACCTTGCTCTCGACTCCGAACTCCTTGGCGAGTTCGTATACCCGGACCTTAGCCACTTCGCTCCTTCTAGGTCCGGGTTGTCCACCGGACCGTCGCTACTTCATGGGCGTACTCATCGCGTACTCATCGAGTGCTCATCGCAATCTCGACCTACTTCCAACTCGCGAGGTACCTGACTGCACGGATACCCGTGCCTGGGACATCCCCGCAGAGGCGGGGCCTAACTCATCGCCGCTCGATCTCTTTACCGCTCGGTCCGCTCCAGGTACCGGCGCAGCTCCGCGGTGTCGAGCGGTCCCGGGACCTTGAAGGCCCGGGGGAACGCCCGGCGGCGTACCGCCAGATCGAGGCAGACCAGTGTCGGGTGCACGGAAGCACCCCGGCCGGGCAGCGTACCGCGTGGATCGGGGACGCAGGCGCCCTCGATCATCACGGTCCGCAGCACTTCGCCCTTGGCCGCTCGCTCCCGGCACCCCACACAGGTGCGCTCAGGGCATGCGCGGGCATGCGTCCGGCCAGACACTGGTTAAGTCTACCTCCCCACGCCGACCTCACCCCTTCGGGGCACTGATCGTGCGCGTATACGTTTCGGCCAAGATCGGCCGGTTGTCGGTTTCCGGGCCGTGGGAGGCCCGGGCCGGCGCGGCCCGCGAGGGTCGTTTTACGGACCTTCCGGGCCGCTCGGGGGCGCTGCGTACGCGCCCCCGGCCGCTTCCGTGCGCCGTGCTCAGTCGGTCTGCTGCTGCTCGGTGTCCGGACGGATGTCGATCCGCCAGCCGGTGAGCCGGGCCGCGAGCCGGGCGTTCTGCCCCTCCTTGCCGATGGCGAGGGAGAGCTGGTAGTCGGGCACGGTCACCCGGGCGGAGCGGGCGGCGAGGTCCACGACCTCGACCTTGCTCACCCGTGCGGGGGACAGAGCGTGGGCCACCAGCTCGGCGGGGTCGTCCGACCAGTCGACGATGTCGATCTTCTCGCCGTGCAGCTCGGCCATGACCGCGCGGACGCGGCCGCCCATCGGGCCGATGCAGGCCCCCTTGGCGTTCAGGCCGGAGCGGGTCGAGCGAACCGCGATCTTGGTGCGGTGACCGGCCTCGCGGGCGATGGCGGCGATCTCCACCGAGCCGTCCGCGATCTCCGGGACCTCCATGGCGAAGAGCTTCTTCACCAGGTTCGGGTGGGTGCGCGAAAGCGTCACGGACGGGCCGCGCACGCCCTTGGCCACCCGGACGACGTACGTCCGCAGACGCGTGCCGTGCTTGTACTCCTCGCCCGGCACCTGCTCCTGGACCGGCAGGATGGCTTCCAGCTTGCCGATGTCGACCAGGACGTTCTTCGGGTCCTTGCCCTGCTGCACGACGCCCGCGACGACGTCGCCCTCGCGACCCGCGAACTCACCGAAAGTGATCTCGTCCTCGGCGTCGCGCAGACGCTGGAGGATGACCTGCTTGGCGGTGGTCGCGGCGATCCGGCCGAAACCGGACGGGGTGTCGTCGAACTCGCGGGGCTCCTCGCCCTCGGCGAGGTCCTGCGGGTCCTCCTTGGCCCACACCGTCACGTGGCCGGACGACCGGTCCAGCTCGACGCGGGCGCGGCGGCGGCTTCCCTCGGTGCGGTGGTACGCGATGAGGAGGGCCGACTCGATCGCCTCGACCAGCAGGTCGAAGGAGATCTCCTTCTCTCGCACCAGACCCCGCAGGGCACTCATGTCGATGTCCACGGCTACGCCTCCTCTTGGCTCTCGTCGGTCTCGGCTACGGCCTCTTCGGCGTCCCGACCGGACTTGCGGTTGAACTCGATCTCCACGCGCGCCTTCGCGATCTCGGCGAAGGCCAGCCTGCGGGCCGTGGGCTTGCGGCCCTTGACGCCCGGCACCTCCAGGTCGAGACCCTCGTCGTCCACGGCCACGATCCGGGCGACCAGCTCGCCGCCCTCGACGAGCTGCGCCTTGATCAGCCGGCCGGTGGCACGGACGTAGTGACGGTGCTGGGTCAGGGGACGGTCGGCGCCGGGCGACGTGACCTCCAGGACGTAGGGGGCTCCGCCCATCACGTCCGTCTCGTCGAGCCTGGCGGAGACGTCGCGGCTCAGGTCCGCGCAGGTGTCCAGCTGCACGCCCTCGTCGGAGTCCACGACGATGCGCAGCACACGCCGCTTGCCGGCCGGTGTCACCTCGACCTCTTCCAGGTCCAGCTCCCGCGCGCTCACGAGAGGGGCCAGCAGCTCGCGCAGCCGCTCGCTCTGGGTGGTGCTCATCCGGGTGACTCCTCGGCCGCGTGTGCTGTTGTGGGAAAGACGCGTGTCAGGTCAAAGCCTATCTGTTCCGGCAGCCGACTGACGATTCGGTGCCCGGTCCGCGGCTGGCACGTCGCGCGCCGGTACGCTCGCGTGCGGTGATCACGCCGGACGGGGACGACCGGGGACACGGACGAGGCGGAAAGAGGATCGTGCCGCTCACGACGACGCGGGCCCAGGGCGGCCCCCGCAGACGCAGGGTACTGGCGCAGGGCGCGGCCGCCCTGCTCGCCGGCGGCGCCTCGGCGCTGCTCACGGGCTGTTCCTCCGAGGCCACCGGCGCGGACGAGAACGCCTCGGCCGCGCGGAGGCTGCGCGAGCGCGCCCGGGCGGATTCGGCCGCGCTGCTGGAGCAGTACGACGCCGTCATCGCCGCGCACGCGGCCCTCGCCGACCGGCTGCGGCCCCTGCGGGACGAAGTCGCCCGGCACGCCGAGGCGTTCGCCGCCCGCGGGGCCTCCGCCCCGCCGCCGGCCTCCCCCTCCCCCGCCCCCTCGGCCGGGGCTGGCGGCGGGGGCGGCACGCCGCTCGATGAGAAGTCGGCCCTCGCCACGCTCGCCGACGCCGAGCGCCGCGCCGCCGACGCCCGCACCGCGGCCCTGGGCACCGCCCCGCCCGAACTCGCCCGGTTGCTCGCCTCCGTGGCGGCGGCCGGCGCGGCCCACGCGTACCTGCTCACCGGAGGCGACTGATGACGGCGACCACGCGCACCCCCGCCTCCCGGGCCGGACGCGAGACGCTGGCGGCGGCCCAGGCCGCCCTCGCCGCCGAACACGCCACGGTCTACGGCTACGGCGTGGTGGGCGGGCGCGTCGACGACGCGCGCGCGGCGGAGGCGCGGGAGGCGTACGACGCACACCGCGCGCGCAGGGACGCGATGAGCCGCGCGGTGCGCGACCTGGGCGCCGAACCGGAGGCGGCGGCGCCCGCGTACGCGCTCCCGTTCCCCGTGCCGGACCAGGCGGCGGCGGTGCGCCTCGCGGTCGAACTGGAGAGCCGCCTGGCGGCCGTGTACGCCGACCTCGTCCGGGCCGCCACCGGTGGCCTGCGGGGCGAGGCGGCCGCGGGGCTGCGGGAAGCGGCGGTGCGGGCGGTGCGCTGGCGCGGCGGCAGCGTAGCCTTCCCTGGGCTCACCGAACGGGCCTGACCGACGGCGAGCGACAAACGAAAGGGACAGCTCGGGGACATGGCCAACGTTGACGACCGCCTCGAACCGCCGGAACGGCTGGTTCGGACCCTGGGCTCCGACCTCGCGCCGGGCGCCGACGCGCACCAGTGGCTCGCGACCCTGCCGGACCGCGTGCGGGAGATCTGCGCGCGCTGGGAACTGACGCCCGAACGGGTACAGGAGCCCGGCGGGCGCACCAGCATGGTCGTCCTCGTGCGCCTGTCCGACGGCACGCCCGCCGCGCTCAAGCTCTGCCTGCCCGACGGCACGGCCGCCCTCGAACACGCCGCGCTGGCCCACTGGGACGGCCGCTCGGCGGTGCGCGTGCTGCGCGCGGACACGGACGCCGGGGCGCTGCTCCTGGAGCGGCTGCACGGCGACGTCAGCCTGCGGTCGCTGGCCGAGGCGAAGGCCCAGCTGGAGGCCGCCGCGACGCTGCAGCGGCTGTGGGTGCCGCCGCCGGCCGGGAACCTCCCCGGCGTGGCCGCACACACGGCCGCCCTGGCCGGTGTGCTGCGGGAGCGCCGCGAACTGCCGTGGGCGGCGGACGCGCGTGCGCTGCTGGACGAGGCGCTGGAGGTGCGGGACGGCCTGGCGGACGGCCCGGCCGGGGAGCCGGACGTGCTGCTGCACGGCGAGTTCCACCAGGGCAACGTCCTGGCGGGCGACCGCGCTCCGTGGCTGGCGATCGCACCCCGGCCCCTGGTGGGCGAGCGCGCCTACGACCTGGCGTGGCTGGTGCGCGACCGGCTCGACACGCTGCTGGCGTCGCCGGGCGCCGCGGCCGCGGCGCGGCGCCGGGTGGCGAAGCTGGCGGAGTCGCTGGAGGTCGACCGGGACCGGCTGCGGGGCTGGACGCTCTTCCGCACGGCGGAGGCCGGAGCGCACGAACTCGCCCTGGGCGCGAAGGCCCGGGGCGAACTCCTCCTGGAATTCGCGGGGTTGCTCTAGGGGGTGTCCGACGGGGCGGAGCAGCCGCCTCGGACCGGACGTCCCCGGCTGACGCGACGACGCGGCGAGGTGCCGTGCGGGGCCCGACAGGGCGCACGCACCCGGGAAGGGCGGGGACTCGCCCCGCCCCTGCCGAGGCCACGCGTCAGCGCGTGCCCCGCGCCAGCTCCGCCAGCCGCGCCACCGCCTCCTCCACCGGCAGGTCCTCGCGGTGGCCCGTGCGACGGTCCTTCAGTTCGACGACTCCGTCGGGGGCACCTCGTCCCACGACGAGGATCGTCGGCACGCCGATCAGTTCCGCGTCGGTGAACTTCACACCCGGCGAGACGCCCGCGCGGTCGTCCAGCAGCACGCGGACCCCCGCCCCGGCGAGCCGCTCGGCGAGGGCCGAGGCCAGTTCCGTCTGGGCCGCCTTGCCCGCCGCCACGACGTGGACGTCCGCCGGGGCCACCTCGCGGGGCCAGCACAGGCCGGCTCCGTCGTGCGTCTGCTCGGCGAGCGCGGCCACGGCCCGGGAGACGCCGATGCCGTACGACCCCATCGTGACCCGCACGGGCTTGCCCTGCGGGCCGAGGACGTCCAGGCCGAAGACGTCGGCGTACTTCCGGCCCAGTTGGAAGATGTGGCCGATTTCGATCGCCCGCCCGATCTCCAGTCCCGCTCCGCAGGCGGGGCAGGGGTCCCCGGGCTCGACGACGACCACGTCCAGGTAGTCGTCCACCTCGAAGTCGCGGCCGCAGACGACGTCGCGAGCGTGTGTGTCGGGCTTGTTGGCGCCGGTCACCCAGGCCGTGCCGGGCGCGACGCGCGGGTCGGCGATGTAACGGATCTTCAGCCCCTGCGGGCCGACGTAGCCGCGGACGAGGTCGGGCCGGCCGGTGAAGTCCTCGGCGGTGACCAACTCGACGACGGCGGGGGCGAGATGCTCACCCAGCTTGCCGAGGTCCACTTCCCGGTCGCCGGGCACGCCGACCGCGGTGATCTCGCCGTCGACCTTCACCAGGAGGTTCTTGAGGGTCGCGGAGGCGGGCACGCCCAGGTGCCGGGCGAGGCTCTCGATGGTGGGCGTGCCGGGGGTGTCCAGCTCCTCCATCGGGCCGTGCCCGGACGGGTCGGAGCTCGCCACGACGGCCGTCACCGCCTCGGTGTTGGCCGCGTAGTCGCACGAGGGGCAGTCCACGAACGTGTCCTCGCCGGCCGCCGCGGGGGCGAGGAACTCCTCCGACCGCGAGCCGCCCATCGCCCCCGAGACGGCGGAGACGACGCGGTGGTCCAGGCCCAGGCGCTCGAAGACGCGCGCGTACGCGGCACGGTGCAGCCGGTAGGACTCGGCCAGGCCCTCGTCGGTGGTGTCGAAGGAGTACGAGTCCTTCATCTGGAACTCGCGGCCGCGCAGCACCCCGGAGCGGGGCCGCGCCTCGTCGCGGTACTTCGTCTGGATCTGATAGAGGATCACGGGCAGGTCCTTGTAGGACGTGCACTGGTCCTTGACCGTCAGCGTGAAGATCTCCTCGTGCGTGGGCCCGAGGAGGTACTCCGCGCCCTTGCGGTCGCGCAGCCGGAAGAGCAGGTCGCCGTACTCCTCCCAGCGGCCGCTCGTCTCGTAGGGCTCCTTGGGCAGCAGCGCCGGCAGCAGGACCTCCTGGCCGCCGATGGCGTCCATCTCCTCGCGCACGACGCGGATGACGTTGTCGAGGACCTTCTTGCCGAGCGGCAGCCACGTCCAGACGCCCGCGGACGTGCGGCGGACGTAGCCGGCGCGCACCAGCAGCCGGTGGCTGGCGGTCTCGGCGTCGGCCGGGTCGTCGCGCAAGGTCCTCAGCATCGTCGTGGACATGCGCTGGACGTGGGCCATGGCGGTCTCCTGCGGGCCGGGCGAAGGGGGATCACGAGGAGACTAGTGGCAGGTGGCGGCCGTGCGAACCGAAATATGTCACCCCTGCAGGGGCAGCTCCGCCCCCATCACCGCGTACGGACTCGGGGCGCTCGGGAAGACCACGTGCCGCGCCAGGTCGCGGTAGCCGAGCTTGCGGTAGAGGGCCCGGGCCGGGCTCTCCTTGTCGATGGCCGACAGGATCGAGCGCCGCTCCTGCGCCGTCGCCGTGATCGAGGTGATGAGGGTGCGGCCGATGCGGCGGTTCTGGAAGGCGGGGTGGACGTGGAGTTCGGTGATGACGAAGGAGCCGTCCAGCCAGTCGTCGTAGCCGTTGGTGCGCAGATACGGTTCGACGACGGTGGACCACCAGTGCGTGCGGTCGTTCGGCATGCCGTAGACGAAGCCGACGAGCCGGCCGTCCGGCGTCGTCGCCCCGAGGGCCCGGGCACCGGGGCAGGCGAGGTGGCGGAGCACGATGTGGCGCCGTACGGCGACCTCCTCCGCCGTCAGCCCGAAGGCGACCGCCTGTACGGCGAGTGCCTCGTCCACCCGTCGGGCGAGGTCGAGCGGTCCGACCGCGATGTCATCCATGCCGGGAGGCTACCCCGGGGATCAGGGCCGCTCCGCTCAGAACAGCACGCTCATGAACGCGCCGACCTCGCGGAATCCGACCCGTCGGTAGGCGGCGCGGGCGGCGGTGTTGTAGTCGTTGACGTAGAGGCTCACCACGGGGGCGACCTCGCGCAGGGCGTAGCCCAGGACGGCCGCCATGCCGGTGACGGACAGGCCGCGGCCCCGGTGCTCGGGGGCGACCCAGACGCCCTGGATCTGGCAGGCCCGGTCGGTGGCCGCGCCGATCTCGGCCTTGAAGACGACCCGGCCGTCCTCGACGCGGGCGAACGAGCGGCCGGAGCCGACCAGCTCGGCGACGCGGGCCTGGTAGAGCAGTCCGCCGTCGCCGGCCATCGGTGAGACGCCGACCTCCTCGGTGAACATCGCGACGCACGCCGGCATGATCGTTTCCATCTCGTCCTTGCGGACGCGGCGGACGAGCGGGTCGGGCTCGACGTCCGGCGGCATGGACTCGGTGACCATGAGCGGCTGGTGGGGGCGGACCTCGCGGGCCGGTCC
This sequence comes from Streptomyces cinnamoneus, assembly GCF_002939475.1. Classification (NCBI taxonomy): domain Bacteria; kingdom Bacillati; phylum Actinomycetota; class Actinomycetes; order Kitasatosporales; family Streptomycetaceae; genus Streptomyces; species Streptomyces cinnamoneus. Next base: position 5,117,434 of record NZ_PKFQ01000001.1, on the reverse strand, counting down.
CCAGTGCGGTTCCAGGAGGGACCACAGCTCGGCGGTGGCCCGGTCGGGACCGACGATGGAGGAGCAGCGGCGGCCAGCCCGGCGGGCGCGGTCGGCGAAGGCCCGTACGGCCTCGGGACCGGCGCAGATGGGCACGAGGTTGGCGCCGGCGTAGCAGAGCGACTCCAGACGGCCGTCGGCGTACCAGCCCCACATCTCGCCGCCGAGCCGCCAGGGGTCGAGGCCGGCGATCTTCACGCGGGCGGCGACGAAGGCGTTGGCCACCGGGTCGCGGTCCAGGACGGCGAGGGCCGCGTCGAGGTCGCCGGGGTCGAGGACCCTGGTGGTGGTCGTCGTCAACACGTGTCGGATTGCCTCACCGTCGCGGCCGGATGGCCCGGGGGAACAGGTCTTGGAACTGTACCTCCCGTCCTCTTTCCGTACCTCCCTTGCGGGCGGATACGGCGGCGCCCCGCCCTGGTCGGGCGGGGCGCCGGTGCGCTCGGGGCGGGGCGGGTCAGCCGGCGACGCTGATGGTGGGCTCGCCGGAGGCGACGCCGTCCTTCTCCATCTGCTCGGCGATCTTCATGGCCTCCTCGATGAGGGTCTCCACGATCTTGGACTCGGGAACGGTCTTGATGACCTCGCCCTTGACGAAGATCTGCCCCTTGCCGTTGCCGGACGCCACACCCAGATCCGCCTCACGGGCCTCACCGGGACCGTTGACGACACAGCCCATGACCGCGACCCGCAGCGGCACCTCCATGCCCTCCAAGCCGGCGGTGACCTCCTCGGCCAGCTTGTAGACGTCCACCTGCGCGCGGCCGCAGGACGGACAGGAGACGATCTCCAGACGACGCTGGCGCAGGTTCAGCGACTCCAGGATCTGGATACCGACCTTGATCTCCTCCGCCGGCGGAGCCGACAGCGACACGCGGATGGTGTCGCCGATGCCCTCGGAGAGCAGGGCCCCGAAAGCCACGGCGGACTTGATGGTGCCCTGGAAGGCCGGGCCCGCCTCGGTCACACCCAGGTGCAGCGGGTAGTCGCACTGGGCGGCCAGCTGCCGGTAGGCGTTGACCATCACGACCGGGTCGTTGTGCTTGACCGAGATCTTGATGTCGCGGAAGCCGTGCTCCTCGAACAGCGACGCCTCCCACAACGCCGACTCCACCAGCGCCTCGGGGGTGGCCTTGCCGTACTTCTGCAGCAGACGACGGTCCAGCGAACCCGCGTTCACACCGATACGGATCGGCGTCCCCGCGTCGGAAGCCGCCTTGGCGATCTCCTTGACCTTGTCGTCGAACTGCTTGATGTTGCCCGGATTGACCCGCACCGCCGCACACCCCGCGTCGATCGCCGCGAACACGTACTTCGGCTGGAAGTGAATGTCCGCGATCACCGGGATCTGCGACTTCCTCGCAATGACCGGCAGCGCGTCCGCGTCGTCCTGAGTCGGACACGCCACACGCACGATCTGACAACCCGACGCCGTCAGCTCGGCGATCTGCTGCAACGTCGCACCGATGTCGGACGTGCGCGTGGTGGTCATGGACTGCACCGACACGGGGGCGTCACCGCCGACGGCCACGGATCCGACCTGGATCTTGCGGCTGACCCTGCGGTCGGCGAGCTTGGTCGGAACGGAAGGCATTCCAAGCGAAATCGCAGTCATCTGGCGAGCAACCCCAAGGTGTGAATCAAGGTCCCGAGATCGGCGGGCTCCGGCCTCCGAGGTTACGGCAACGGATCCCCTCGGAGCACATCCCGGCCCCCCGGGCGCCGGACGAAGCGGAATCACTCCGTCCGGCGCCCGGGGCGGGGGTCCTAGGTCAGCCGCACCGGGTTCACCACGTCGGCGATGAGCACCAGCAGCGTGAAGCAGACGAAGATGCCCGCCACCACGTACGCGACCGGCATCAGCTTCGCCACGTCGAACGGACCGGGGTCGGGGCGCCGGAAGACCTTGGCGACCGCCCGCCGCACCGACTCCCACAGCGCGCCCGCGATGTGCCCGCCGTCCAGCGGCAGCAGGGGCAGCATGTTGAACAGGAACAGCGAGAGGTTGAAGCCCGCGACCAGGAAGAGCATGGTCGCGATCTGCTGCGACGGCGGGATGTCGAGGTTGAACACCTCGCCGCCGACGCGGGCCGCGCCCACGACGCCCATGGGCGAGTCGGCCTTGCGCTCGCCGCCGTCGAAGGCGGCGTTCCACAGGTCGGGGATCTTGCCGGGCAGCGCGACCAGCGATTCCACACCGGACTGGACCATGTCGCCCATACGGTCGACGGACTGTCCGAACGACTGCTGGACGACGCCGGTGGCGGGCGTGAAGCCGAGGAAGCCCGCGGTGACGTACTGGCCCTTGATGGGGGCGCCCTTGCCGTCGTACTTCTGGACCTGGTTGGAGATCAGGTCGGCGTGCAGGGTCAGGCGCTCGCCGTCGCGCAGGACCGTGATCGTGGCGGGGCCGGTGGTCTTGCGGATGTCCTTCTGGAGCGTGCTCCAGTCACCGATCCTGCGGCCGTCGAAGGCCACGATCTTGTCCTTGGGCCGGAGCCCGGCCGCCTTGGCCGGGGAGTCCTTGTCGCCCTTGGCGCACTTGTCGGTCTGGGAACTGGCCGCGACGACGCAGTCCGAGACGGCCGAGACGGTCGTGGTCTGGGTGTTGACGCCGAACGACATCATCACGCCAAGGAAGATCACCACGGCCAGGACCAGGTTCATGAACGGTCCCGCGAACATCACGATGACGCGCTTCCAGGGCTTGCGCGTGTAGAACATCCGCGTCTCGTCGCCCGGCCGCAGCTCCTCGTAGGCCGCCGAACGGGCGTCCTCGATCATGCCGCGCCAGGGCGAGGTGGACCGGGCGCTGATCTTCCCGTCCTCACCGGGCGGGAACATGCCGATCATGCGGATGTAGCCGCCGAGCGGTACGGCCTTGAGGCCGTACTCGGTGTCGCCCTTCTTCCGCGAGAACACCGTCGGCCCGAAGCCCACCATGTACTGCGGCACCCGGATGCCGAACATCTTGGCCGTCGAGAGGTGGCCCAGTTCGTGCCAGGCGATGGAGAAGAGCAGACCCACCACGAAGACGACTATCCCGAGGACGGTCATCAGTGTCGTCATGCGCGGGCCTCCGAGGTCGCTTGCGCCGTTCGGGCGGCCGAACGGGCCGCCAGTTCACGGGCCCGGGCGCGGGCCCAGGTCTCCGCTTGCAGGACGTCCGAGAGGGTCAGGCGGGTTCCCGTGGCCGGGGTGCCGTGCTCCGCCACCACCTCGGCGACGGTGTCCACGATCCCATTGAACGGCAGGTGTCCGCTCAGGAACGCGTCGACGCACTCCTCGTTGGCGGCGTTGAAGACGGCCGGGGCCGTGCCGCCGAGGGCGCCGACGTGCCGGGCGAGGCCGACGGAGGGGAAGGCGTCGGTGTCGAGCGGGAAGAACTCCCAGGTGGAGGCCTTGGACCAGTCGAAGGCGGGGGCGGCGTCGGGCACCCGGTCGGGCCAGCCGAGGCCGATGGCGATGGGGCCGCGCATGTCCGGCGGGGTGGCCTGGGCGAGCGTCGAGCCGTCGGTGAACTCCACCATCGAGTGGACGTAGGACTGCGGGTGGACGACGACCTCGATGCGCTCGAAGGGGATGTCGTAGAGCAGGTGGGCCTCGATCACCTCCAGGCCCTTGTTGACCAGGGTGGCGGAATTCACGGTGATGACGGGTCCCATGGACCAGGTGGGGTGCGCCAGGGCGTCCTCGCGGGTGACCGTGGCCAGCTCCGCCTTGCTGCGGCCGCGGAAGGGGCCGCCGGAGGCCGTGACCACCAGCTTGCGGACCTCGGCGCGGGTGCCGCCCAGCAGCGCCTGGAAGAGCGCGGCGTGCTCGGAGTCCACGGGGATGATCTGCCCGGGCTTGGCGACGGCCTTGACCAGCGGGCCGCCGACGATCAGCGACTCCTTGTTGGCCAGGGCCAGCGTGCGGCCGGCCTCCAGGGCGGCCAGGGTGGGGGCAAGGCCGATCGAGCCGGTGATGCCGTTGAGGACCGTGTGGCACTCGCTGCGGGCCACCTCGGTGGCCGCGTCCGGACCGGCCAGGATCTCGGGGAGCGGCTCGGCGCCGTAGCGCGCGGCCAGCGCCTCGCGCAGCTCCCCCGCCTTGTCGGCCCGGGCGACGGCGACCGTGCGGACCCGCAGTCTGTGCGCCTGCTCCGCGAGGAGGTCCACCCGGCCGCCGGCGGCGGACAGGGCGGTCACCGCGAAGCGCTCGGGGTTGCGCAGCACCAGGTCGATGGCCTGGGTGCCGATCGAGCCGGTCGAACCGAGGATCACGATGTCGCGCGGGCCGCCGTCGGTGGCGTGGGGGGCGGCGTAGCGCAGGTGCGGGTCAGCGAGGGAGTCCGTCATCCCCCCATTGTGGCCGCACCGCCGGACGAGGCGGACTCCGGGCGTCCGGCGGTGCGGCACCGGGCCGTCCGCGGTCAGCGGATCGGCCGGTGGACGTTCTCGGCCTTGGCGGGCCCGGGGGTGGCGTCGGCGATCCAGGGACCGTCGCCGCTGGGGTCGATGACGCCGGCCTCCAGCCACTCGAAGGAGCCGGCCATGACGCCGGAGACGACCTTGCGGTCGAGGTCGTCGGTGTTGGTCCACAGCCGCCGGAACAGCTCCTCGACGCGGATGCGGGACTGCCGGCAGAAGGCGTTGGCCAGCTCGTACGCCTCGCTGCCGTGCTCGCCGCGGACGCGCAGGTGCTCGGCGCGCACGCAGGCCGCGCTCATGGCGAAGAGCTCGGCGCCGATGTCGACGATGCGGCCGAGGAAGCCCTGCTTGGTCTCCATGCGGCCCTGCCAGCGGGACATGGCGTAGAAGGTGGAGCGGGCGAGCTTGCGCGAGGAGCGCTCGACGTAACGCAGGTGGCCGGAGAGGTCCCGGTGACCGGCGGGGTGGAATTCGGAGTAGGTGCGCGGCAGCTGCCCGGGCCCGGCGACGAGCTTGGGCAGCCAGCGGGCGTAGAAGCCGCCGGCCCGGGCGCCGGCCCGGGCCTTGTCGCCCAGGGACTTGTCCGGGTCGATGAGGTCGCCGGCGACGGAGAGGTGGGCGTCGACGGCCTCGCGGGCGATGAGCAGGTGCATGATCTCGGTGGAGCCCTCGAAGATGCGGTTGATGCGCGAGTCGCGCAGCATCTGCTCGGCGGGGACCGCCCGCTCGCCGCGGGCGGCGAGGGAGGCGGCGCTCTCGTAGCCGCGGCCGCCGCGGATCTGCACCAGTTCGTCGCTGATCAGCCAGCCCATCTCGCTGGCGTAGAGCTTGGCGAGGGCGGCCTCGATGCGGATGTCGTTGCGGTTCTCGTCGGCCATCTGGCTGGAGAGCTCGACGATGCCCTCCAGGGCGAAGGTCGTCGCGGCGATGAAGGAGATCTTCGAGCCGACCGCCTCGTGCCGGGCGATGGGCTTGCCCCACTGCTCCCGGGCGGCGGACCACTCGCGGGCGATCTTCAGGGACCACTTGCCGCCGGCGACGCACATGGCGGGGATCGACAGCCGGCCGGTGTTGAGCGTCGTCAGCGCGATCTTCAGGCCGGCGCCCTCGGGGCCGATGCGGTGCGCGGCGGGGACGCGGACCTGGTGGAAGCGGGTGACGCCGTTCTCGATGCCGCGCAGGCCCATGAAGGCGTTGCGCCGCTCGACGGTGACGCCCTCGGCGGCGGCCTCCACGACGAAGGCGGTGATGCCGCCGCGGTGCCCCTCGCTCTTGGGCACGCGGGCCATCACGACGAGCAGGTCGGCCACGACGCCGTTGGTGGTCCACAGCTTGACGCCGTCGAGGACGTAGTCGTCGCCGTCGGGCACGGCGGTGGTGGCCAGCCGGGCCGGGTCGGAGCCGACGTCCGGCTCGGTGAGCAGGAAGGCGCTGATGTCGGTGCGGGCGCAGCGGGGCAGGAAGGTGTCCTTCTGCTCCTGCGTGCCGAAGAGCTTCAGCGGCTGGGGCACACCGATCGACTGGTGGGCGGACAGCAGGGCGCCGACGACGGGGCTGGCGGAGCCCACGAGGCAGAGCGCCTTGTTGTAGTAGACCTGGGTGAGACCGAGGCCGCCGTACTTGACGTCGATCTTCATGCCGAGGGCGCCGAGCTCCTTGAGCCCGTTCACCGTCTCGTCGGGGATCCGCGCCTCGCGTTCGATGCGGGCGGCGTCTATGCGCGTCTCGCAGAAGTCGCGCAGCTTGGCGAGGAACTCCTCGCCGCGCCGGACGTCGTCCGGCGGCGGGGTGGGATGCGGGTGGATCAGATCGAGCCGGAACCGGCCGAGGAAGAGTTCCTTGGCGAAGCTGGGTTTCTTCCAGTCCTGTTCCCGGGCCGCTTCGGCCACCTGGCGCGCTTCGCGCTCCGAGACCGGTCGTACGGATGGTGCGGACATCAGGCACCTCACCGCGTGAGTCGGGGCGGGTCTCCCGGTCGACTACCGACCGGTGCTACTCGACCGTATCTACCCGATCCCGTGGGGGTCTACCAGACCACGCGCACGGTTTGGCACCCGGGTCGCGCGCGGCACCGGTCAGCCCTGGCGGAACGCGGTGCGCCCCGGTCCCACTCGGGGGCCGGGGCGCACCGCGCGGGCACCGCGGCGCCGTTACAGGTTCAGGCCCGTCAGGACGAGCACCCGCTCGTAGGTGTAGTCGTCCATGGCGTAGCGCACGCCCTCGCGGCCCACGCCGGACTGCTTGGCGCCGCCGTACGGCATCTGGTCGGCGCGGTAGGACGGCACGTCACCGATGATCACGCCGCCGACCTCCAGCGCGCGGTGCGCGCGGAAGGCGGTCTGCACGTCGTGGGTGAAGACGCCGGCCTGGAGGCCGTAGGGGGAGTCGTTGACGGCGGCGAACGCCGCGTCCTCGCCCTCGGCCCGGGTGAGGGTGAGGACCGGGCCGAAGACCTCCTCGCAGGCGATCGTCACGCCGGCCGGCACGTCCGCCAGGACGGTCGGCGCGTAGGTGGCGCCCTCGCGCTTGCCACCGGCGAGCAGCGTGGCACCGGCGGCGACGGCCTCGTCCACCCAGGACTCGACGCGCTTGGCGGCGTCCTCGCTGACCAGCGGGCCGACGTCGGTGGAGGCGTCGGACGGGTCGCCCGTCACCTGGGCCTCGACGGCCGCGACGACCTTCGGCACCAGGCGCTCGTACAGCGAGGCGTCGGCGATGACGCGCTGCACGGAGATGCAGGACTGACCGCCCTGGTAGTTGGAGAAGGTCGCGATGCGCTGCGCGGCCCAGTCCAGGTCCTCCTCGGAGGACCAGTCGGCGAGGACCACGGCCGCGCCGTTGCCGCCGAGCTCCAGGGTGACGTGCTTGCGCGGCGCGGAGTCGAGGATCGACCAGCCGACCGGGCCGGAACCCGTGAAGGAGATGACCGGCAGCCGCTCGTCCTGGACGAGGGCGGGCATGCGGTCGTTGGGCACCGGCAGCACGCTCCAGGAGCCGGCCGGCAGGTCCGTCTCGGCGAGGATCTCACCGAGGACCAGGGAGGAGACCGGGGTCGCCGGGGCGGGCTTGAGGATGATCGGGGCGCCGACGGCGATGGCCGGGGCGACCTTGTGGGCGCTCAGGTTGAGCGGGAAGTTGAAGGGCGCGATGCCGAGCACGGTGCCGCGCGGGAAGCGGCGGGTCAGCGCGAGGCGGCCGGTGCCGCCGGCGTCGGTGTCCAGGCGCTGGGCGTCGCCGGCGTTGAAGCGGCGGGCCTCCTCGGCGGCCCAGCGGAAGACGGAGACGGCACGGCCGACCTCGCCGCGGGCCCACTTGATGGGCTTGCCGTTCTCGGCGGAGATCAGCTGGGCGATCTCCTCGGTGCGCTCGGTGAGCCGCTTGACGACGTGGTCGAGGGCGGCGGCACGGACGTACGCGGGGGTCGCGGCGAACTCGTCCCGCACGGCGTGCGCGGCGGCCACGGCCTCCTCGACCTGCGCCTCGGTGGGCACGCTCACGGTGCCGACGAGACGGCCGTCCCAGGAATTCGTGACGTCGAAGGTCTCCTCGCCGGTGGCCTCGCGGCCGGCCAGCCAGAACGCGATGGGAGCGGTCACGGGTTTCCTCCGGGGGTTGCGACGATTTCGGCTCCCCCACCGTAGGTGGGCGACGGGCCGGGGTCGCTTGTCCGTCGTGGAGCGCTGATCGGTGCGGGCGCGCCGCATTGGCGGGGTGGGCGCGGGGGTTGGACGCGGGCGGTGGGGCACCGCCGGACGGGTGACCGGTGGCCGAGACGCTGGCGCGGCAGGAGGAAGGCCCGGGTCCCGCCTCAGCGCCGGTTCCCCCGGGTCGGCGGGCGGTGACCCCTCGCCTTCCGGGGTCCGGGGGCTTGGGATCGGGGAAGAGCCCCCGCCGCGGTCTACTGCGGCCGCTCCGCCGTCGCCTTCAGCGCCAGCCACAGCTCCATCCGTACGTCCGGGTCGTCCAGCGACCGCCCCAGGATCTCCTCCACCCGCCGCATGCGGTACCGCAGCGTGTGCCGGTGGACGCCCAGGTCGGCGGCGGCCGCGTCCCACTGGCCGTGGCGGGCGAGCCAGGCGCGCAGCGAGGCGACCAGGTCGCCGCGGCCGGTCGCGTCGTGCTGGTACAGCGCGCGGAGCATGCCGTCCGCGAAGGCCCGTACGGCGTCGTCGGCCAGCAGGGGCAGCACCGAGCCCGCCGCCACCTCCTCGTGCTCGACCAGCACCCGGCCCCGGCGGCGCGCGACGGAGAGGGCCTGCTCGGCCTGGTGGAAGGCCGCTCCCGCCGCGGTCGGGCCGGCCGGGGCGGACAGACCGAGGGCCGCCTGGGGTGCGGGCACGGGCTGCTCGGGGGCGGTTCCCCGGCGGGCCTCGGCCGCGTGGGCGTAGGCCGCGCAGGCGGCCACCGCGGCGCCGCCGTCGGGGGCGAGGACGACGATGCGGTCGCCCTCGGCCACGGCCAGCACCGGCTCCGCCGCCCGGCTCGCCGCCGTCTCCACCGCGTCCGCCAGTGCGCCGAGCACCGCGTCCGCGTCGCCCTGGCCCTCGGCGGCCTCCGCGACGAGGATCCGAAAGGGCCCGTCCAGCAGGCCCCCGTACAGCTCCCCGGCCACCGCGCGGGCGTGGTCGGGCTCGCCCGCCAGCAGCATCCGCAGCACCGCGGCCGCCAGCCGCTGCTCGGCGTCCAGCAGGGTGCGGGAGCGCTCCGTGGTGAGCGTGAGCAGGGCGACCGCGGAGTGCATCGCGTAGCGCTCGGCGGTGCCCAGGGGCGCGTCCGTGCCGACGGCGAGGACGCCGCGGGCGCGCCGGCCCGAGCCGAGGGTCTGGAGCTCGACCCGGTCGCCGCCCTCCCCCTCGGCGTCCGCGCCGACGACCGCGCTGGCCGGCGCCGGGCGCTCGCGCAGCCGCGCCACCTCGGCGCCCAGCCGGGCGGCCCGCCGGGCGGCCCAGTCCGGTGCGGCGGCGACGACGGCGCCCGAGGCGTCGTACAGGGCCGCCCAGCCGCCCAGGTGGGCGGCGAGCCGGGCGAGCAGGGCGGCGGGCCCCTCGGGGGCGAGGGCGGCGCGGGTCAGCTCGCGCTGGGCCTCGAAGCCGGCGGTCACCGCGCGGTACTGGTCGGCGGCGAGGGCCGCGGAGACCGCCTTGGTGATGGCGAGGAAGGGAGTGCGGCGCGGGACCTCCAGCAGCGGCAGGCCCTCCTCCTCGGCGGCCCGGATCAGGGCCTGCGGCACGTGCTCGTAGTTGACGCCGACGGCGAAGCCCAGGCCGGCGACGCCGGCCCGGACCAGCCGGCGCACGTAGCCGCGCATCGCCTCGGGGTCCTCGGCGTCGATCTTCATGGCGGTGATGAGCAGCAGTTCGCCGCCGTCCATCCAGGGCACCGGGTCGGCCAGCTCGCTGACGTGCGCCCAGCGCACGGGGGTGTCCAGCCGGTCCTGCCCCGCGAGCACGCTGAGCTTGAGGGCGGAGTGGTGGACGAGTGAGGCGAGCGTGGGCGGCATGGCACCTTCGGAACGAGGCAGGCGGGACGGAGACGGTGACAAACGCCGTCCCGTATGAACGACTGTGACCGATTCTGCCTCAGTGGAGCGCTCAGCTCTCCAGGTCGACCAGCACGGGCGGCGCGCTGCCGCCGCGTACGGACGTCACGGACAGCACCGCGTGCCCGGCGGGCACGGCGTGGGCGAGCTCGGACGCCGACCAGCGCTCACGTTCGACCTTGCGGACCGTGACGGACTGGGCGGTGACCGCCCGGCCGGTGATGACGCGCCGCACGACGTGCGTCACCCGGGTGATGGGCTCGTGGGCGATGATCTGGCGGTCGGTGACGTCGCGGGTCTCGACCCACTCCTTGCCCCACACCTCGGCGAAGCGGGCGCCGTCCCACGTGGTCACCCCGGAGAACGCCATCCGGCAGCCGACCGCGCCGAGCAGGGCGCTGCGCAGCGCCTCGGGCACGTCGTCGAGGGTGCGCAGGGTGAGGACGGCTCCCGCGTGCGCGGAGCGCAGCCGGCCCAGCCCGCGCACCGTCTCGGTGGTGAGGGTGTGGGTGGCATCGTCGAGGACGAGGCAGGCGAAGAGCGAACGGTCGGTGCGGCCGGCGGCGCACTCGGCGAACTGGGCGAGCAGGAGCCGGGCGAGCATCCGGGACGCCTCGGCGTGGCCGCGCTCGGGCAGGTCGACACGGACCCTCAGCGGGTGTTCCAGGCCGCGCAGCGAGAAGGCGCGGTCGCCGGCCGAGGTGTCGAAGAAGCCGGCGAAGGCGGGCCGGTCGAGCAGGGCGAGCCGGTCGGCGAGCAGGGGGCCGGGGTCGCCGGGGCGGTGGGCCTGCCGCTCGCGGGCGTCGAGCTCCCGGGCGAGGGTCTCGTGGCCGCCGGCCTTGAGGGCGGCGCGCAGCGCGTCGAGCGCCGGGGAGTCGCCGTCGAGGAGCTCGCGCAGCTCGGGGACGGAGGGGAAGCGGCCGTGGGCGGCCCGGTAGGGGCCGAGGAGCTGGGCCAGGGCGGTGGCCGCGCGCCGGCCGTCCCCGCCGGGGAGGGCGGCCGCGAGGTCGCCGACGAGCCCTTCGGCGAGGACCGCGGCCGCCTCGTCGGGGTCGTCGGTGCCGCCGTACAGGTCGATGTCGTACGCGGAGTCGGGCCGCCCGATCTTCACGACGACGTCGAAGGCGTCGTCCGGGGCCAGGCCCGCGCCCGCCGCGCCGACGGCGACGACCGCCGCCCGGCCGGCCAGCGCCTGGAGGCACAGCGACTCGAGCACGGGCCGCACCAGCCGCCCGGTCTTGCCGCAGCCGGGCGGGCCGACGGCCAGCAGGGAGGTGCCCAGCAGCGCCGGGTCGAGGGCGCAGCCGGCGCCCCGGTGGCCGTACGGATTGCGCTCGTCGTCGACGGCGGCGCCCAGCCGCACCTGGCCGGTGACGAGGTCGTGCCGGGCGGCGCGCACCGGCAGGTCGCGCGCGCCCGACGGGTGGGCGCAGGCGGCGGCGCCGTGGCGGAGCACGGTGTCGGTGAAGGCGGCCAGGCGGCCGGGCCGGTCGCGCGCCGACTGCCAGGCGCGCTCGACGCGGGCGAAGTCGACGTCGTTCATCAGCCCCGCCCGGGCGTCCGCCGCGAGCCGGTCGGCGGCGTCGTGCGCGCCGGCGGCCCGCAGCCGGGGCCACTGGGCGGGGTCCTGCTCGGGCTCGGGGACGGCGGCCGGCGCGTCGCCGGAGTCGTCCCACAGGCGGGCGAGGGCGGGGGCGATCCAGCGCTGCCAGACCTGTGCCCAGCGCCCGAGCCGGCCGAAGACGACGACGAGGACGAGGGCGCACAGGGTGTAGTAGCCGTAGACCACCCAGACGGCGAACATGCCCTCCTGCCGCCAGGAGTCGGGAGTCAGGGCGAACAGCGGCCAGATCCAGTAGTGGCCGAGGTAGCCGTTCCACAGCAGCGACCACAGCAGCCAGCCGCACAGCAGGGAGATCACCGCGCCGCTGATCAGCTGGCGGCCCGGGACGCGGTCCGGCTCCTGGGCCGGCCGGGGCCGGTGGCCGAAGCGCCAGACGCCGGGTGCGGCGGCGTCCGGGCGGGGCGTGCGCAGCCAGGTCAGGAAGGGCGGCTCGGTGCCGGCGGCGGGCGCGGGGGGCGGGCCCGCGGGGCGCGGCGGCAGCGGCGGCGGGGTGCCGGGCGGCCCGGCCTGGCGGGGCAGGCGGGGTGCCGCCGTGCCGGACGCCTCGTACGCGCTCCCGGTGGTGCCCTCGGTGTCCATCCGTCCTCGCCCCCTACCGGTCGTCGCGCCGCGCGCACCGAAAGTGTCCGACCGGCTCAATCTAGTGGTCCCGCGCGGGGAGTTCAGCCTTCCCGGCGGCGCCACGCCCGCCGCACGGGCATGATCAAGGTCACCTCGGCGCCGCCGGGCCGGATCCCGCGGCCATGTGCGGTATGGACAAGGGGGCGCCCGCACTTCTCCCGAACGGAACATGCCCCGCCCGGCCCGGCGCACCTAGCCTGCGACTGCTGATGTATTCCGGGGAGCGCCCCGGACACTTCCGATGACCTCCGTTCACCCCCTGGAGCCCTACATGACCGCACTGTCCGGAGGCGCCGCCCTCCCCCAGGAGCGCCGCATCGTCACCGCGATCCCCGGCCCGAAGTCGCTGGAGCTCCAGGCCCGCCGCATCGCCGCGGTCGCCGGCGGCGTCGGCTCCGTGCTGCCGGTGTTCACCACCCGCGCGGGCGGCGGCGTGATCGAGGACGTCGACGGCAACTCCCTCATCGACTTCGGCTCCGGCATCGCCGTGACCTCCGTCGGTGCCAGCGCCGAGGCCGTGGTGCGGCGCGCCTCCGCCCAGCTCGCCGACTTCACCCACACCTGTTTCATGGTGACCCCCTACGAGGGCTACGTGGAGGTCTGCGAGCAGCTCGCCGAGCTGACCCCGGGCGACCACGCCAAGAAGTCCGCCCTGTTCAACTCGGGCGCCGAGGCCGTCGAGAACGCGGTCAAGATCGCCCGTGCGTACACCAAGCGCCAGGCGGTCGTCGTCTTCGACCACGGCTACCACGGCCGTACGAACCTGACGATGGCGCTCACCGCCAAGAACATGCCGTACAAGCACGGCTTCGGCCCGTTCGCGCCCGAGGTCTACCGCGTGCCGGTGGCCTACGGCTACCGCTGGCCGACCGGCCCGGAGAACTGCGGCCCCGAGGCCGCGGCCCAGGCGATCGACCAGATCACCAAGCAGATCGGCGCCGAGAACGTCGCCGCGATCATCATCGAGCCGGTGCTGGGCGAGGGCGGCTTCATCGAGCCGGCCAAGGGCTTCCTGCCGTCCATCGTGAAGTTCGCGAACGACAACGGCATCGTCTTCGTCGCCGACGAGATCCAGTCCGGCTTCTGCCGCACCGGCCAGTGGTTCGCCTGCGAGGACGAGGGCATCGTCCCCGACCTGATCACCACCGCCAAGGGCATCGCGGGCGGTCTGCCGCTCGCCGCCGTCACCGGCCGCGCGGAGATCATGGACGCGGCGCACGCGGGCGGCCTCGGCGGCACCTACGGCGGCAACCCGGTGGCCTGCGCCGGTGCGCTCGGCGCCATCGAGACCATGCGCGAGCTGGACCTCAACGCCAAGGCCAAGCGCATCGAGGAGGTCATGAAGGGCCGCCTCTCCGCCATGCAGGAGAAGTTCGCCGTCATCGGCGACATCCGCGGCCGCGGCGCGATGATCGCCATCGAGCTGGTGAAGGACCCGGCCACCAAGGAGCCCAACCCGGAGGCCGCCGGCGCGCTCGCCAAGGCCTGCCACGCCGAGGGCCTGCTGGTGCTCACCTGCGGTACGTACGGCAACGTGCTGCGCTTCCTGCCGCCGCTGGTCATCGGCGAGGACCTGCTCAACGAGGGCCTCGACATCATCGAAGAGGCGTTCACCCGCCTGTGAGGCGGCTGTCATCCGGCTGTGAACCCGTGAAGATGCTGTGCGGGGCGGGTGGTGGACGGGTGAGCCGGCTGTCCGAGCCGACTTACCTGCCGTACGGTTGCTCCGGATGAACGAAACACCCCGTCCGCAGGGGACTGCGGGCGATGCCGTGCCGGTACATCCCCAGTGCCGGAACGGCCGTGCCTTCGCGCACACCACCGGGGCCCCGGGCCCCGGACATCCTCACCGATCGGACGGCGGCGCGCCCCAAACCCCCCGGGGCGCGCGGCACACCGGCCGGCACGGCGGCCCCGGAACCACCCCCCCTGTTCCGGGGTCGCCGACTCGGCCTTTCCGGGCTCTCGCCCCTCCGGTCCTCTCCCTGTCGCTCCTCGCGGTCGTGACCTGGCAGATCGCCGCGCACGGCCCGCTGCGCTCCGCCGACGAGCGCCTGGGCCGGGCGGTGGCCGGCTCGCCCGCCGTGCCGACGGCCCTGGCCGAGTTCCTCGCCGACCTGGGCGAGACGGTCGTGGCCCTGCCGGTGCTCGGCGCGGCGGTGCTCTGGACGCTTTGGCCGGCCGTGCGCTCGCGCGGGCCCCGTCGTTGGCTGCCGCCGGTGGCCGCAGCTCTCACGATGGCCGCGGTGCCCGCGCTGGTCGTGCCGCTGAAGGCGTGGCTGGCCCGCCCCGGGCCGCCGGCCATGGCGGGCGGGGCGCACGCCGGTTTCTTCCCCTCGGGCCACGCGGCCACCGCGGCGGTGGCCTACGGGGCGGCCTTGTTGCTCCTCCTCCCCCGCATGCCCCGCCGCGCCTGGGCGGTGGCCGGGTACGCGCTGCTCAACGCCGGTGTGGCGGTGGGGCTCGTACGGCGCGGCTACCACTGGCCGCTGGACGTCCTCGGCGCCTGGTGCCTGGCGGCGGTGCCGCTGTGGTGCCTGGCCGTGGTGCTCGCGCGCACGGGCGTCAGCTGTCGAAGCCCAGGCCGACCCGGTCCAGGGCCCTGAGCCAGAGGTTGCGGCGGCCGCCGTTCTCGTCGGCGCGGGTCATCGCCCACTGGGTGATGCCGATGCCCACCGAGCGCACCGGTTCGGGCGGGAACGGCAGCGGCTTGCTGCGGACCATCTCCAGCTCCGTGCGCTCGGTGCGCTCCCCGCTCAGCAGGTCGAGCATGACGTCGGCGCCGAAGCGCGTCGCGCCGACCCCCAGGCCCGTGAAGCCCAGCGCGTAGGCGACGCGGCCGCGGTGCGCGGTGCCGAAGAAGGCGGAGAAGCGGGAGCAGGTGTCGATGGCGCCGCCCCAGGTGTGGGAGAAGCGCACACCCTCCAGCTGGGGGAAGCAGCGGAAGAAGTGCCCGGCCAGCCGCTGGTAGGTGGCCGGGTGGTGGTCGTACTCGGCCCGTACGCCGCCGCCGTAGCGGTAGACGATGTCGTAGCCGCCCCACAGGACGCGCCGGTCGGCGGTGAGCCGGAAGTAGTGGAAGTGGTTGGCGCTGTCGCTCAGCCCCTGCCGTCCGCGCCAGCCGACGGAGGCGAGCTGCTCGGTGGTCAGCGGCTCGGTCATCAGGGCGTAGTCGTAGACGGGCGCGATGTACGGGCGCAGTCGCTTGACGAGCGAGGGGAACGCGTTGGTGCCGAGGGCGGCGTGGCGGGCGAAGACGCGCCCGTAGGGCGTGCGGACGGCCACCCCGGCGCGGCGTGCGGACAGTCCGGTGCCGGGGGTGTGCTCGTAGACGCGCACCCCCAGCTCCAGGCAGGCGCGTTTGAGGCCCCAGGCGAGCTTGGCGGGGTGCACCATGGCCACGCCCGTGCGGTTCCATAAGCCGGCGAGGAACGTCGGGGAGTCGACCTCGGCGCGCAGGGCGTCGCGGTCGAGGAACTCGTGACCGGTGACGCCGGCGGCCGCCGCCTCCGCGGCGGCCTCGCGCAGCTCCCGGACCTGGTGGGGTGCGGTGGCGACGTCGATCTCGCCGGTGCGCTCGAAGTCGCAGTCGAGGCGGTGGCGGGCGACGGTGTCCTCGATGGCGTCGAGGTTGCGCCGGCCGAGCCGCTCCAGGGCGGTGAGTTCGGCGGGCCAGCGGGCGAGGCCGTTGGCCCACCCGTGAGTGAGGGAGGCGGCGCAGAAGCCGCCGTTGCGGCCGGAGGCGGCCCAGCCGGCCTCCTGGCCCTCGATCAGGACGACGTCCCGGCCGGGGTCGCGCTCCTTGGCGCGCAGGGCGGTCCACAGGCCGCTGTAGCCCCCGCCGACGACGAGCAGGTCGCAGTGTTCGTCGCCGACGAGCGCGGGCAGGGCGTCGGGCCGGGCGGGGTCGTCGAGCCAGTAGGGGCGGGGAAGGGCGTCGGAGAGTGCTCGGACAGGGTTCATGGCACCGGTGGCCATGGTTCTCAGCTCCTTTTTCGGCGTCCTCCGACCAGTTGCGCGCCGAGGACGCCCAGCACGGCGACGAGGAACATCGCCGTTCCGATGACGTTGATCTGGACGGGGGTGCCCCGCTGTGCGGCTCCCCAGACGTACATCGGGAAGGTCACAGTGGAGCCGGCGTTGAAGTTCGTGATGATGAAGTCGTCGAAGGACAGGGCGAAGGAGAGCAGGGCGCCGGCGGCGATGCCGGGGGCGGCGATGGGGAGGGTGACCTTCGTGAACGTCTGGAGCGGGGTGGCGTAGAGGTCCTGCGCGGCCTGTTCGAGGCGGGGGTCCATGCTCATGACGCGGGCCTTGACCGCGGTGACCACGAAGCTCAGGCAGAACATGACGTGGGCGATCAGGATGGTCCAGAAGCCGAAGCTGACGCCCATGTTGAGGAAGAGGGTCGCCAGGGAGGCGGCCATGACGACCTCGGGCATGGCCATCGGCAGGAAGATCAGGGTGCTGACCGCCGAGCGGGACCGGAAGCGGTAGCGGGCGAGCGCGAAGGCGATCATCGTGCCCAGGACGGTGGCGCCGACGGTCGCCCACAGGGCGATGCGCAGGCTCAGCGACAGCGAGCCGCACAGGTCGGCGACGCCGCAGGGGTCGGTCCAGGCGTCGGTGGAGAAGCGCTGCCACTCGTAGTTGAAGCGGCCGTTGGGCTTGTTGAACGAGAAGACGGTGACGACGACGTTCGGCAGGATCAGGTACGCGAGCGTGCACAGCCCCGCGATCACCACGAGGTTGCGGCGCAGCCGGCGCCCGAGAGCGGAGAGAAGGGCCATCAGACGACCTCCTCCGTCCCCGACTTGCGGATGTAGACCGTGACCACGGCGAGGATGGCGGCCATGAGGATGAAGGACAGGGCGGCGGCGGTCGGGTAGTCCAGGACGCGCAGGAACTGGGACTGGATGACGTTGCCGATCATCTTCTGGTCGGTGGAGCCGAGCAGTTCGGCGTTGATGTAGTCGCCGGCGGCGGGGATGAACGTCAGCAGGGTGCCCGCGACGACGCCCGGCATGGACAGCGGGAAGGTCACCTTGCGGAAGGTGGTGAGGGGCCGGGCGTAGAGGTCGCCCGCGGCCTCGTGGAGCCGGCTGTCGATGCGTTCGAGCGAGGAGTACAGCGGAAGGATCATGAACGGCAGGAAGTTGTAGGTCAGACCGCAGACGACGGCGAGCGGCGTGGCGAGCAGGCGGTGGCCCTCGGTGAGGCCGAGCGCGTCGGTGAGGCCGAGGACGTGCAGCGAGCCGAGGGTGGAGACGACGGGGCCGCCGTCGGAGAGGATCGTCTTCCAGGCGAGGGTGCGGATGAGGAAGCTGGTGAAGAACGGCGCGATGACGAGGACCATCAGGAGGTTGCGCCAGCGGCCGGCCTTGAAGGCGATGAGGTACGCGAGCGGGTAGCCGAGGGCCAGGCACAGCGCGGTGGCGGTGGCGGCGTAGGCGACCGACCGCAGGAACTGCGGGTAGTACTCGCCCAGGGCGTCCCAGTAGGTGGCGAAGTGCCAGGTGACCTCGAAGCCCTCTTCGAGGGAGCCGGTCTGCAGGGACGTCGACGCCTGGTAGACGAGCGGTGCGGCGAAGAAGACCAGCAGCCAGAGGATGCCGGGGAACAGCAGCCAGTACGGCACGAGCTTCTTGCGGCGGGCGGCCTTGTGCAGGGCGCCGGCGCGCGGGGGCGCGGGAGGCTGGTCGGTGGTGGTGCCGGTGGCGGCGGACGTCGTCATCCCGCGCCCTCCGCTTCCACGTCCGTGCCCGCCTCGACGTTCTGCGCCGCGTCCAGGCCGAAGCTGTGGCCCGGGTTCCAGTGCAGGACGACGTCGGCGCCCGGGACGAGCCGCGCGTCGCGCTCGACGTTCTGCTCGTAGACGGACAGGCCCGCGCCGACGGCGCTGTCGACGAGGTACTGGGTGGAGACGCCGGTGAAGCTGGACTGGGCGATGCGGCCGGTGACGCGGTTGCGGTCGCCCGGGACCGTGCCGGCGTCGTCGGCGTGGGTCAGGGTGATCTTCTCGGGCCGTATGCCGACGAGGAGCTTCTCGCCCGTGCGGGCGATGGCTGTACATCGTGTCGCCGGAAGGGTGAGTTTGGTATCACCGGCACGCAGAAGGACGGCGTCGCCCGCGGTGCCGACGACGTCGGCGGTGATGAGGTTCGAGGTGCCGAGGAAGTTGGCGACGAAGGTGGTGCGCGGCGTCTCGTAGAGGTCGGCGGGGGCACCGAGCTGTTCCACGCGGCCGGCGTTCATGACCGCGACCGTGTCGGCCATGGTCATGGCTTCCTCCTGATCGTGCGTGACGTGGATGAAGGTGATGCCCACCTCGGTCTGGATGCGCTTGAGCTCCAGCTGCATCTGGCGGCGCAGCTTGAGGTCGAGGGCGCCCAGGGGCTCGTCGAGGAGCAGGACGTCGGGGTGGTTGATCAGCGCGCGGGCGACGGCGACGCGCTGTTGCTGGCCGCCGGAGAGCTGCTGGGGCCTGCGCCGGGCGAGGTCGCCGAGCTGGACGAGGTCGAGCATCTCGCCCACCTGCTTCTTGACGGACGTGACGCCGCGGCGGCGCAGCCCGAAGGCGACGTTCTCGTAGACGTCCAGGTGGGGGAAGAGCGCGTAGCTCTGGAAGACCGTGTTGACGGGCCGCTTGTGCGGGGGCAGGGCGGTGACGTCGCGGCCGGCGAGCTCGACGGTGCCGGTGGTGGGCTCCTCCAGGCCGGCGATCATGCGCAGCGTGGTGGTCTTGCCACAACCGGAGGCACCGAGCAGGGCGAAGAAGGAGCCCGCGGGGACCGAGAGGTCGAGCGGGTGGACGGCGGTGAAGCCGCCGAACGTCTTGCTGATGCCGGTGAGCCGCACGGCGGTGCCGGGGGTGCCGCTGGTGGTGGCGGGAGCTGTCATGGGTCTGGGTCCAGAGGGGTTCGTGGGAACGAGAGCACGTAACACTGACATACGGCCGGGACGGGCCGGATACGGGCCGTGCGCCACCGGGTCCACGGACTGTCAGACGCCGGTGCGCCGGACCGCGGCCCCGGGGCGGCGGGGGTGGTCGGTGGGGCGTTCGGCGTTCCTTGTGTGGTGCGTGTGCTGGGGTACCAGACGATTGTCCCCGCTGAACGGAGTGCTGACGTCCGCTGTCGCCTCCGGCAGGGAGGCTTTCGCCCGGGTGTACCGCTTCATCGCACACTCCTCCCGTGGCCGCGCGGCCTGGGCGGGCGCGGCCTGAGCCGGAAATGGATGCCGATCCTGGCAGAGCCACCCGGCCGCAACAAGGGATTCCGTCGCCATCTTTTGACGGGGCGACGGAATCGGTGCGGCGCCCGGGAGCCCGACGACGGCGGGGCGGGGCGGGCCCGGGCGTTGTCAGTGGCCTCGGCCAGAATGAGGGCACGCGACAACAGGGGGAGACGCTCATGGGCTCGGGGGCGAGCACGGCAGACGGGCCGCGTTCGGTGGCGGAGCTGACGGCGGCCGTCGCCGCGGGCGAGCAGGTGGGATACGTGCACTTCTGGGGGCACCGCCCGCGCCGCGACGGCAGCGTGGGGCCCGGCTGTTTCAGCCAGTGGTGGCCGTCCCCCTTCTCGGTGGACGGCACGGTCTACGCCACGGCCGAGCACTGGATGATGGCGGGCAAGGCCCGGCTCTTCGGGGACGCGGAGGCTGAGGCCCGGGTGATCGCCGCCGGGGACCCCCAGCAGGCCAAGGAGGCGGGCCGTTCCGTGCGCGGCTTCGACGAGGAGGAGTGGCGCCGGCACCGCTTCGGTCTCGTCGTCGAGGGCAGCGTCCACAAGTTCGCCCGGCATCCCGAGCTGGGCGCCTGTCTGCTGGGCACCGGCAGCAGGGTGCTGGTGGAGGCCAGCCCCCTGGACCGCGTCTGGGGCATCGGCCTCGCCGCCGGCGACGAGGCCGCCGCGGATCCCGCGCGCTGGCGCGGGCTGAACCTGCTGGGCTTCGCCCTGATGGAGGCGCGTCAGCGCCTGGCGGCGAAGACGAGCGGCGCGGGCCCGGGCGGCGCCGCCATGTAGGCGCCGTAGGTGTCGTCGCCGCCGTCGTAGTCCGGGTCGTCGTCGCCGTCGTCGTGCGTGATGTAGAACGCCAGGAAGCAGGCGGTGGCGAGGAGGCCCACGCCGCCGAGGATCAGGCCGGCCAGCGCCTGGCCGCCGTTGGTGCCCTCCCCGGTGCTCACCTTGCTGCGGCCGATCGCGCCGAAGACGATCGCGAGCACGCTGCAGATGACGCCGAAGACGATCGTCCAGGACAGCACGGTGCCGATGATGCCGAGCACGAGGGCGGCGACCCCGAAGCCGTTGTTGGGCGCGGGTGTCATGCCCGGCCAGCCCGGTCCGTACGACGGTCCCGGGTAGCCGTAGGCGCCCGTGGCGTAGGCGGTCGGCCCGTAGGGCCCCTGGGCGTACGGGCCGGTGCCGAAGGCCTGCGCGGGCGGCGCCGGCCAGGTGAGGCCGTGGGCCTCGCCCTGGTAGGCGCTCGGGGTGCCCGGGCCGGTGGGCGCGAGGGGCACGGGCGGGACGGGCGGCACCCCTGCCCGCGCGGGCGGGACGGGGGCCACGGGCGGCATCGGGAGCGGGGCCGGCTGTCCGGCGGGCGGGGCGGGCACGGCAGGTGCGACGGGTGGCACGGGCGGCAGCGAGGGCGCCGCGGGCTTGTCGAGCGGCACCGGCGTTCCGGGCGGCGCCCAGGTGTCCCCGTCCAGCAGTTCCGGCTGTGCGTCGTCCCTGTCGGACATGACCCTCCCCAGTAGATACCCCGTCATGCTAAGGCCTGAGCACAGGCCCCGTACCCGCCCCGCATACGATGATCCGCACCGCCGGCCGGCCGGTGTCCGGCCGTCCCCGAAGCCCAGGAGGACCCGCATGCCCGCACTCGACTCGTTCATCGCCGGCCTCCCGAAGGCGGAGCTGCACGTGCACCATGTGGGATCCGCCTCCCCCCGCATCGTGGCCGAACTGGCCGCCCGGCACCCGGACTCGCCGGTGCCCACCGATCCCGAGGCGCTGGCCGACTTCTTCACCTTCCGCGACTTCGCCCACTTCGTCGAGGTCTACCTCTCGGTCGTCGACCTGATCCGCGACGCCGAGGACGTCCGCCTGCTGACCTACGAGGTCGCCCGCGACATGGCCCGGCAGAACATCCGCTACGCCGAGCTCACCGTGACGCCCTACAGCTCCACCCGCCGCGGCATCCCGGACGTCGCCTTCGTCGAGGCCATCGAGGACGCCCGCAAGGCCGCCGAGTCGGAGCTGGGCGTGGTGCTGCGCTGGTGCTTCGACATCCCCGGCGAGGCCGGTCTGGAGGCCGCCGAGGAGACGACGCGGATCGCCTGCGACCTCGCGCCCCAGGGTCTGGTCTCCTTCGGCCTGGGCGGCCCCGAGATCGGCGTCCCCCGCCCGCAGTTCAAGCCCTACTTCGACCGTGCCATCGCCGCCGGCCTGCACAGCGTGCCCCACGCCGGCGAGACCACCGGCCCGCAGACGATCTGGGACGCCCTCACCGAGCTGCGCGCCGAGCGCATCGGCCACGGCACGAGCGCCACACAGGACCCGAGGCTGCTGGCCCACCTCGCCGAGCACCGCATCCCGCTGGAGGTCTGCCCGACCTCCAACCTGGCCACCCGGGCGGTGACGGACCTGGACCACCACCCCGTGAGGGAGATGGTCCAGGCCGGCGTGCTGGTCACGATCAACAGCGACGACCCGCCCATGTTCGGCACCGACCTCAACACCGAGTACGGGGTGGCCGCCCGGCTGCTGGACCTCGACGCCCGCGGCCTGGCCGAGCTGGCGAAGAACGCCGTGGAGGCGTCATTCATGGACGCGGCCGGCAAGGCCGCGCTGCGCGCGGAGATCGACTCCTACACCGCGACCTGGCGGGGCTGACGGGGGCGGCCCGCCACAATGGGGGCCATGGCCACTTCGGACCCCACTGCCGGCGCCTTCGCCTCCTTCACCGCCGTCGCCCACCGCGGCGATCCGTACGTGCACCGCGAGAACACGCTGCCCTCGGTCCGCTCGGCGCTGCGGGCCGGAGCGGGGGCGGTGGAGATCGACGTCCGGCTGACCCGTGACGGGGTGCCCGTGCTGCTGCACGACGCGACGCTGGGGCGGCTGTGGGGCGTCGACCGGCCCCTCGCCGCGTTCTCGGCCGACGAGCTGCGGGAAGTGACCGGCGGCGGGGTGCCCACCCTGCGGGAGGCGCTCGCCGAGGCGGCGGCGGCCGGCACGGGACGGCTGTTCGTCGACCTCCCCGACCCCTCGGCGGCGGCCGCGGCCGTCGCGGAGGTGCACGCGAGCGGGGCGACGGAGCGGGTGTACTACTGCGGGGGCCCGGCGGCGATGCTGAACGTCCGCCGGGCCGACCCCGACGCGGAGATCGCCCTGACCTGGACCACGCTGGCCCCGCCCCGGGCGGCCCTGCTGGCCGGCGTGCGTCCGCACTGGCTCAACTACCGCTTCGGGCTGGTGACCCCCGAGCTCGTGGCCCGTGACCACGCGAACGGCCTGCGGGTCTCGGCCTGGACCGCCGACACCCGCCGCACGATGCGGCGGCTGCTGCGCGCGGGCGTCGACTCGATCACCACGAACCGCATCGGCACCCTGCGCGCGCTGCTCCCGGCCCCCGCTCGTGCGTGAGCGGCGCACCGGCGGGGGTCACAGCCCGACGATCTCGTTCCATTCCTTGCTGAAGGCGGGGCGTTCCCGGGCGGTGATGTCGCGGGCGGTGGCGAGCCGCCCGCGCATCTCGTCGGTGGGGAAGACCAGCGGGTTCTCGGCGAGCTCGGCGAGCTCCTTGTCGCCGGAGGAGGCCAGCACCTCGCGGGCGGCCGGCACCGGGCAGACGTAGTTGACCTCGGCGGCCACGCGGGCGGCGACGTCGGGCCGGTAGTAGTAGTCGATCAGCCGCTCGGCGTTGCGCTTGTGCCGGGCGAGGTCGGGGATCATCAGGCTCTCGGCCCACAGCTCGGCGCCCTCCTCCGGGACGACGAACTCGATGTCGGGGTTGTCGGCCTGGAGCTGGATGACGTCGCCGGAGTAGGCCTGGCAGGCCAGGACGTCGCCGGAGGAGAGGTCCTTGATGTAGTCGTTGCCGGTGAAGCGGCGGATGTGCCGCTTGCGCACCAGGCGGCGCAGCTGGTCCGTCATGGTGTGGAAGTCGTCGGCGGTCCAGCGGGTGACATCGGCGCCGCCCGCCATCATGAGCAGGGCGAACGCCTCGTCCATGCCGGCGAGCAGGGTGACCTTGCCGCGCAGGTCGTCGTGCCACAGCTCGTTGGTGTGCCGGATCTCGCGGCCGAGCTTCTTGCGGTTGTAGGCGATGCCGGTGATGCCGGACTGCCAGGGGACGGTGTGCAGGCGGCCGGGGTCGAAGGCCGGCTTGCGCAGCAGCGGGTCGAGCTCCCGGGCGACGTGCGGCTGGGCGGCGCGGTCCATCTGCTGGACCCAGCCGAGGCGGACGTAGCGGGAGGCCATCCAGTCGCTGACGACGATGATGTCCCGGCCGGTGTCCTGATGGTTCATCAGGGCCGGGCTGATCTTGCCGAAGAACTCGTCGTTGTCGTTGATCTCCTCGGTGTACTTCACCGAGATGCCGCTGGCCTTCTCGAAGTCCTCCAGGGTCGGCCGCTTCTGCGGGTCGTCCTCGTCGACGTCGATGTAGAGCGGCCAGTTGGCGAAGACCAGGTGCTTGTCCCGTTCGGAGCGGTCGGCCGCGGCCCGGTCGCGGGGGGCGACGTAGGCGGCGGGCACCCCGCAGCCGGCGAGCGCTGCGGCCCCCGCGCCGGCGCCGAGCGCGCGCAGCAGGGTCCGGCGGGACAGGGGCTTCACGGGCTTCTCGCATTCGGGCGGGACGGCGGGTCAGGGCGAACGAGCCGTTCGGCCGGGCGTCGATGATACGCACACGCGCGTACGGAACGTACGCGCGTGCGCGATCACGAGGGGATCAGCCCAGTGAGGTCATCACGTGCTTGATCCGGGTGTAGTCCTCGAAGCCGTAGGCCGACAGGTCCTTGCCGTAGCCGGACTTCTTGAAGCCGCCGTGGGGCATCTCGGCGACGAGCGGGATGTGGGTGTTGATCCACACGCAGCCGAAGTCGAGAGCCTTAGACATCCGCATGGCGCGGGCGTGGTCCTTGGTCCACACCGAGGAGGCCAGCGCGTACTCGACGCCGTTGGCGTAGGACACGGCCTGCTGCTCGTCGGTGAAGGACTGGACGGTGATGACCGGCCCGAAGACCTCGTGCTGGACGATCTCGTCGTCCTGCTTGAGCCCGGAGACGACGGTGGGGGCGTAGAAGTAGCCCTTCTCGCCGACCCGGTGGCCGCCGGCCTCGACCTTGGCGTGGGCGGGGAGGCGCTCGATGAAGCCGGTCACCTGCTGGAGCTGGTTGGCGTTGTTGAGCGGACCGTAGAGCACGTCCTCGTCGTCCGGCTGGCCCGTCTTGGTGTCGGCGGCGGCCTTGGCGAGGGCGGTGACGAACTCGTCGTGGACGGACTCGTGGACGAGCACGCGGGTGGCGGCCGTGCAGTCCTGGCCGGCGTTGAAGTAGCCGGCGACGGCGATGTCCTCGACGGCCTTGGCGATGTCGGCGTCCTCGAAGACCACGACGGGCGCCTTGCCGCCCAGCTCCAGGTGGACGCGCTTGAGGTCCTTGGAGGCGGACTCGGCGACCGACATGCCGGCCCGTACGGAGCCGGTGATGGAGGCCATGGCGGGCACGGAGTGCTCGACCATCAGGCGGCCGGTGTCGCGGTCGCCGCAGACGACGTTGAAGACGCCCTTGGGGTGGCCCAGCTCCTCGAGCACCCCGCCGATGATCTCGGCGATGAGGACCGTGGAGGCGGGGGTGGTGTCGGAGGGCTTGAGGACGACGGTGTTGCCCGCGGCGAGCGCCGGGGCGAACTTCCACACGGCCATCATCATCGGGTAGTTCCACGGCGCGACCTGCGCGCAGACGCCGACCGGCTCGCGGCGGATGATGGAGGTCATGCCCTCCATGTACTCGCCGGCGGAGCGGCCCTCCAGCAGGCGGGCGGCGCCGGCGAAGAAGCGGATCTGGTCCACCATCGGCGGGACCTCTTCGCTGCGGGTGAGCGCGAGCGGCTTGCCGGTGTTCTCCGACTCGGCGGCGATCAGATCCTCGGCGCGCGCCTCGAAGGCGTCGGCGATCTTGAGGAGGACCTTCTGGCGCTCGGCGGGGACCAGGTCGCGCCAGGCGGGGAAGGCGGCCTCGGCGGCGGCCATGGCGGCGTCGACGTCGGCCGGACCGGACAGCGGGGCGGTGGCGTAGGCCTCTCCGGTGGCCGGGTTGACGACCTCGGTGGTCCGGCCGTCGACGGCGTCCCGGAACTCCCCGTCGATGTAGTTGCGCAGACGGCGCAGCTCGGTGGTCACGATGGCCACCCCTTCTGTCGGTTCTTCTTGGATGTCCCCCGGCGTCGGTCCGCTGGGTGAGACGGACACAGCCTAGTCAGGAGGGCGACGCTTTCGACATACCCACCAGCCATGAACAACGGAATCAGTTATTTCGCACGAGATCCACAACGGATTTCATCGCTCTACGCTTGCCACACCGCTGAGTCCTCATGCACAGTGGGGCTCGTGGCCACTCGTAGCGCAGATCCGAAGGGCGTGCACGGCACGCCGCCGACCGATGCCGTCTCCCTGGCGATCATCGAGCAGCTCCAGGAGGACGGACGCCGTCCCTACGCGGCGATCGGCAAGGCCGTCGGACTGTCCGAGGCGGCGGTGCGCCAGCGCGTGCAGAAGCTGCTCGACCAGGGCGTGATGCAGATCGTCGCCGTCACCGACCCCCTCACCGTCGGGCTCCGGCGGCAGGCGATGGTCGGCGTCAACGTCGACGGGGACCTCGACCCGGTCGCCGACGCCCTGACCGCGATGGACGAAGTGGAGTACGTCGTCGTGACCGCGGGCTCGTTCGACCTCCTCATCGAGATCGTCTGCGAGGACGACGACCACCTGCTGGAGACGATCAACAAGCGCATCAGAACCCTGCCGGGCGTGCGCTCGACGGAGAGCTTCGTCTATCTCAAGCTCCGCAAACAGACCTACACATGGGGAACCCGATAGCCGTGAGCAAGGACCTCAGCAGGACTGCGTACGACCACCTGTGGATGCACTTCACCCGCATGTCGTCGTACGAGAACGCCCCCGTCCCCACGATCGTGCGCGGCGAGGGCACGTACATCTACGACGACAAGGGCAAGCGCTACCTGGACGGCCTGGCGGGACTGTTCGTGGTCCAGGCCGGCCACGGCCGCGTCGAGCTGGCCGAGGCCGCCCACAAGCAGGCCCAGGAACTGGCCTTCTTCCCGGTGTGGGGCTACGCCCACCCCAAGGCCGTCGAGCTGGCCGAGCGGCTGGCGCACCACGCCCCCGGCGACCTGAACAAGGTCTTCTTCACCACCGGCGGCGGCGAGGCGGTCGAGACCGCGTGGAAGCTGGCGAAGCAATACCACAAGCTGACCGGCAACCACACCAAGTACAAGGTCATATCGCGGGCCGTCGCCTACCACGGCACCCCGCAGGGCGCCCTGTCGATCACCGGCCTGCCGGCTCTCAAGGCCCCCTTCGAGCCCCTGGTCCCCGGCGCGCACAAGGTGCCGAACACCAACATCTACCGGGCGCCGCTCCACGGCGACGACCCCGAGGCCTTCGGCCGCTGGGCCGCCGACCAGATCGAGCAGCAGATCCTCTTCGAGGGCCCCGAGACCGTCGCGGCCGTCTTCCTGGAGCCGGTGCAGAACGCGGGCGGCTGCTTCCCGCCCCCGCCGGGCTACTTCCAGCGGGTGCGCGAGATCTGCGACCGGCACGACGTGCTGCTGGTCTCGGACGAGGTCATCTGCGCCTTCGGCCGCCTCGGCACGATGTTCGCCTGCGACAAGTTCGGCTACGTCCCGGACATCATCACCTGCGCCAAGGGCATGACCTCCGGCTACTCCCCGATCGGCGCGGCCGTGGTCTCCGACCGCGTCGCCGAGCCCTTCTTCAAGGGCGGCAACACCTTCCTGCACGGCTACACCTTCGGCGGGCACCCGGTCTCGGCCGCCGTCGCGCTCGCCAACCTCGACGTCTTCGAGCGCGAGGGGCTGAACCAGCACGTCCTCGACAACGAGTCGGCCTTCCGCGCCACCCTCGCCCGGCTGCACGACCTGCCGATCGTCGGCGACGTGCGCGGCGACGGCTTCTTCTACGGCATCGAGCTGGTGAAGGACAAGGCCACCAAGGAGTCCTTCACGGCGGAGGAGTGCGAGCGGCTGCTCTACGGCTTCGTCTCCAGGGAGCTCTTCGAGAACGGCCTGTACTGCCGTGCCGACGACCGCGGCGACCCGGTCATCCAGCTGTCGCCGCCGCTGATCTCCGACCAGTCGACGTTCGACGAGATCGAGCAGATCGTCCGCGGGGTCCTCACGGAGGCGTGGACGAAGATCTGACGGGCCCTCCACCCGACGGGCACCCCCCTCCTCCGCGGCCCGTCCCCGCCGGCCCGCGTACGCGCGACCACTCCCCCGCGCGTGCGCGGGCCGCGGCACAGACGGGCGAGCCGGCCTATGAGCTGATGGAAGGAAATGAGGCCCTCCAGCGCCGAGCCTGGACGAGGGCTAGGATCCCGGTTCCGTACGGTGCCAGTGACCCAATGGCCTCCGGTTCGTTCACCCGGACAGGGGAACGGACCCTCTCAGCGACCCGAGGTGCTCGAATATGGTGGCCCCGCCGGACAACGACGTGCTCTGGGCACGCGGTCTGCACTATTCGTACAACGGTTCCCCCGCCCTCACGGGCGTCTCCGTCGGCGTCCGCGAGTGCGAGATCCTCGCGGTGACCGGGCCCCGGGGCGCCGGCAAGACCACGCTCCTCAAATGCCTGTCGGGGCAGCTTCTGGCGGATCCCGGCGAGGTGTGGTTCAACAGCGCCCCCGTGCACACCCTCTCCCGCTCCGCGCGCGAGCGCCTGCGCCGGGAGCGGTTCGGCTGGATCGACACCGAGCCGCACCTGGTGCCCGAGCTGACGGGCTGGGAGAACGCCGCCCTGCCCCTGCTGGCGCGCGGCATCGGCCACCGCGCGGCCAAGCGCACGGCGGGCGAATGGCTGGAGCGCCTCGACGTCGGCGACTGCGCCCGCAAGCGTCCGGCGGCCCTGACCCAGGCCCAGCGCCAGCGCGTGGCCATCGCCCGCGCCCTCGCGGGCGAGCCGACCGTCGTCTTCGCCGACGAGCCCACCGCGCCCCTGCACACCGCCGACCGCGCCCAGGTCCTGCGCACGCTGACCACGGCCGCCCGCTCGCACCAGATCACGGTCGTCCTGGCCACCCTCGACGAGGAGAACGCGGCCCTCGCCGACCGCACCGTCACCCTCGTCGACGGCCGCCGGGGCGGCGCGATCCCGGCGCCCGAGGCCCCCGGCGGGGAGGGCAGGGCCGCGTGCTCAGTCTCCGCCTAGCGCGCGGCGCGCGTCTGCTCGTCCTGCTGCGGCGGCTGCTGGTGGCGGTCGCCGCGGCGGCGGTCGGCTTCCTCCTGCTGAGCGCCCTGGGCTACGCGGTGGCGCACCCGAAGGCCACCCACGAGTCGGTCGTGCGACTCCTGTGGTGCGCGGTGCCACTGGCGGCCGCGGTGCAGTTCGCCGTCGCCGTTGCACGCACCGATCCGGCCACCCGGCCCCGGGACGGCATGGACGCGATCGGGTTCGGCCCGGTGCGGCTGTCGTTCCTGGCGGCGGCCTCGACGGCCCTGACCTGCGGACTGGGCGGGGCGGCCGCCCTGCTGGCCTACCTCGAACTCCGCGGCGACCTGGGCGGCACACCGCTCAGCGGTGCCGCCGCCGGGGCGCTCGACGCCGACGCCCCGCTGCCGTGGGCGGGCGCCCTGACGCTGCTCGGGCTGCTCCCGGCGCTGGCGTCGGGCGCGTGCGTCCTCGCGCTGCGCCCCCGCGGGAGGCTCCGCTCCGGCCGGGCCGCCTCCCGCCGCGGCACCCCGCCCGCGCCGCGCGAGCCCTCGCGGGGCTACGCCGGGCTGCCCTGGGGCGTCGCGGTCATCGCCTGCGGCCTGGCCCTGGAGGCGTACGTGGGCCGCGCCCCCGCCCCCGCCCCGGACCGCCTGCTGACCCTGCCCGGCCAGGAGGGCGGCACCTCCCCGGCCCTCCTGGGCGGCTGGCTCCTGGCCTCCCTGGGGCTCGTCGTGGCGGGCCCGGGGCTGACACACTGGTCCGGCGCGCTGCTCGCCGCGGGCCGGCCGGGGCCGGTGCGGATGCTGGCCGGCCGGATACTGCAGGAGGCGGCGAAGCCCCTGGGGCGGCCGCTCGGCGTGCTGTGCGCGGTGGCCTCGGGCGCGCTGGCGGCCGTCCAGCTGTACGGCACGGCGTGGGACCGGTCCGGGCCGGGCCCCTTCGGGCCGCTCACCGGGCTGGGGGCGGCCGTCGTCATGGCCTGCGCGACGGCCACGGCCGTCACCGCCGCCCTGGACACCCGCCGCTCCCGGGCCCGTACGGCCGCGGCGCTGCTGCGCCTGGGCATCCCCACGTCCCTGCTGCGCGGTGCGGCAGCCGTGCGGGCCTGCGTCCTGCTGGCCGTCCTCGCCCCGCTGACCTGGGTGATCGCGGAGCTGACCACGCTGCCCCTGACCCGCTGAGGCCGGTCCGACGCCCGGCGGACCGGCCGGGCGGGGGCCGGCGGACGACCCACCCGTCACAGTTCTTGACCAATCCTTGACCCAAGGCAACTCCGACGCCGAAAAGCTCGTCCCTTCAGAAGTACGTCTGCTTCAGAAGCAGGACGGGCATCAGGCGAACGGAGCAATTGGTGATCATCGGCCTTGTCACGGCTGTCGCGGCCTCCGCGTGTTACGGCACAGGATCCGTCCTGCAAGCCGTGGGGTCGCGCAAGTCGGCCCGCAGGGAGGCCGCCACGGCCTCCGCCTCGGGCACCACCCAGCATGGCGGCCCCAGTCTGTCGTCCACCGCGAAAGCCGCGGTGACCTGGGAGTTCATGGTCGGTACGGTCCTGGACTTCGTGGGCTTCGCCCTGGGTGCGCTCGCCGCCCGGATGCTGCCGCTGTTCCTCTCCCAGACCGTGATCAGCGCCAACCTGATCGTCACCGCCCTGCTGAGCGTCAAGATGCTGGGGCTCCGCCTGAACCGCAGGGAGTGGCTGTCGATCGGCGTGGTCTGCTCGGCCCTGGTGCTGCTCGCGACCGCCGCCGGCCACGAGGGCAGCGGTGAGGCCGCGCGGTCCACCCACTGGTGGCTGCTGATCGTCTCCACCGTCCTGATGGGCGGCGGCTGGATCGCCGTGCACTTCCTCGGTTCGCGGGCCGCGATCCTCGCCGGTCTCCTCTCCGGCCTCGGCTTCGGCGCCATCGGCGTGGGCGTCCGCATCCTCGACGGCATCGACCCCTTCGACCTGCCCACCCTGCTCGCGGACCCCGCGCTCTACGCCATCCTCATAGCCGGTGGCGTCGGCATGTACCTCCACACCGTCGCCCTGCAGATCGGCTCCGTCAACGGCGCCACGGCCGCGCTGGTCGTCGGCGAAACGGTGCTGCCCGGCATCATCGGCGTCATGTGGCTCGGCGACGCCTCCCGCGAGGGCTTCGCCTGGGTCGCGGTCCTGGGCTTCCTCCTGGCGGTCGCGGGCGCGGTGGCCGTCGCCTGGTTCGGCGAACCGGACGCCCACGGGGGTGCGCCGGAGACGCGGGACGAGGAGCGGCGGCCCGAGCCGACGACCGTCTCCTGAAACGACGCCGGACGGGCTGGAGGCCCAGCCCGTCCGGCGTGGGAGGCCGCCGCGCCCCGGTGCGGAGCGAGGCGCGCCCAGCGGGTCAGGGGAGCGCCACGACCTCGTCCGCCACGAAGGCGGCACCCACCCGGTCGCCGGCCTCCGGTGCCCCGCCGAGCGGGCACGCCGCCTCGATCCCGGGGCCGTCGGCCGGCCGCAGCCGCACCACCACGTGGTCACCGCGGAACGTCCGCGCGGTCACCTCGCACGCCAGGCCCTCGGCCACGGGCACCAGCCGCACGCCCGCCGGCCGCACCAGCAGCCGGCACTCTCCCTGCGCCGTACCCGCCGGCACCGGCAGCGTCCCCCACACCGTGTCCGCGGCGTCCCCGCGCACGGTCGCCGCGACCACGTTGTCGAAGCCGAGGAAGCGCGCCACGAACTCCGACGCGGGCCGCTGCCAGACCTCCAGCGGCGTACCGGCCTGCGCGATCCGCCCGTCCCGCATCACCACCACGCGGTCCGCCAGCGCGAAGGCCTCGCTCTGGTCGTGCGTGACGGCCAGTACGGTCGTCCCCAGCCGGCCGAACAGCTCCCGCAGCTCGACGACCAGCCGCTCGCGCAGGCTCCGGTCCAGCTGGCCGAGGGGCTCGTCGAGCATCAGCAGCCGCGGCTCGGGGGCCAGCGCCCTGGCCAGGGCGACGCGCTGCTGCTCACCGCCCGACAGCGCCCCCACCGGCCGCCGCTGCGCGTCCGGCAGGCCGACCAGGTCGAGCAGGCGGGCCACCCGGCGCCCGGCCTCGGCCCGGCCGGTGCCCCGCATGCGCAGCCCGAAGGCGACGTTGCCCGCCACGTCCCGCTGTGGGAAGAGCTGGTGGTCCTGGAACATCAGGCCCACGCCGCGCCGGTGCGTGGCGACGCCCGTCTGGTCCTCACCGGCCAGGAACACCCGGCCGGCGTCCGCCCCGTGCAGGCCGGCGACGACCCGCAGCAGGGTGGACTTGCCGCTGCCGCTGGGGCCGAGCACACAGACGATCTCGTGCTCGGCGACCTCCAGGTCCACCGCGTCCAGCGCCGCGCGCTCGCCGAAGCGCACGGTCACCCCTTCGAGCCGCAGCATGGACATCTAGAACTCCCCCGTACGGTCGGTGCGGACACGTTCCAGCAGCAGCAGCGCGACCGCGCACACCAGCATCAGGATCGTGCTGAGGGCCATGGCCTGGCCGTAGTTGAACTCGCCGGGGCGGCCGACGAGCCGGGCCACGGCCACCGGCAGGGTCGGGCTGTCCGGGCGCGCGATGAAGACGGTCGCCCCGAACTCGCCGAGCGAGACCGCGAACGCGAAGCCCGCCGCCACCGCGAGCGCCCGTCCCACCAGCGGCAGGTCGACCTCGCGCCAGGCCCGCAGCGGGGACGCGCCCAGCACGGCCGCGGCCTCCCGCAGCCGGACGTCGACGGCCCGCAGCACCGGCAGCACCGTCCGTACGACGAAGGGCACGCCCACCAGCGCCTGGGCCAGCGGCACCAGGATCCAGGACGTGCGCAGGTCCAGCGGGGGCTCGTCCAGGGCGATCAGGAAGCCGAAGCCGACGGTCACGGCGGACGTGCCGAGCGGCAGCATCAGGAGCGCGTCGAAGCCCCGCACCAGCCGGCCCTCACGCCGGGTGAGCGCGGCTGCGGCGAGGCCGCCGACGACCACGGCGATGGCGGTGGCGGCCAGGGCGTAGGCCAGGGAGTTGCCGACGGCCTCCAGCGGCGGGACCACGAGGGTGCCGCCGCCGGCGCCCGCCGAGCCCAGCGCGCGGTAGAAGGCGAGGCCGTAGCCGTCCGGCCCGTCGAAGGACCGCAGGACGAGGACGGCGAGGGGAAGGAGGACGAGCAGGGCGACGACGGCGAGGACGGAGCCCAGCAGCGTCCACTCGGCGGCGCCCCGGGGCCGGCGGGCGGTGCGGGCGGCGTCGACGAGCCGCAGCGTCGCCTCGCGCCGGCGCACGGTCCGGGCGTGCACGGCCAGCAGCGCGGCCACGGCGGCGAACTGCACCAGGGTGAGCACCGCCGCCGTGGGCAGGTCGAGCAGCTGGGCGGTCTGCTGGTAGATCTCCACTTCCAGGGTGGCGTAGCGGGGACCGCCCAGGATCTGGACGACGCCGAAGGAGGTGAAGGTGAAGAGGAAGACCATCAGGGCGGCCGCCGCCACGGCCGGGGCGAGCGCGGGCAGCGTCACCCGGCGCCAGGCCCCGAGGCGGCCGGCGCCCAGCACCCTGGCCGCCTCCTCCTGGCGGGGGTCGAGCTGGGCCCACAGCCCGCCGACGGTCCGGACGACCACGGCGTAGTTGAAGAAGACGTGGGCGAGGAGGATCGCCCAGACCGTGGTGTCCAGCCGCACCCCCCACAGCTCGTCCAGCAGTCCCCCGTGCCCGAGCAGGGCCAGGAAGGCCGCGCCGACGACGACCGTCGGCAGGACGAACGGCACGGTGACCACGGCCCGCAGCAGGCGCTTGCCGGGGAAGTCGAACCGCGCGAAGACGTAGGCGCCGGGGAGCGCGAGGGCGAGCGTCAGGGCGGTGGAGGCGGCCGCCTGCCAGGTGGTGAACCACAGGACGTGGCCGATGGCGGGATCGGTGAGCACCTCGCCGGCCCGGGCGAACTGCCACCGCCCGCCGTCCTTCAGGCCGCGGGAGACGATCGAGGCGACGGGGTAGGCGAAGAAGACCCCGAAGAACGCGAGCGGCACGGCCATCAGGCCGAGCCGCGTCGCGGTCCGCCGGGCGCCCGCGCGCCCGGCCTTCGGGGTCGTGCGCCCGGTGGCCGGGGTTACTTCAGGACGAGCGAGGACCACGTCTTGATCCACTCGTCACGGTGCTCCGCGATCCGCTCCTTGTCCAGGGTCGCCGGCTTCTCGACCTTGACGCCGTACCTGGTGAAGAGCTCCGGGAGCCGGGCGTCCTGGTTGGCGGGGTTGACGAACATCTGGAGCGGCATGTCCTCCTGGAACTTCTTGCCGACCAGGAAGTCGATCAGGGCCTTGCCGCCCTCGGTGTTCTTCGCGCCGCTCAGCAGCCCGGCGAACTCGATCTGCCGGAAGCAGGTGCCGGTGGCGACCCCGGTGGGGGCCTCCTCGGGCGCGGGCTCGGCGCCCATGACCTCGGCCGGCGGGCTGGAGGCGTAGGAGACGACCAGCGGCTTGTCGCCCTTGGCCTTGCGGCCCGTGGCGGAGCCGGAGAAGCGGCTGTTGTAGGCCTGCTCCCAGCCGTCGACGACCTCGACGCCGTTGCCCTTGAGCTTCTTCCAGTAGTCCTGCCAGCCGTCCTCGCCGAAGGCGGCGATCGTGCCGAGCTGGAAGGCGAGGCCCGGCGAGGACGTCTTGACGTTCTCGGTGACCAGGAGGTTCTTGTACTCCGGCTTGACCAGGTCGGCGAAGCTCTGCGGCGGCGCGAGCTTCTTGTCGGCGAAGTAGGCGCGGTCGTAGTTCACGCAGATGTCGCCGTAGTCGACGGGCGTGACGCGGTGCCGGGAGGAGTCCAGCTGGAGGGCGCCGGGGACGCGGTCCAGGCCCTTGGCCTCGTAGGACGCGAACAGGCCCTTGTCCAGCGCCCGCGACAGCAGGGTGTTGTCGACGCCGAAGAAGACGTCGCCCTGCGGGTGGTTCTTGGAGAGGATGGCCTGGTTGACGGCCGCGCCCGCGTCGCCGCCCTTGACCACCTTGACCTTGTAGCCGGTCTCCTTGGTGAACTCCGCGAGGACCTCGTCGGACGCCACGAAGGAGTCGTGCGACACGAGCGTGACGGTCTTGTCCCCGTCACCGCCCGAACCGTCGCCGCCCCCGCAGGCGGCGAGGCCGCCGGCGCCGAGCGCGGTCACGAGGGCAGCGCTCAGGGCACGCCGAAGGTTGGTGTTCATGGTGGTGCTGACTCCCTACGCCGGTATGACCCGGATCAGGTCCGAGGGTCTGCGGGCCGTGCCGCACTCTCAGCGCTGTGTGCGCTCCCCTGTCGGAATGTTCATTTATGTCACGTTTTGCTGTGCGGTTGACCGCAGGTGGACAGTATCAGCGCTCGGCGGCGGCCAGCTGCCCGCATGCGCCGTCGATCTCCTGGCCACGGGTGTCGCGCACGGTCACGGGCACGCCGTGAGCCGCGATCGCCGCCACGAAGGCACGCTCGTCCTCCGGCCGCGAAGCCGTCCACTTCGAACCCGGCGTGGGGTTGAGCGGGATCAGGTTGACGTGCACCCGCTTGCCCTTGAGCAGGCGGCCGAGCAGGTCACCGCGCCAGGCCTGGTCGTTGATGTCGCGGATCAGGGCGTACTCGATGGAGATCCGGCGACCGGACTTCTCCGCGTACTCCCAGGCGGCGTCGAGGACCTCGCGGACCTTCCAGCGGGTGTTGACCGGCACGAGGGTGTCGCGCAGCTCGTCGTCCGGGGCGTGCAGCGAGACGGCGAGACGGCACTTGAAGCCCTCGTCCGCGAAGCGGTGCATCGCCGGCACCAGGCCGACGGTGGAGACGGTGATGCCGCGCTGGGACAGGCCCAGGCCGTCGGGCTCGGGGTCGGTCAGCCGGCGGATGGCGCCGACGACGCGCTTGTAGTTGGCCAGCGGCTCGCCCATGCCCATGAAGACGATGTTGGACAGGCGCGCCGGCCCGCCGGGCACCTCGCCGTCACGCAGCGCGCGCATGCCGTCGACGATCTGGTGGACGATCTCGGCGGTCGACAGGTTGCGGTCGAGGCCCGCCTGGCCGGTGGCGCAGAACGGGCAGTTCATGCCGCAGCCCGCCTGGGAGCTGATGCACATGGTGACCCGGTCGGGATAGCGCATCAGCACGGACTCGACGAGCTTGCCGTCGTGCAGGCGCCAGAGGGTCTTGCGGGTGGTGTCCTCGTCGCACGAGATGTGCCGCACCACGCTCATCAGGTCCGGCAGCAGGTCGGCCGCGAGCTTCTCGCGGGAGGCCGCCGGGATGTCCGTCCATGCCGCGGGATCGTGGGCGTACCGCGCGAAGTAGTGCTGGGACAGCTGCTTCGCGCGGAAGGGCTTCTCGCCGATGGCGGCGACGGCCTCGCGGCGCTCGGCGGGCGAGAGGTCGGCGAGGTGCCGCGGGGGCAGCTTGGCTCCGCGGGGGGCGACGAAAGTGAGTTCTCCAGGTGCAGGCATGGTTCTACCAGTGTCGCAGACAAAACGAGGGAGCCCGCCGTCCTGTGGACGACGGGCTCCCTCGTGAGGAAAAGCCCAGGTGAGAGCCCTGGCCGGGGACTCAGGACCCGACGAACGCCACCATCAGCAGCCACACCACCGGCGCCGTCGGCAGCAGCGAGTCCAGCCGGTCCATGATCCCGCCGTGACCCGGCAGCAGGGCACCCATGTCCTTGATGCCCAGGTCCCGCTTGATCATGGATTCGCCGAGGTCGCCGAGCGTGGCGCTGACCGCCACCGCGAAGCCGAGCAGCAGGCCCTGCCACCACACGCCGTCGACGATGAGGAACTGCATGCACAGCGCGCCCGCCACCATCGCGAAGAGCACCGCGCCGACGAGGCCCTCACGGGTCTTGCCGGGGCTGATGCGCGGCGCGAGCTTGTGCCGTCCGAACCGCCAGCCCACCGCGTACGCCCCGGTGTCGCTGACGACCGTCAGGATCAGGAAGGTCAGCACCCGCCAGGCGCCGTCGCCGGCGGCCAGCATCAGCGCCACGAACGTGGCGAGGAACGGCACGTAGAAGGCGACGAAGATGCCCGCCGTGACGTCCCTGAGGTAGTCGTCCGGGGACTCCGTCATCCGCCAGACCAGCACGGCCAGGGCCGTGAAGGCCATGGCCACCCACGACCCCTCGGTGCCGCTCACGTAGCCGGCGACGATCATCGCGGCGCCGCCGATGGCCAGCGGCACCAGGGGAGCCTTGATGCCCTTGCGCTCGGCGAGCCGGGAGGTCAGCTCCCACAGCCCGACCACCACGGCAAGCACGATGACACCGAGGAAGACGGGCTTGTAGATGAACAGGGAGGCGAGGATGACGGCCCCGAGGCCGACCCCCACTCCTATCGCGGCCCGCAGATCGCGGCCTGCGCTCTTCTTCGCCTTGCCCCCCTGGGGGGCGGCAGGCTCCTGCGGCCGGATGTCGGGCTCCTGTTCATCGCGGAACAGGGGACCGCCGGTGTGTGCGGCCCCCCGGTCACGGTCGTCCTGGTCTCCGCCAGCGTCGGACACGATGGGCATGGGCCGAGTCTGCGCCGCATCGCCCGCCCCGTGCAGAGGACCCGCCGGGGCCGGGGGCACCTCCCCGCGCAGCCGGGTGGAGGGTCCGTGATCGGTGGCCCCCCAGTGTCCGGCGCGCGGCGGGGCTCCCCAGGATGCGTCGTTCATCAGACCTCGAGCAGCTCGGCTTCCTTGTGCTTGAGCAGCTCGTCCACCTGCGCGACGTACTTCGCGGTGGTGTCGTCGAGCTCCTTCTCCGCGCGACGCACCTCGTCCTCGCCGGTCTCCTTGTCCTTGACCAGCTTGTCGAGGGCGTCCTTGGCCTTGCGGCGGACGGAGCGGATCGAGACCTTGGCGTCCTCGGCCTTGGTCTTGGCGACCTTGACGTACTCACGGCGGCGCTGCTCGGTGAGCTCCGGGAAGGTCACCCGGATGATGTTGCCGTCGTTGCTGGGGTTGACGCCCAGGTCGGAGTCCCGGATGGCCTGCTCGATGTTGCGCAGGGCGGTCTTGTCGAACGGGGTGACCACGGCCATGCGCGGCTCGGGCACCGAGAACGACGCCAGCTGGTTGATGGGCGTCAGCGCACCGTAGTAGTCCGCCACGATCTTGTTGAACATCGCCGGGTGCGCACGCCCGGTGCGGATCGCCGCGAAGTCCTCCTTGGCGACCACAACGGCCTTCTCCATCTTCTCCTCGGACTCGAGGAGGATCTCTTCGATCACCACTTGCTCCTGGTGTTATCAGTAAGCAGAGCCTCGCCCCTGCGCGCGTCTACTCCTGCACGGTGTCCGACCGGCAGGCAGTTGTCCATCCCCGTGCCGAGGTCTTCCCCGGGCACGGAGTTGCCGTCCGTGGCCCGCGACGGCGGGTCCGGTCGGCTACGGGCCGGTCAGGCCCGCGTCGCCTGGTCGCTCACCAGCGTGCCGATCTTCTCACCCTTGACCGCACGGGCGATGTTGCCCTCGGCGAGCAGCTCGAAGACGAGGATCGGCAGCTTGTTGTCCATGCACAGGCTGATGGCGGTGGCGTCGGCGACCTTGAGGTTGCGGGCCAGCACCTCGCTGTACTCGAGGGCGTCGAACTTCACCGCGTCGGGGTTCTTCTTCGGGTCCGAGTCGTAGATCCCGTCGACGCCGTTCTTGCCCATGAGGATCGCCTCGGCGTGGATCTCCAGGGCGCGCTGGGCGGCGGTGGTGTCGGTGGAGAAGTAGGGCATGCCCATGCCCGCGCCGAAGATCACGACGCGGCCCTTCTCCAGGTGGCGCACGGCGCGCAGCGGGATGAACGGCTCGGCGACCTGGCCCATGGTGATGCCGGTCTGGACCCGGGTCTCCACGCCTTCCTTGGACAGGAAGTCCTGGAGCGCCAGGCTGTTCATCACGGTGCCGAGCATGCCCATGTAGTCCGAACGGGCCCGGTCCATGCCGCGCTGCTGGAGCTCGGCGCCGCGGAAGAAGTTGCCGCCGCCGATGACGACGGCGATCTCGTAGCCCTCGCGGACCACGGCGGCGATCTCACGGGCGATGGCGTGCACGACATCGGGGTCGACACCGAGCCCGCCGCCGCCGGCGAAGGCCTCACCTGACAGTTTCAGCAGGAACCGGCGCCGCTGGCCCGGCTCGGCGCTGGTGTCGTCGGTGGCCTGCTTGGCGTCCGCACCCTGGTTCATTGCAGTTCTCCTCGTGCACATACGAAGAAGGCCATTGCCGGATGGATCCTTTCGGTTCCCTCTGCGGCAATGGCCTCCTCGTCACATCAGCGGCCGGCCGGTGGACGGTCGGCTGCGTACGACCCTAGCGGGTCGTGGGTCATTCGCTGCTGCGGACGGCTCAGGCGCCGACGCGGATGCGGGCGAAGCGCTTCAGCGTGACACCGGCCTCGTCCAGAACCTTCTGGACGGACTTCTTGTTGTCCTTGGCGAACGCCTGGTCCAGCAGGACCTGCTCCTTGAAGAAGCCGGTGACGCGACCCTCGACGATCTTCGGCAGGGCGGCCTCGGGCTTGCCCTCCTCGCGCGCGGTGGCCTCGGCGACGCGGCGCTCGTTCTCCACGACGTCGGCCGGGATGGCGTCACGGGAGAGGAACTTCGGCGCGAACGCGGCGATGTGCTGCGCGACGTCCTTGGCGACCTCGGCGTCGGCCTTGTCCAGCTCGACCAGGACACCGACCTGCGGGGGCAGGTCCGCGGCGGTGCGGTGCATGTAGGCGAAGACCTGGCCGTCGGCGAAGTGCGCGAAGCGGTCCACGACGATCTTCTCGCCGAGGGTGGCGTTGGCCTCGTCCACGAACGCCTGGACGGTCTTGCCGGCCTCGATCTCGGAGGCCATGAGGGCGTCGACGTCGGCCGGGGCGCTCTTGGCGATGTGGGCGGCCAGAGCGTCGGCGACGGCGATGAACTTCTCGCCCTTGGCGACGAAGTCGGTCTCGCACTTCAGCTCGACGATGACACCGGAGGTGTTGTCGTCGGCGATGAGGGAGGCGACGGCGCCGTTCTCGGTGGTGCGGCTCTCGCGCTTGGCCACACCCTTCAGGCCCTTGACGCGGACGATCTCGACGGCCTTCTCGAGGTTGCCCTCGGCCTCGTCGAGCGCCTTCTTGCAGTCCATCATGCCGGCGCCGGTCTGCTCACGGAGCTTCTTGACGTCAGCGGCGGTGTAGTTCGCCATCCTTCAATCCTTCTCGTGCACTGCGCCGTGCCGGGCCCGGGGCACCGGCAGGCTGTCCGTCTTGAGGTCACCACACCTGTCGGCTCCCGTCCCGCTGACGGGGTCCGACAGTGGATCCGCCGGACGACGGCGGGGGCGTCGCGCCCCCGCCGTCGTCCGGTGCGGCAAAGCGTCAGGCCTGCTCGGCGTCCGCGGCCGGCTTCTCAGCCTCGGCCTCGGCAGGGGCCTCGGCAGCGGCCTCGGCCGGCTTCTCGTCGGCCTTCTTCTCGCCCTCGAGCAGGTCGCGCTCCCACTCGGCCAGCGGCTCGCCGGCGGCCTTCTCGCCCTTGCCCTCACCGGCACCACCGGAACGGGCGATGAGGCCCTCGGCGACGGCGTCGGCGATCACGCGGGTGAGCAGGGTGACGGAGCGGATGGCGTCGTCGTTGCCCGGGATCTTGTAGTCGACCTCGTCGGGGTCGCAGTTGGTGTCGAGGATCGCGACGACGGGGATGCGCAGCTTGCGCGCCTCACCGACGGCGATGTGCTCCTTCTTGGTGTCCACGATCCAGACGGCGCTGGGCACCTTCTGCATCTCGCGGATACCACCGAGGGTCTTCTCCAGCTTGGCCTTCTCGCGGGAGAGGACCAGGAGCTCCTTCTTGGTGAGGCCGGAGGCGGCCACGTCCTCGAAGTCGATGAGCTCGAGCTCCTTCAGGCGCTGGAGGCGCTTGTAGACGGTCGAGAAGTTGGTGAGCATGCCGCCCAGCCAGCGCTGGTTGACGTAGGGCATGCCGACGCGCGTCGCCTGCTCGGCGATGGCCTCCTGGGCCTGCTTCTTCGTACCGACGAACATGATGGAGCCGCCGTGCGCGACGGTCTCCTTGACGAACTCGTAGGCGCGGTCGATGTACGACAGCGACTGGAGCAGGTCGATGATGTAGATGCCGTTGCGCTCCGTGAAGATGAAACGCTTCATCTTCGGGTTCCAACGACGGGTCTGGTGACCGAAGTGGACGCCGCTCTCCAGCAGCTCCCGCATCGTGACGACGGCCATGGCCGCGCTCCTTGAAAAACTCGGTTCCACGACGGCCGGGCGGCCGCCGCTCCTGACGCCCCGATGCGCCCGCCGCGGACGGAGCCCTTGCGAGGAGCCGTTCCACGGACCGAGAGACACGGCCACCGTGCTGCCCGAGAGGGTCTGACGCGCCGGTGGCGGGGCGTGCGAAGTCGACCCGGTGACCCGGATCGCCATGAGAAGTGTACGGGACCGGAGAACCCACGGGTGACGGCGTTGTGCACAACCGGCGAGTAGTCCACAGATCCCGAGCAAGATCCCCGCGGTACGGCGACACCACGGGACGGTTGCGTCATGCGACGACCACCGACTGTCACCCTGCGCACCCTCGTGCTCTGCACGCTGTCCGCCCTCTTCTCCTGGCTCGCCTGCCCGCCGGCGGCGGCCGGTGCCGACCGGTCGTGGCCGGTCGCCGGGGCGCGCGGCCCCCGGCCCCTGGTCGTCGGGGCGTGGGACCCGCCGCCGGTGCGCTGGGCGGCCGGGCACCGCGGCGTGGACCTGGCGGCCCGGCCCGGCACTCCGGTGCGGGCCGCCGCCCCCGGGCGGGTGTCCTTCGCGGGCACGGTCGCGGGGCTGGGGGTGGTGTCGGTGGAGCTGGGTCCCGGGCTGCGCACGACGTACGAGCCGGTGCGGGCGACGGTGCGCGAGGGCGACCGGGTCGCGGCGGGGGATGTCGTGGGGGTGCTCCAGGCGGGGGTCCTCCCCCACTGCCGGGGCGGTGCGGGGGGCGCCTCGGCCGGCTGTCTGCACTGGGGGCTGCGGCGCGGGGAGGTGTATCTGGATCCGCTGAGCCTCTTGCCGGCGTGGATGCTGCGGAGGCCGCCGTCGAGGCTGCTGCCGCTGACGGACACCCCCTAGGGCTCGCGCTGCGGTCCCCCGGCGACCGGGGCCGGACGTCGGCGGACCGGGGCGATCAGCCGCGCACGCCCCTCAGCGCCATGCCCACCGCGGCCTCCGTGATGCGGTCCGGCTCCTCCGCGGCGCCGAGCTCGATGCGGCGGACGGCCGCGTCGACCACGCCCTGGAGCAGCATGGCCGTCAGACGGGGCTGCTCGTGGCCGAGGGCGAGCAGCGCCTCGACGACCATCGCGATCAGCCCGCCGTGGGCGGCGCGGATCTTCTCGCGGGCGCCGGCGTCCAGCTCGCCGGCGGAGATGGCGACCACGGCCCGGTGGCGGCGGTCGCCGACGAGCGCCAGCTGCTGCCGCACATAGGCCTCGATCTTGCCCTCGGGGGTACCGGCCCGTTCCATGGCCGCCTCGACCTCGGCCGCCCAGACGGGGAAGTCGACGGCGCACAGCTCCTCGACCACGGCCGCGCGGGAGCGGAAGTACTCGTAGACCGAGGACCGGGCGAGTCCGGTGCGCTCGGCGAGGGCGGGAAAGGTGAGCGCTTCGGTACCGCCTTCGGACAGCAGGGAGCGGGCGGCGTCCAACAGGGCGGCGCGCTGCATCGTCCGGTGCTCGGCCACTGAGGCCGCTCGAATCCTGGGCACGGTCCCACTTTACGGACAAGCCCTGCCGGGGACGACGCTGGAGGGACGATTCAGCGTCCGACGTCGGCGAGCTTCGCCCTGAGCTGGAGGACGGACTTGGTGTGGATCTGGCTGACCCGGCTCTCGGTGACGCCGAGGACGTGGCCGATCTCGGCGAGCGTGAGGCCCTCGTAGTAGTAGAGGGTGACGACGGTCTTCTCCCGGTCGGGGAGGGTGTTGATGGCGCGGGCCAGCAGTCTGCGCAGCTCGTGGTCCTCGGCCACCTCGACCGGGTCGTCGGCGGCGGTGTCCTCCAGGGTGTCCATCAGGCTCAGCCGGTCGCCGCCCTCGCCGCCGGCGTGCAGCAGCTCTTCCAGCGCCACCACGTTGGCCAGGGACAACTGGCTGAAGACCGAGTGCAGTTCGTCGAGCGTGATGTCCATCTCGGCGGCGACCTCGGCCTCGGAGGGCGTGCGCCGCAGCGCCGCCTCCAAGGTGGCGTACGCGCGCTCGACCGCACGGGCCTTCTGGCGCACGGAGCGGGGGATCCAGTCGAGGGCGCGCAGCTCGTCGATCATGGCGCCGCGAATGCGGGTGATGGCGTAGGTCTCGAATTTGATGGAGCGGTCGGGGTCGAACTTCTCGATGGCGTCGATGAGCCCGAAGATCCCGGACGAGACGAAGTCGGCCTGCTCGACGTTGGACGGCAGCCCGACGCTGACCCGGCCCGCCACGTACTTCACCAGGGGTGAGTAGTGGAGGATCAGCTGCTCCCGCAGCCGGTCGTCGCCCGATGCCTTGTACGACCGCCACAGCTCATCGAGCGTCGAGGGCGCGGGAGGGCGCACGGCGCCACGCGCTGCTGGCGGCACCGCCGCGCGGTCGGACCCGGAGGTGTGCTGGGGCATTCGTCGTCTTGAGCCGTTCTGCTGTGTCCGTGGATCGGTTGGTATGAATGGATGGAATCCCGTAGCGTAGCGTGACCGAGACGCTGCGGTGAGCGAGCAGGCTCCTTCGGATGCGCGGATACTTCGACGGGCGGCCGGGGGCGGAGTCGTCCGCGGGCCGCGCTCCGCTGCGACGGCCGCCGTCACGCCCGTCGGCCCCGCGGAATCCGCCGTATCGGCCACCGTGGTCACCTCCTTAACCCTTTCACCCGATCACCCCGAATCAAGCACCGCCTCGCCGCGCACCGGGGCGTCGTCCGGGGGGCTTGGGGGTGTCGGATGTTGACGACGCGTCAGCCAACTGCCAGAGATCGCCCAGTCGTTCCACGAAGCCCAGCGCCTGGAGTTCGTACAGTTTGGCGAGCGCGCGCTCCGCCCCCGTGCCCGCCTCGCGGGCGACCGCCGCGACGCCCGCGCCGCCCCGGCCGGGCACGGCCTCCAGCACCCGGGCCGCGTCCGCATCCAGCAGATCCCTGGGCACGACGGGTCCCCGCCGCTCCGGGGCGAGGTCCCCGATGCTGCCGACCAGTTCGATGACGTCGGCGGCGCCGGTCACCAGGCTCGCCCCCTCGCGCAGCAGTTCGTGCACCCCCGCGGAGAGCCCGGACGTGACCGGCCCGGGCACACCCATGGTGTGCCGGCCCAGCTCGATCGCCCGGCGGGCCGTGACGAGCGAGCCGCTGCGCAGCTCCGCCTCCACGACCACCGTTCCGCGCGTCAACGCGGCGATGACGCGGTTGCGCAGGACGAACCGGCTCCTGGTGGGATGACCGCCCGGTGGCAACTCGGCCAGGACCAGACCCTGTTCCCCGACACGGCCGAGCAACTCCGCGTGTCCGCGGGGATAGGGCACGTCGATCCCCGACGCCAGCACGGCCACCGTCGCCCCGCCCGCGGCCAGCGCCCCGCGGTGCGCCGCCCCGTCGACCCCGTACGCGGCGCCGGAGACCACCACCCAGCCGCGCTCCGCGAGCCCCGCGCCGAGGGTGGCGGCGACGTGCGAGCCGTACCCGGTGCAGGCACGGGCGCCCACCACGGCGACCGAGCGCAGCGCCCACCGCCGCACGTCGGGGCTCCCCCGCACCCACAGCCCGACGGGGCGGGCGTCCCCAAGGTCGTCCAGCTGGGTGGGCCACTCGTGGTCACCCGGACACAGGAAACGCCCTCCGAGCCGGGCGGCCGCGGCGAGGTCACCGGCCGGGTCGAGGCCGGCGGCCCGGGCCCGGCAGCCCGCGAGGCGGTCCGCCCGCGCTCCCGCCGGCGGCGGCCCGGCCCCGGTCAGTCCGCGCATCAGGTCCACCGGCCCCAGCTGCCGCAGCCATCGCCCCACGGCCTCGTCACCCGGCTCGGTCAGCCGGGTCAGGGCGGCCCGGGCGAGCCGTTCCCCCTCGCTCACCACCCCGGTCACGGCTCGGACCCCACCACCGCGGCCGGCGCCGGCACCGGGGCGGCCGGCCGCGGCGGAAGCGGCGCGCCCCGGGCGATCCCGGTGCGCAGCTCAAGGGCCAGC
Organism: Streptomyces cinnamoneus; assembly: GCF_002939475.1. Lineage (NCBI taxonomy): Bacteria > Bacillati > Actinomycetota > Actinomycetes > Kitasatosporales > Streptomycetaceae > Streptomyces > Streptomyces cinnamoneus. The sequence continues at coordinate 5,072,612 of NZ_PKFQ01000001.1, read as the reverse complement.
GCCACGTCGGCCGCGTCGGGCCGCTCGTGTCCCATGAGGTCGGCGAGGGTCCAGGCGACCCGCAGCACCCGGTCCAGCCCACGGGCCGTCAGCAGGCCACGCTCCAGGTCGCGCTCGGCGGCGGCGAGCGCGCCGGGCGCGGGCCGCCAGCGGGTGCGCAGCTCATGGCCCGGGACCTCGCTGTTGGCGGTCCAGGGCGTACCCGCCAGCCGGGTGACGGCCCGTTGCCTGGCCCGCGCGACGCGTCCGGCGACGTCCGCCGTCGGCTCCCCGGGCCCGCCCCCGCCCAGCAGTTCGGCGCGCCGCACAGGCTCGACCTCCACCCGCAGATCCACCCGGTCCAGCAGCGGACCGGAGAGCCGGGCCTGATATCTGCGGATCACCGACGCGGGGCACTCACAACCAGTGCCGTGGAGGGTGTGCCGCCCGCAGGGGCACGGATTGGCGGCGAGCACCATCAGGAACCGTGCGGGCAGCCGCACCACGCCGGCCGTGCGCGCCACCACGACGTGCCCCGACTCCAGCGGCTGGCGCAGGGCGTCCAGGGCTTTAGTGCTGAATTCAGGCGCTTCGTCCAGAAAAAGCACTCCACGGTGGGCCAGCGAGACCGCGCCGGGTCTGGGCAGGCCGTTGCCGCCGCCGACCAGGGACTGCATCGTCGCGGAGTGGTGCGGCGCGCAGTAGGGCGCCGTCGCCACCAGCGGCTCGCCGGGCGGCAGCATGCCCGCCACCGAGTGGACCGCCGTCACCTCCAGGGACTCCTGCCGGCTGAGCGGCGGAAGGATCGCCGGCAGCCGCTCGGCGAGCATGGTCTTGCCCGCCCCCGGCGGCCCGGAGAGCAGCAGGTGGTGGCGGCCGGCCGCGGCGACCTCCAGGGCGAGCCGCGCGGTGTGCTGCCCCGCCACGTCCGCGAGGTCCGGCCCGTCCCCGCCGGCCGCCCGGCCGCCGGAGGCCAGGCCGCTGCCCACTCCGGCGCCGGGCACCAGCAGCCCCGCGAGCGTCGGGTCCGGACGGCCCGCACGCAGGGGCTCCTCCTCCGGCACCGGGGCGTCGGTGAGCAGCGCGACGAGCTGCCGCAGGCTGCGCACCCCCAGCACCGAGACGCCGGGCACCAGCGCGGCCTCCGCCGCGGTCCGCTCCGGCACGACGACCTGGCGGTAGCCGGCCTCGGCGGCGGCGAGGACGGCCGGCAGGACACCGCGCACCGGACGCACCCCGCCGTCCAGGCCCAGCTCACCGATCATCACCAGGTCGGCGATGGCCGCGGGCGCGACGGCCTCCGCGGCGCCGAGCACCGCCACCGCCACCGCCAAGTCGAAGCCGGAACCGCTCTTGGGGACCGAGGCCGGGCTCAGCCCCACGGTCAGCTTCTTCTGCGGCCACTCGCAGCCGGAGTTCACCACCGCGGCCCGCACCCGGTCCCGGCTCTCCACCAGGGACTTGTCCGGCAGCCCCACCAGCGTGAAGGCCGCCACCCCGGGCTCCAGGTCGGCCTGCACCTCGACGACCACGCCCTCGACCCCCACCAGGGCCACCGAGCACGTACGGGCGAAACCCATCAGGCCACCCCCTTGGCGTGCTCCACGACAGGCGCACCCCTGCCGGGCACCCTCACGCCCACCAGATCGATCCGCACCCCGCCCGGCGGCACGCCCTCGTGCTGCTCCAGCCACCGTCCGGCGAGCCGGCGCAGGCGGTCCGCCTTGGCCGGGGTGACCGCCCCCATCGGGTGTTCGTACGGCCCCTCGCGCCGGGTCTTCACCTCGCAGATGACGAGGGCGTCCCCGTCCATCGCCACGATGTCGACCTCGCCGTCCCGGCACCGCCAGTTGCGGGCCAGCACGGTCATCCCGGCCTCCGTCAGCCGGCGCGCGGCGAGATCCTCCCCGTACCTGCCGAGCCCCCCTCGGGCGTTCATCGGCACCACCTCCGGTGCCGACTATGGGGCCCCCGCCCCCCGCTGTTGGATCTTGGTGGACAACCGGTGGGTTGTGGATAACCCGGTCACCCGGAAGAGGGGCACAGCGCAGGGCGGACCGCCGACGACGGGGCGCCGGCTCAGGTGGCGCCGGGTCAGGTGCCCGGCAGGTCGAGGTCGCTCTTGTTGAGCTCCTCGATGTTCACGTCCTTGAACGTGAGCACCCGCACCTGCTTCACGAAGCGGGCCGGGCGGTACATGTCCCACACCCAGGCGTCCGCCATGGACACCTCGAAGAACACCTCGCCCTGGACCGAGTGCACCTGCATCTCGTAGTCGTTGGTGAGGTAGAAACGCCGCTCGGTCTCGATCACGTATTTGAACAGACCGACGACGTCGCGGTACTCCCGGTAGAGCTTCAGCTCCATCTCGGTCTCGTACTTCTCGAGGTCCTCGGCGCTCATGGCATGTTCCCCTTCAGCCGTGCGTCCCCCCATTGTGCGTCAGGCGCGCTCGGTCTCCAGGAGCACCGGCGAGCTCGGGGGGCCCTCGTCGAGCAGCGTGCGCAGCAGCCCGGCGAGCCTGGTCGGATACACCGTCTCACGGGTCGCCAGCAGTTCCGCGCAGGTCCACCAGCGCAGGGCCATCAGGCTGCGGCGCTCCAGCTCCGTCCCCCCGCCCGTCCAGGTCGGCTCCTGCCGGGTACGGGCCAGGAAGTAGCGTTCGTCCTGGTCCCAGCGGCGCCCGGCGAAGGGGAAGGAACAGCTCCGCAGCCACAGCACCGGCCCCAGGTCGACCTCTGTGATCCCGGTCTCCTCGGCCAGCTCCCGGCGCGCCGCCGCCTCCCAGTCCTCGTCCCCCTCCAGCCCGCCGCCGGGAGTGAACCACCACGTGGTCGCCGGGTCGTCGGGCTCGTAGCCCTGGAGCAGCAGGATCCGGTCGTGCGGGTCGAGCAGGATCACCCGGGCCGCCCTGCGCGGCGAGCGCGGCCCCCGGGGATCCACGGCCTCATCCATCGGGCCTCACCGCCTTCCCGCGCCGCGCCAGCAGACCGGCCACCGGCCCGTACGCCGCACCCCCCAGGATGCACACCGCGCCCGCGATCACGGACGCCACCGTCAGCGGCAGCGGCCCCGGCTGCGACGTGCCGCCCGGCAGCGCCCCGAAGGAGCCGGGCCGCTCCAGCATGCCCCAGGACGAGGAGGGCCAGGCGATCGCCTCCACCCGCGCCTCGACCGCCCCGCGCTCCACCGCGCCCTGACCGCCGTCGGCCATGTGGGTGCGCGAGTCCAGGGAGTCGGCGCGGTGGTCGCCGAGGAGGAAGAGCCGGCCCTCGGGCACGGTGGCGGAGAAGGGGGTGGGCGAGGCCGGGCCCTGCGACCGGAGGTACGGCTCCTCGACGGGCTCGCCGTCGATCGTCAGCCGGCCCCGCGCGTCGCAGCACGCGACCTTGTCGCCGCCGACGCCGACGACCCGCTTGAGCATCGGCGAGTCCCCCCAGACCTTGTCCCGGAAGACCACCACGTCGCCCCGGCGCACCTCGTCGCCGTCGATGCGCTGGGCGAGGACCCGCTCACCGCGCCCGATGGTGGGCTCCATCGAGTCGGTGGGCACGGTGAACGGCCGGTACAGCACGGCGGCCCAGGCGAAGCCGCCGAAGAAGAGCACACAGCCGACGGCCACGACCAGCCCGGACAGCACCCTGCCCGTGCGGCCGCGGCCGTCGGCACCCGACCCGTGGCCCGCGTGCTCCTCGGCACGCCGGCCGTCGCTCACCGCTCTGCTCAATTCCGCCCCCGCCGCACGTCGGTCCGCGCGGCGCACCGCGCGGAGGTTCGGATTCCGCATGCCCTGGGGCATGGAATCGCACACTACCCGGCGGTACGGGCCCCGTCAGCCCCTCGGAGCCGCCTGCTCCGGACGGCCGGCCGACGCGGCCGGCGCGTCCTGGCCAAGAGCCCGGCGCCGGCGCCACAGCACCAGCGGCACCGCGCCCGCGAGCCCCAGCGCGGCGGGCGCGGCGGCGGCCGCCGCGGCCAGCCCCGGCTGGTCGAAGGTGTCCGGGACGGGCAGGGTGGCCCAGCGGTTCAGCGGCCAGGCGACGACGATCGCCCGCCCGACCACGTCGTCCTCCGAGACCGTGCCCTGGTACGCCAGCTCCTGGTGCCAGCGCGAGTCGAGGGAGTCCTGCCGGTGGTCGCCCATCACCCAGATCCGGCCCTTGGGCACCGTGATCGGGCCGAAGGGCTTGTCGCCGCAGGGGGTGTTGCCGGGGTAGACGTAGGGCTCCTTGAGCGCCTTGCCGTTGACCACGACCGGGTCGTTGTCGCCCTTGCACTCGACGGTGTCCCCGCCGACCGCGATGACCCGCTTGATCAGGTCCTTCTCCTCGGCGGAGGGCATCAGGCCGATGAAGCTGAGCACCTTCTGGAAGCCCTCGGCCACCGGCCCGGTCTCTGCGCTCGGGCTCTCGCCGAGCCAGCCGCCCGGGTCGTGGAAGACCACCACCTCGCCGCGCTCGGGCCGGGAGCCGAACCAGGGGGTCAGCTTGTCCACCAGCACCCGGTCGCCCCGCTGGAGGGTGTTCTGCATCGACTCGGACGGGATGGAGAACGCCTGCACCAGGAAGGTCTTGATCAGCAGCGCGAGGAGCAGGGCGATCCCGATGAGGAGCGGCAGCTCCTTCCAGAAGGACCGGTGCTTCTTCTCGTCCTTCCTCCCGCCCGGCGCCCCGTCCCCGGGGCCGTCCCGGTGTCCCGGGTCCCGCCCGGCCGTTCCGCCGGGGCCGGCGGGGTCGTCGCCGGGTGTCGTCACTGTGCCACCGTCGCTTTCCGGCCCGGCCGGCCCGTACGTCGCGTGGGACCTGGCCCCTTCCGGCGCCGCACCCGCCGGCGCCCGGCGGTGCGGCTCCTCAGCCGTCCCGGGGCGCTTCTCGGGCTCTCCGTGGCCGGAACGTGCGCCGACCGCCAAATCCCCCACGTCCACTCCTTACTCCACGCTCCCGCCTGTCGCACACACGACGCAGGCCCACCACTCCCATAACGAGCGAGAGTTCCGCAGGGGTCGGGAGACGAAGCAATCCTTGCCGATCCGTGAGGGTTCCGTTATGCGGCGATACGTCCGTTCGTGCGCTCGCGCGCGGCGCGTCCCGCACCGAGGCGTAGGTGTCCGGTTCCGCCAGCTGCCGCACGTGCCCGAAGGGCCAGGCGATCACCACCGCACGGCCCACCACCTGGCTTTCCGCCACGGTGCCGTGGCCGGGTTCGTCCAGGTGGTAGCGCGAGTCCGCCGAGTTCGAGCGGTGGTCGCCCATGACGAAGATCCGCCCTCGGGGGACCTCGACCTCGAACTTCAGCTGGGAGGGTGGGTTTCCGGGGTGCAGGTACGGCTCCAGGAGCGGCGTGCCGTTGACCGTGACCCGCCCGTCGACGTCGCAGCACTTGACCGTGTCGCCACCCACGCCGACCACGCGCTTGATCAGGTCCCGTTCGTCGGCGGAGGGCAGCAGGCCGATGAAGGTCAGCAACTGCTTGCCCTGCTTGATCCCCACCGGGTCGGAGCCGGACGACGACTGCTCGCCCTCCAGCCAGTGCCCCGGGTCCTTGAAGACGACGACGTCCCCCCGCTCCGGCCGGGAGCCGAACCAGGGCGTCAGCTTGTCCACCAGCACCCGGTCACCGATGCGGATGGTCTGCTCCATGGAGCCGGACGGGATGACGAAGGCCTGCAAGAGGAAGGTCTTGAGCACCAGTGTGATCAGCACCGCCACGCCCATGAGGATCGGCACCTCCTTGACCACCGACCTGCGCCGCCGCCGCTTCACCCGCCGGGCGGCCTTGCGCCGCTCCGCCCGTCCGCCGGTCTGGGGCGCGGCCCCGGCGCGCTCCCCGTCCGCCTCCCGCGTACGGGCGTGCGTCGGTGCGTGGGTCCGCCCCCGGCTACCCATGCGGGATCCCGCCGTGCCCGGCCCCCCGGCCCGGATCCGGTACGTCCGCGAAGGCGCCGGTCTGCCGGAGCGAGGTCATCCGGTCCAGCGGCCAGCCGATCCAGTCGACGCGCCCGATGACCCGGTCGACCGGGACCGTGCCACCGCCGGGCTCGCCCAGGTGGTCACGGGAGTCACGGGAGTCGCTTCGGTGGTCACCCATGACCCATAGCTTGCCCTCCGGCACGACGATGTCGAACGGCACCTGCGACGGGGCGTCCCCCGGGTACAGATAGTCCTCCAGCACCGGATGCCCGTTGACCTCCAGCAGTCCGCGCCGGTCGCAGCACCTGACCCGGTCGCCGCCGACGCCCACGACCCGCTTGACGTAGGAGGTCGGCGCCGGCTGCATCAGGCCGACCGCGGAGGCGCCCCGGCGGATCAGCGCGGTCACGACGTTCTCCGAGGGGGCGTCCTGGACGAAGGACTCCCGGCCGTCGAAGACGACCACGTCACCGCGGCGCGGGGCGTCCCCGAAGCGGTAGGCGAGCTTGTCGACCAGCACCCGGTCGCCCACCTCGAGGGTGCCGCGCATCGAGCCGCTGGGCACGAGGAAGGGCTGCACGAGGTAGTTGCTGACCAGGAGCAACGAGACCAGGCAGACGGTCAGCAGCAGCCCGGCCCGGCGCAGGGGCCCGCCGCCGGTGAGCCACCGCCACGCGGCGGCGGGCCGGCTCCGGGGGGACGCCGGGGGAAAACGCGAGGAGCGCGACCCCTGCTCCTTCACCCCTTCGGGTTCGGGAGAGCGGTCGCGCTCCGGAAGCTGTGCGTCGGTGTCCATCGTGCCGAGAGCCTATCCGGCCCGGCCGGGACGCCGGCGGGAAGCTCAGTTGTCGCGCTTCTCCTTGATCTTCGCGGCCTTGCCGCGCAGCTCACGGAGGTAGTACAGCTTGGCGCGACGGACGTCACCGCGGGTGATCAGCTCGACCTTCTCGAAGATCGGGCTGTGCACCGGGAAGGTGCGCTCGACGCCGACGGAGAAGGAGACCTTGCGGACCGTGAAGGTCTCGCTGATGCCCGCGCCCTGGCGGCGGATGACGACGCCCTTGAACTGCTGGATACGGGAGCGGTTGCCCTCGATGACGCGAACGTGGACGTTCACGGTGTCGCCGGGGCGGAAGGCCGGGACGTCGGTGCGCAGGGACGCGGCGTTGACGTTGTCGAGCAGGGAGGACATGAGCGTCTGCTTCCTCGCCGATGCCACAGGTCATCAGCGGAATTCGTACCGAAGTGGAAAGGCTGCCGAACACACCGGGCGGACGTCGTTCCCCCTGTGGCAGGGGCGTGCGCCGGGCGCAAGGCAACGGCTTATTCTTCCACGTCCTGGCCCAGTCGCCCAAATCGGCCGTCGGCGCCGGGCGCCCAGCCCAGGATGGAGAGCATTTCGCGGTCCTTCTTGTCGAAGGCCCCGGGGTCGGCGCGCTCCAGGAGGTCCGGCCGGTTCACGGCCGTGCGCCGGAACGCCTCGTCGCGGCGCCAGCGGGCGATCTTGCCGTGGTGGCCGCTGAGCAGCACCTCGGGGATGCCGCGGCCGCGCCACTCGGGCGGCTTGGTGTAGACGGGCCCTTCCAGCAGGTCGGCCATGGCGCCGGGCGCGAAGGAGTCGTCGCGGTGCGACTCGGCGTTGCCGAGCACCCCCGGCAGCAGCCGGGCGACGGCCTCCACCATGACCAGCACCGGAGCCTCGCCGCCGGCGAGCACGTAGTCACCGATGGAGACCTCGCGGACGTCGACCCGTTCGGCGTACTCCTCGATGACCCGGCGGTCGATGCCCTCGTAGCGGGCGGGGGTGAAGACCAGCCACGGCTTCTCGGACAGCTCGACGGCGAGTTCCTGGGTGAAGGGCTTGCCGCTGGGCGTCGGGACGACGATCGTCGGCTGCCCCTCACCGGATTCGATGATCGAGTCGAGGGCCTCGCCCCAGGGCTCCGGCTTCATGACCATGCCGGGGCCGCCGCCGTAGGGGGTGTCGTCGACGGTGTTGTGCTTGTCGTGCGTCCACTCCCGCAGGTCGTGCACGCGCACGTCGAGCTGGCCGCGGGCGCGGGCCTTGCCGACGAGCGAGACGTTCAGCGGTTCGAGGTACTCGGGGAAGATCGTGACGACGTCGAGGCGCATCAGGACTCGTCCTCCGCGTCCCCGTCACGGGCGGCGCCGTCCTCACCGGTGCCGCTCTCGTCGCGGGAGCTCGCGACCTCGGCCTGGTCGGCGTCCAGCAGGCCGCGCGGCGGGTCGACGACGGCCCGCTGCCCCTCCAGGTCGATCTCCACGACGATCTCGTTGACGAACGGGATCATCACCTCGCCGCCGTCGGGACGCTCCACGATGAAGAGGTCCTGTGACGGCAGATGGGCGATCTCCGCGATCCGGCCGACGGCCGCGCCGTCGACGGTGACGACGTCGAGGTCCATCAGCTGGTGGTCGTAGAACTCCTCGGGGTCGTCGGGAGTCTCGTCGGGGTCGACGTCGGCGATCAGCAGTGTGTTGCGCAGCGCCTCGGCGGCGGTGCGGTCGGCCACGCCGGCGAACCGCAGCAGCAGCCGCCCGCTGTGCACCCGGCCGGTCTCGATGGTCAGCGGCCCCGCACCCGCCGGGTCCGTGGCCAGCACGGCGCCCGGTCCGAGCCGCAGTTCGGGCTCGTCCGTGCGCACCTCAACGGTGACCTCGCCCTTGATGCCATGGGCGCGGCCGATCCTCCCGACTACCAGCTGCACGCTCTCATCCTTCTCACATGTGCTCCATGAACGCGACAACGGGCCGGGAAGGAGATTCCTTCCCGGCCCGTGCCGGTGCTTCAATCGCTTCTCAGCGGACCTGGTCCACATCGACGAGGTCGACACGGATGCCACGGCCGCCGATGGCGCCCACGACGGTACGCAGCGCGCGGGCGGTACGGCCGTTGCGGCCGATCACCTTGCCGAGGTCGTCGGGGTGGACCCGGACCTCCAGCACACGCCCACGACGCAGATTGCGCGAGGCGATCTGCACGTCGTCGGGGTTGTCGACGATGCCCTTCACGAGGTGCTCAAGGGCCTCCTCGAGCATCCTCAGGCCTCGGTCGACTCAGCGGACTCGGCAGCCTCGGCGGCCTCGTCCTTCTTCTCCGACTTCTTCGCCTTCGGGGTGATGGCCTCACCCTTCGACTCGTCCGCGGCGCTCACGACGGCGTCGAAGAGACCGCTGTGGTCCTTCTTCGGCTCGGCGACGAGCATCGGGGCGGGGGCCGGCAGACCCTTGAACTTCTGCCAGTCGCCGGTGACCTTCAGGATGGCCAGCACGGGCTCGGTCGGCTGCGCGCCGACGCTCAGCCAGTACTGGGCACGCTCGCTGTTGACCTCGATGCGCGAGGGGTTCTGCACCGGGTGGTACAGACCGATCTCCTCGATGGCCCGGCCGTCACGGCGGGTACGGGAGTCGGCGACGACGATGCGGTAGTGAGGCGAACGGATCTTGCCCAGACGCTTCAGCTTGATCTTGACTGCCACGGGAGTGGTGTCTCCTGGTCTTGACGTGGTTGGGCACAACGAGATGCCACGTGGGGTTGCGGTACTCGGGGTGCCCGATGGACGCGTCAGCCGGAAGGAGAGAGGGGTCCTGTGCGACTGTCGAGTACAGCCATTCATTGTGCCATACGGTTCCAGGTCAGCCGACCGAGACGGCCTCGGGGATCCGGAAGGGCTGCCCGCAGCCGCCGCACATGATCGGGGCCTGGGCCAGCACCGACGGCACGACGCGCACGTTCCGCCCGCACTCGCAGACCGCCTTCACCCGCACGCCCCCGCCGGACGAGCCGTGGCGCGCCGCCGGGCCCCGGAAGGTGCGCGAGGTGTCGGCGGTGGTCGCGACGGAGTGCGCCTTCAGGGCGCGCTGCAGTCTCTCGATGGTCGGGCGGTAGCGCTTGCGCGCCTCCGGGTTGAGCACGACCAGGGAGAAGCCACTGCTGGGATGCGGCTCATCACTGTGGTCGAGCCCCAGCTCCTCGGCGATCGCCAGGAACCGCCGGTTGTGGTAGCGGCCGGCACGCGAAGTGTCCCGGACACCGCGGGCGGCCGCGATGCCGTGCACTGCCTCGTGCAGCAGCCTTTCGAAGGAGAGCTCGGCGCCGCAGGCGGACGACGACTCCCCGATCAACGATTCGGGCGCGGCTAGATCCGGCAGCTCGGGGTGGAACCGCTGAATGTCGGCCCACGCCTGCGCCAGCTCTGCGGCGAGAACAGGTGGTGTCGTGCTCACGTCGTGACAACGAGCCGGGGTGGCCCGGTGTTCCGATACCGGGCCATCCCAAATAATTTGCACGTACCAGTCAGTTTCCCGACTGATACACCCCGACGAGGGCGGGTGCGCAGAACTGCGGAGAAGGCGGATGAGTCGCGCACCAGTTCGCAAGGTGGGACGTACTGACTCGGCAGTAAGCGTCCCGAGCGGCCTGTCGCAGCGCAAAACCCCCGGGCACGCGCCCTTCGGCGCGCGCCCGGGGGCACAGGGATCAGTAGGCGCGCGCGACGATCGCGAGGGCGCCCGGCGCGTCGTCGGTCTCCGGCACGGAGCCGTCCTCGCCGACCAGGCAGCGCACGGTCACGGCCTGCTCGGCCAGCTTGGCCTCGCCCTCCACGCCCAGGGTCGCCCACGGGATGCGCGCCCAGCCGCCGGCCACGGCGGCCTCGGCGGCCTCCTCGATCGTCTTCACGTCCGTCGTGCGGGACTCGCGGCGCTCGCGCGACTGGCTCAGCAGCAGCGCCTGGTCCTCCTCCAGGACCTTCGGCAGCAGCGCGGCCAGCTCCTCGATGCGCACCGGCTCCTTGCCGCCGGGGATGCGGCGGGCCAGCATCGCGGTGCCGTTCTCCAGGTCGCGCGGGCCGATCTCGATGCGCACCGGAACGCCCTTGAGCTCCCAGTCCACGGCACGCCGGCCGAAGGGCGTGTCGGTGCGGTCGTCGACCTGCACCCGGATCCCGGCGGCCTTGAGCTGGTCGCCGATCTCCCGGACCTTGGCGAGGACGGCGTCGTCGCCCTTGATCGCCAGGACCACGGCCTGGACGGAGGCGAGGCGCGGCGGCACCCGCAGGCCCTTGTCGTCACCGTGCGACATGATCAGACCGCCGACCATGCGGGTCGAGACGCCCCAGGACGTCTGCCAGACCATCTCCTGGTGCCCGTCCTTGGACAGGTACGAGGTGTTGAAGGCCTTGGCGAAGTTCTGGCCCAGCTCGTGGCTGGTGCCCATCTGCAGCGCCTTGCCGTCGCCCATCATGCCCTCGAGGGTGAGGGTGTTGATGGCGCCCGCGAAGCGCTCCTTGGGGGTCTTGCGGCCGAGCACCACGTCGATGCCCAGCACGTTGACCATGAAGTCGTAGTACACGTCCCGGTGGATACGGGCCGCGTAGTCGCGCGCGTCCTCGTACGTGGCGTGGGCGGTGTGGCCCTCCTGCCAGAGGAACTCGCTCGTCCGCAGGAAGACGCGCGGACGCATCTCCCAACGCACCACGTTCGCCCACTGGTTGATCAGCAGGGGCAGGTCGCGGTAGCTCTGCACCCACTTCGAGAAGTACTCGTTGATGATCGTCTCGGAGGTCGGCCGCACGACGACCGGCTCCTCCAGCTCCTTGCCGCCGCCGTGCGTGACGACCGCGAGCTCGGGGGCGAAGCCCTCGACGTGCTCCGCCTCCCGCGTCAGGTAGGACTGCGGAATGAAGAGCGGGAAGTACGCGTTGGAGGCGCCCGCGTCCTTGATCCGGGCGTCCATCTCCTGCTGCATGCGCTCCCAGAGCCCATAGCCGTACGGGCGGATGACCATGGTGCCGCGCACCGGGCCGTTGTCGGCCAGCTCGGCCTTGTTGATCAAGTCCTGGTACCAGCGCGGGAAGTCTTCCGCCTGGGGGGTGAGAATGGGAGCCTTTGCCATGCTGCGAATGGTACGGGGCTCCTCAGGCCGAGTGTGAATCCGTCCGGCCGCAACCCCGCCTCCCCGGCCGCCCGGGCCGCTCCCCCGCCCCGTTCCCGCCCGCCGGCGGCCGTTCCGCAAACCTTTGTGAAGACCTTCCGGCATCCCGTGCGATGACGCCCGGCACATGCCATCGTGGCGTCAGGGGAACCTTCTCGCGCCATCCCCTGGACTCGGGGACGGAAGCGGAGTTCTCTGGCATCGGGGGGAGTTTTCGGCAGCGCGCACAGCGGCATGGCACGAGGCTTCACACAGCACGGCACATGGGGGCGGCAGCTACTGGACCAAGACACGCTTACGGCGGATTGGGGCGCATTCGATGACACCAACGCTCGTTCGGCGGCACCGGCCGTCCTCGACCTCGCCCGAGACCCGGGCCCGCGACTGGGCGGAAATCCAGGAACGGATGCTGGTGCCGCTCTACGAAGCGGTGTACGAGCGCCTGGAGGCCGGACCCGGCACCCGGCTCCTCAGCCTCGGCTGCGGCTCCGGCCTGGCCCTGCTCATGGCCTCCGCCCGCGGCGCCGACGTCTGCGGCGTCGACGAGGACGAACGCCGGCTGGAACTGGCCCGCGAACGGCTCCTGCCCGAGGGCGCCCCCGCGGGCGGCACCCGCCTGGGCCTCGGCGGCCCCGAGACCGTCCTCTCGCCCACGGGCCCGCTCTTCAACCTCATCACCGTCTTCGACCCGCTGTTCAGCGCCGGCGGCGACCCCCGCGGCCTGGCCGGGGCCCTCGCCCGTGCCGCCGGCTGCGCCGAGCGCGGCACACCCGTCGTCCTGGCCGGCTGGGGCCCCCATGAGCGCTGCGCGGCCTCCGCGGCCCTGCGGGTGGCGGCCCGCCTGGCCGACCCGATGTGCGCCCCGGCCCGCTGGCGGCCCAGCCGCCGCGACGACCTGGAGAACCTCGCCCGCGAAGCCGGCCTGACCCCTGACGGCTCCGGCCGCGTCTCCTGCCCGTACGGCTACGCCGACATGAGCAGCGCCGTGCGCGGTCTGCTGTCCACGGGCGCCTTCGACGCGGCAGCCCGCGCCACCGATGAGGAACAGGTCGTCAAGGAACTCATCGAGGCGCTCCACCCGTATCTGCGCACCGACGGAACGGTGTGGATGCCGAACGTCTTCCGCTATCTGATAGCCCGGACCTAGAGGCGCCCCGCGGGCCGCCTTTCGGGAAGCGGTCAACGAGAACGGCCCCCCGGCAGCACGCCGGGGGGCCGTTCTCGTCAGCTGTGCGGCGCCGCCGCTCAGCCCATGAACTTCTTGAACTCGTCGGGGAGTTCGAACTTCTCGGCGTCCTGCCCGGCCGGCAGACCCAGCGGGTTGCCCGCCTGCGCCTGCTCGCGGCGCTCGGCGGCGGCCTGCTCCTCGGCCTTGCGCTTCATCGGGTTGCCCGACTGGCGCTTGCCCTTGGCCTGCTTCTGCTGCTTCTTCTTGCGACCGGCTCCGCCGCCCATGCCCGGCAGCCCCGGCATGCCCGGCATGCCGCCGCCCTGAGCCATGCGGGACATCATCTTGCGGGCGTCGAAGAACCGCTCGACCAGGTTCTTCACGGCGCTGACGTCCACGCCCGAACCCTTGGCGATGCGCGCCCGGCGGGATCCGTTGATGATCGTCGGGTCCTGGCGCTCGGCCGGGGTCATCGACTTGATGATCGCGGCGGTGCGGTCGACGTCGCGCTCGTCGAGGTTGTTGATCTGGTCCCGGATCTGCCCCATGCCCGGCAGCATGCCGAGCAGCTTGGAGATGGAGCCCATCTTGCGGACCTGCTCCATCTGCGACAGGAAGTCGTCGAGCGTGAACTCCTTGGGCCCCTTCGCCAGCTTGGCCGCCATCTTCTCGGCCTCGTCCTGGCTGAAGGTCTGCTCGGCCTTCTCGATGAGGCTGAGCATGTCGCCCATGCCGAGGATGCGGGACGCCATGCGGTCCGGGTGGAACGCGTCGAAGTCGTCCAGCTTCTCGCCGTTGGAGGCGAACATGATCTGCTTGCCGGTCACGTGCGCGACCGACAGGGCGGCACCGCCGCGGGCGTCGCCGTCGAGCTTGGACAGCACGACGCCGTCGAAGCCGACGCCGTCACGGAAGGCCTCGGCGGTGTTGACCGCGTCCTGGCCGATCATGGCGTCGACGACGAAGAGGATCTCCTGCGGCTGCACCGCGTCGCGGATGTCCGCGGCCTGCTGCATCATCTCGGCGTCGATGCCGAGACGGCCGGCGGTGTCGACGACGACGATGTCGTACTGCTTGGCGCGGGCGAACTCGATCGAGTCCTTGGCGACCTGCACCGGGTCGCCGACGCCGTTGCCCGGCTGCGGCGCGTAGACGCCGACGCCGGCGCGCTCGGCGACGACGGAGAGCTGGTTGACGGCGTTGGGGCGCTGGAGGTCACAGGCGACGAGCAGCGGGCTGTGGCCCTGCGCCTTCAGCCAGCGGCCGAGCTTTCCGGCGAGCGTCGTCTTACCGGCACCCTGGAGACCGGCGAGCATGATGACGGTCGGCGCGGTCTTGGCGAAGCGCAGCCGGCGGGTCTCGCCGCCGAGGATGCCGACGAGCTCCTCGTTGACGATCTTGATGACCTGCTGGGCCGGGTTCAGCGCCTGCGAGACCTCGGAGCCGAGGGCGCGCTCCTTCACCTGCTTGATGAAGGCGCGGACGACGGGCAGCGCCACGTCGGCCTCGAGCAGGGCGATGCGGATCTCGCGCGCGGTGGCGTCGATGTCCGCCTCGGAGAGGCGGCCCTTGCCCCGGAGGCTCTTGAAAGTCGCTGCGAGGCGGTCGGAGAGGGTATCGAACACGGTGGTCGCGGATCCTTCTGGTCGAGAGTCGAGCGGCAGCTGACCACCAAGGGTATCCGCCCCCGCCACCTCCGGTCAGCCGCCCAGGGACTCCCGCACCTTCCTGGCCACCGCGGCCGCCTCCTCCGGGTCGAGAACGCCCCCCTCCGCCCCCGTCACATAGAACGCGTCCACCACACTCGCCCCCAGCGTGCTCACCCGTGCGCTGCGTACCCACACCCCCGCGTCCTCCAGGGCCCGGCCGATGCGGTGCAGCAGCCCCGGAGCGTCCTGGGCGCGGACCTCCAGGACCGTTGCCGCCCGGGAGACGCCCTCCACCACGCTGACGCGGGGCGGCGCGTGGACGACGCGGCGCCTGCCGTACGCCGCCTCGCGCTCGGCCAGCCGCGCGGCGACGTCCAGGGAGCCGTCCAGGGCGCGTACGAGGTCGTTCCGCAGCCGGGCCGCCTCCGGCGGGGAGCCGTACTCGGCGGCCACCCGCCAGTTCAGCAGGAGCGCACTGCCGACGGCGGGGGCCGGGGCCACCGCCCGGACCTCGGCGGCACGGACCGTCAGGCGGTGCAGGGCGAGGACGCCGGCCGTGGCGGGCAGCACGCCCGGCTGGTCGGGGACGGCGACGGTCAGCTCGACGGAGTCCTGGCCCGCGCCCTCCGGCGGCGGCTCCAGGGCCACGACCGGTCCGGCGGTGCGCAGCGCCTCGATCGCCAGCCGTTCCTCCCCCGCGGTCGGCGGGGCCGGCTCGGTGCGGGCCGCGACGGGGCGGCCGGCGAGCGCGGCGCCCGCGCGGCGGACGAGGTCGGCCACGAGGGACGCGCGCCAGGTGCTCCAGGCCGCCGGGCCGGTCGCGAGGGCGTCGGCCTCGGTGAGGGCGTGCAGCAGCTCCAGCGTGCCGGCGGAGCCGACCGCGTCGGTGACGGCGCGGATCGTGGCGGGGTCGTCGAGGTCGCGCCGGGTGGCGGTCTCGGCGAGGAGGAGGTGGTGGCGTACGAGCGTGGCGAGGACGTCGGTGTCGGCGCCGTCGAAGCCGAGGCGGGGGGCGAGGGCGCGGGCGAGCGTCTCGCCGGCCTCGCTGTGGTCGCCGGGGTGTCCCTTGCCCAGGTCGTGCAGGAGGGCCGCCATGAGCAGCAGGTCGGGGCGGCCGACGCGGCGGGTCAGGGCGGAGGCCCGGACCGCCGTCTCGACCAGGTGCCGGTCGACGGTCCAGCGGTGGACGGGGTTGCGCTGGGGGCGGCAGCGCACGTGGGCCCACTCGGGCAGCAGCCGGGAGACGAGGCCCTCCGCCTCCAGGGCCTCCCAGACGGCCACGGTCGGCTCCCCCGCGCCGAGCAGGGTGACGAGCTGCTCCCGGGCCTCGGCGGGCCAGGGCACCGGCAGCGGGCCCGCGGCGGCCAGCCGGCGCACGGTGGGCGGGGACAGCGGCAGCCCGGCCTGGGCCGCCGCGGCGGCCGCGCGCAGGGGCAGGACGGGGTCGTGCTCGGGCCGGGCGGTGCGGGCGAGCACGGCTTCGCCGTCCTGCTCGACCACGCCTTCGGCGAGCGGGACGCGCTGGGGTTGCACGAAGCCGCCCCGCCCTCCCCGGCCGCCGAGGATGCGGCGCAGCCGGGGCCGGCCGGAGCGGGAGCGCAGGACGCGGGTGACCTCGCGCCAGGTGACGTCGGTGGCGTAGGAGACGGTGCGGCCGGCCTCGTAGACCTCGCGGAGCAGGGTGTCGGCGTCGGCGAGGCCGAGCCGGCGGGCGACCTGCTCCTGCTCCTGGAGGGCGAGCCGGTCGGTGGCGCGGCCGGTGACGCGGTGGAGGGCGTCGCGGGTGTCGAGGAGGAGGGCGCGGGCGCGGTCGAGGCCCTCGCGGGGGGCGTCGGCGAGCCAGGAGGCGGCGACGGCCCGCAGGGCGGTGGCGTCGCGGAGTCCGCCGCGGGCCTCCTTGAGGTCGGGTTCGAGGAGGAAGCGCAGTTCGCCCTGGCGCCGAGCCCGCTCCTCGCACAGTTCGCGCAGCTCGGGCAGGCGGGCGGGGGCCTGGGCCCGCCAGTCCTCGTAGGCGGTGGTGCGCAGGGCGGCGGTGAGGGCGGGGTCGCCGGCGAGGTGGCGGGCGTCGAGGAGGCCGAGGTGGACCTTGAGGTCGCCGGCGGCGGTCCTGCGGGCCTCGGCGGGGGTGCGGACGGAGTGGTCGAGGGCGAGGCCCATGTCCCAGACGGGGTACCAGACGCGGTCGGCCAGGGCCGCGATCTGGGACATGGCGGTGCCGTCGTGCAGGAGCAGGACGTCGAGGTCGCTGCGGGGGGAGAGTTCGCCGCGGCCGTAGCCGCCGACGGCGACGAGGGCGACGCCCTCGGCGGGGCCGAGGAGCGTCGCGAGCCAGTCGTCGGTGAGCCGGGCCAGCGCGGTGCGCAGGGGCGGTCCGGAGAGGTCCTCCCGGTGCAGGAGCCGCAGCCGGGTGGCCGCGTAGCCGCCGGTCTCCGGGGCTGTGGCGTCCTTCCCGCCGGTGCCGCCGGCCGTGGAGCCGGCTCTGTCCACCGGGCCGGCGGCGGTGCCGCGCGTCGCCGCGCCGGCTGCCGGCTGCTTCGTCAGTCCGTCCGTCACCTGGGGTTCCCCTCGTTCAGAGCGCGTCCGGACCGCGCTCGTCGGTCCGGACGCGCACGACGGTCTCGACCGGGACGACCCAGACCTTGCCGTCGCCGATCTTTCCGGTGCGGGCAGTCTTGACGACGACGTCGACGATGTCGTCGGTGTCGGCGTCCTCGGCGAGGACCTCGATGCGGATCTTGGGGACGAGGTCGATGGTGTACTCCGCGCCGCGGTAGACCTCGGTGTGGCCGCGCTGGCGGCCGTACCCGCTGGCCTCGGTGACCGTCAGGCCGCGGACGCCGAAGGCCTGGAGGGCGGCCTTGACCGCGTCGAACTGGTGGGTCTTGATGATCGCGGTGATGAGCTTCACGCGTCCACCTTCTTGGTCAGGTGCTGAGCGGGGGTCTGGTGGCCGCTGCGGGAGGCGGGGGCGCCGCCGACGGCGCTGAAGTCGTAGGCCGTCTCGGCGTGGAAGGCCTGGTCGATGCCGCTGACCTCGTCGTCCTCGCTCGCCCGGAATCCGACGGTCTTGTCGACGAGCTTGGCCAGCAGCCAGGAGACCGCGAAGGAGTAGGCCATCACCGAGAACGCTCCGGCCGCCTGCCGGCCGAGCTGGGTGAGGCCGCCCACGCCGCCGGTGGCGAGGAGGCCGACGAGGAGCGTACCGATCACGCCGCCGACGAGGTGGACGCCGACCACGTCGAGGGAGTCGTCGAAGCCGAGGCGGAACTTCCAGCTGACGGCCCAGGAGCAGACCGCCCCGGCGACGAGGCCGATGAGGATCGCGCCGAAGGCGTTGACGGCGGCCCCGGAGGGCGTGATGGCCACGAGCCCGGCGACGGCTCCGGAGGCGGCGCCCAGGGTGGTGAACGCGCCGTGCCTGACGCGCTCGTAGGCGAGCCAGCCGAGCATGGCGGCGCCGGTGGCGACCTGGGTGTTCATGGCCATGTTGGCGGCGACGCCGTTGGCGGCGAGCGCGGAGCCGGCGTTGAAGCCGAACCAGCCGAACCACAGCAGCCCCGCGCCGAGCATCACCAGCGGCAGGCTGTGCGGGCGCATGGGGTCCTTCTTGAAGCCGACGCGCTTGCCGACCACGAGCACGGCGGCGAGGGCGCCGATGCCCGCGTTGATGTGGACGGCGGTGCCACCGGCGAAGTCGATGACCTTCAGTTTGAAGAGCCAGCCGTCCTCCTGCCACACCCAGTGCGCGACCGGGAAGTAGACGACCGTCACCCACAAGGTGATGAACAGCGACCAGGCGCTGAACTTGACCCGGTCGGCGAGGGCGCCGCTCATCAGGGCGGGGGTGATGACCGCGAACATCAGCTGGAAGAGGGCGAAGGCGAGGACCGGGATGCCCTCCTTGCCGCCGGTGAGCGTCTCGGGGGTGATGCCCTTGAAGCCGACGTGGCCGAGGTCGCCCAGCAGCCCGGCCCCGATGTCGTCACCGAACGCGAGCGAGTAGCCGAAGAGCACCCACAGGACGCTGACGATGCCGAGCGAGATGAACGACATCATCAGCATGTTGAGCGCGCTCTTCACCCGCACCATGCCGCCGTAGAAGAAGGCCAGGGCGGGTGTCATCAGCATCACGAGCGCGGCACTGATCAAGACGAATGCGGTGTCTGCGCCATTCAATGTCGGTGTCTCCTCGCGGCGGCGGCCCGTGCGGATCGGGTGGGCCGGTGTGGCCTAGAGGCTGACGCAGCGCGGTTTCAGCGGATGGAGCCGGCTGTTTCGCGCCAGTGACGAAGGGAGCGGGCGTGTTACGCCGGGGTGAATTCCGGAAGGTCACGCGCGGCTTCCCGCTATCCTCCGCGACCACCTGATCGGGGGACGCCGGACGGAGGGCCCGCGGAGGCGCGGTCGCCTCCGCGGAAGCCGGAAGCCGCGGGGCCGCAGGCGCGACCGACCGCGACGACCTGCCCTTTCTGACCTGGCGTGGGGGAGCCGAGTCGGGCTGTACGGGAGGGTCGCCGCGGCCGGGTAGGGGGGCCGGGGGGCGTCAGACCGCGTGGGCGGCCTCCGCTGATTCCGGCAGGTGGACGGCGAGTTCGTCGGTCAGTTCCTGCACCGCGCAGACGTCGCCGAAGTCGCGCGCGGCGGTGTCCACGGTCTTGCGGAGGCGGTTGTTGACCCGCTCCGAGCGCACCTGCCTGGCGATCCTGAGCGCCTGCTTGGCGGGGGCGGTGCTCGCCTCGGGCTCCCGCTGCATCAGGTGCACGGTGGCCATGCCGATGAGGTTGAGCGCGTAGGACCGCTGGTGCTCGCTGTCCTGGGAGAAGAGCTCGACGGCCCGCTCCATCTTGGGCCGCGCCAGCTGGGCGTAGGTGGGGCTGCGGCCGGCCACGTAGGCGAGGTCGCGGAACGAGTGGGCGTTCTCCGCGTTCAGCTCGGCTTCGGAGAAGAAGCGGATCCAGTCGGGGTCGCCGTCGCGCGTGCCGCAGTCGGCGAAGCAGTCCTCCGCCATGCCCACGGCGCGCTTGACCTTGGCGGGCTGGCCCATGTTGGCGTACGCGCGGGCCTCCATCGCGTACAACATGGCCTGGGTGCGGGCGGTGGCCGATTCCCGCGAGCCGTACTGGCCGAGGTGGATGAGCTCCAGGGCGTCGTCCGGCCGGCCGAGGTGGATCATCT
The DNA here is from genome assembly GCF_002939475.1 of Streptomyces cinnamoneus. NCBI lineage: Bacteria > Bacillati > Actinomycetota > Actinomycetes > Kitasatosporales > Streptomycetaceae > Streptomyces > Streptomyces cinnamoneus. The sequence goes on along the minus strand of NZ_PKFQ01000001.1, from coordinate 5,052,776 downwards.
GCCGGCTCATGCTGGAGAGGATGTACGACCCCAGGGGGCGGTCCCCCGCCTCCTTGGCGGCGTGCAGGGCGAGCACGAAGTACTTCTGCGCGGTGGGGTGGAGGCCGACGTCGTAGCTCATCCAGCCGGCCAGCTCGGCCAGCTCGGCGGCGACCTTGAACAGCCGCTTGGAGGTGTCCTCCGGCTGCGGCTCCTGGAGGAGGTCGGTGACCTCGTGGAGCTGTCCGACCACGGCCTTGCGGCGCAGGCCGCCGCCGCACTGGGCGTCCCACTGCCGGAACATCACGGTGGTGGACTCCAGCAGCTCCAGCTCGGGCCGCGAGAGCCGGGTCCGGCGGACGCGGTCCCGCTCGGCGGACCGGTCGGCCGCCTCCCGGCCGGGGCCCGGCACCAGCCAGCGCTGCATGGGCTCGATGAGGGCGGGGCCGGCGGAGAGGGCGAGCGAGGTGCCGAGGAAGCCGCGGCGGGCCAGCATCAGGTCGCTGCGGGAGAACTCGCTGAGCAGCTCGACGGTCTGAGGCGCCGCCCAGGGGAGGTCCACCCCCGACACCGAGGGCGACTGGTGCGCGACGCGCAGCCCGATGTCCTCGACGCCCACGACACAGCCGAAGCGCTCGGAGAACAGCTCGGAAAGGATCTTCGGGATGGGCTCGCGCGGCTGCTCCCCGTCGAGCCAGCGGCGCACCCGGGAGGTGTCCGTGCTGATGTGGTGGGCACCCAACTGGCGGGCCCGGCGGTTCACTTGGCGCGCCAGCTCGCCCTTCGACCAGCCGCTGCGCAGGAACCACGAGTTCAGCTGGTCGTTGGGGCGCTTCTCGGCCTTCTCGGCCCTGTCCGCCTTCTCGGCGCTGTCGGCGCCACCGGCACCGCTGACATTGCCGCCCACGGGAACGCCCCCATCCGAAGCTCTGCAATCTACGCCCCGCGCGTCCGCGCGCAGCCGGGCGTGAACCGCCAACAGCCTGCCGCCCCTTGCGGCCGCTTGTCCGGCTGGGTTCATGTACCGAAAGTAATCCTACGATCACCGGTCACGCGAGAGCAGTCCAGTAAACGCCACCATTCGCCACCCCAAGGAATGAACTCCTCGGGCGCTCTTCGCGATTGACTTGACACGGAACGATCGCAGGAAGGCCCGCGGATCGGTGTACCGATGTTCGCCACGGCGCGAGGGTCGCGACGCACCACCCATCGCGCACCGTCGCGCCGCCCCGGAGAAGACGCCCGCGACCGTGCGTGTCCGAGACACTCCGACACGTAACCATCCGCGAGCACGACCCGTTGGAGGGGGCATGGGCTTCACAATCGGCGGCATCCGGGATCTGCGCTCGACCTCTCGACGCCGAGGGCGAGCGTCCGAACCGGTGACCACGGTCGCGGAGTACACGGGCCTGTGGGGGTGGGACGTCGTGCCGGGGGCCCGGGCCGCCCGCGCCGGCGGCCGGGTGACCTGCTCGTGCGGGGCCACCGGCTGCCCCTCCCCCGGCGCCCATCCGCTCGCCTTCGCCCCGTCGGTCCCCGCGGGCGCCACGCTGGACGAGGCGGCGGCCGCCTGGGCCGAGGTGCCGGGCGCGGCCGTGCTGCTGCCCGTGGGGCGGTCGTTCGACGTCCTGGAGGTCCCGGAGGCGGCCGGCCGGCACGCGCTGGCGCGGCTGGAGCGGATGGGGCTGCCGCTGGGCCCCGTGGCCCTCACCCCGCACGAGCGCGCGCTGTTCTTCGTCGCCCCCGGCGCCGCCTCGGAACTCCCCCAGCTGCTGTACCGCATGGGGTGGGACGACGCGCGCCTCGACCTGCGGGGCCTGGGCCGCGGAGACCACATCACCGCGCCGCCGTCGGACCACGCGGGTCTGGGCCCGATGCGCTGGCTGCTGCCGCCCGCGCTGGACACGGCCGGCCGGCCCCCGGAGGCCCGGCTGCTGCTGGGCACCCTCGCGTACGTGTGTCACCGGTCCGTCGGGCCGTCGTCCTGAGTGTGCGCGTCCGGCACGCGCGTCGTGGGTGCTTGGGTCTGGGTGCTCGGGTTCCGGGTGCGGGCGTTCTGGGTGCGTGGGTTCCGGGTGCGTCGGTGTTGAGTGCGTCGGCCTTTGAAGGCGCGCACGGAAAAGGGCCCCTCGGCTGCCGAGGGGCCCTTCGTGGTCCTGCCGGACGCCGCGCCGGCGTCCGTGGCGCTGGGAAACGTCAGTCGCCGATGAGCGCGTCCACGAACGCCTCCGGCTCGAACGGCGCCAGGTCGTCCGCGCCCTCACCCAGGCCGACGAGCTTGACCGGGACGCCCAGCTCGCGCTGGACCGCCACGACGATGCCGCCCTTGGCGGTGCCGTCCAGCTTGGTCAGGACGATGCCGGTGATGTCCACGACCTCGGCGAACACGCGCGCCTGCACCAGGCCGTTCTGGCCGGTGGTCGCGTCCAGGACCAGCAGCACCTCGTCGACCGAGCCGTGCTTCTCCACGACGCGCTTGACCTTGCCCAGCTCGTCCATGAGACCGGTCTTGGTGTGCAGCCGGCCCGCCGTGTCGACGAGGACGACGTCCGCCTTCTCGGCGATGCCCTCCTTGACCGCGTCGAACGCGATCGACGCCGGGTCGCCGCCCTCGGGGCCGCGGACCGTCCGGGCACCCACGCGCTCGCCCCAGGTCTGCAGCTGATCGGCGGCGGCGGCACGGAAGGTGTCAGCTGCGCCAAGGACGACGGACTTGCCGTCGGCGACGAGCACCCGGGCCAGCTTGCCGGTGGTGGTGGTCTTGCCGGTGCCGTTGACACCGACGACCATGACGACGCCGGGCTTCTCCTCGCCGTTCACGCCGATGCCGGGCTCGGTGTGGACGCTGCGGTCGAAGTCCGTGCCGATGAGGGCGAGCAGTTCCTCACGGAGCAGGCCGCGCAGCTCGTCGGGGGTGCGGGTGCCGAGCACCTTCACCCGCTCGCGCAGCCGCTCCACCAGCTCCTGGGTGGGGGCGACGCCGACGTCGGCGGTGAGCAGGGTGTCCTCGATCTCCTCCCACGTGTCCTCGTCGAGGTGCTCGCGGGAGAGCAGGGTCAGCAGACCCTTGCCGAGGGAGTTCTGCGAACGGGAGAGGCGGGCGCGCAGGCGCACGAGGCGGCCGGCCGTGGGCTCGGGGACCTCGATCTCGGGCTCGGCGGGAGCGGCGGGGGCCGCGGCCTCCGGCTCGACGACGGGAGCGGTCTCCGCCTCGGCCGGGGCCTCGGGGAGCTCCACCTCTTCGACGGTGCGGCGCGGCTCCGCGCGCGGGGTCTCGGCCTCCTCGCCGACGTGCGGCTCGGCGGGCGGCGCGGTGACGGACGGGCTGCTCGGCGGAGCGGGGGGCAGCTGCTTCTTCTTGCGGCTGCTGACCACGAGCCCGCTGATCGCGCCGAGCGCGACCACAGCGATGACTACAGCAAGGATGACGATTTCCATAACGACCCCAGTATCGGACACCTCCGGGTGCGGGCGCCGCAGCGCCGTCTCCGCCCCGCGGACGCTTCATGGTCACGCCGTTCCGGTGCCGGGGCGATGGTGTGGTTTGTGGTTTGCCACAAGGACTTATGGCACTAACTGCCCAAAGTTAGATCTAAGTACGATGGCGTGGGCTCACGCGACGCGCGTAGAGTCCCAACGTCCCTTTCTGCCCAGGCCCCGCCCTGTCACACCCCGCACGGAGCCCCCGATATGGCCCCCACCATGGACAACGCTGCCGAAGGCGCCAACGTGTCCAGCCCCGAAGGCGCCGCAGGCGCCATCGAGACCCGCGGCATCGAGCCCGTACCCGATCACGAGCGGCACGGCCGGGTCCGGGAGCTCTTCCCCACCTGGGTCGCCGCCAACATCAGCGTGTTGCTGCTCACCATGGGCGCGGCGCTGATCGTCTTCAACGCCCTGAACTTCTGGCAGGTCCTGATCGTCGCCGCGTGCGCGGCGCTCGTGTCGTTCGGCCTCGTCGGTGTGCTGTCCGTGTCCGGCAAGTGGGGCGGCGCGCCCGGCGCGATGCTCTCCCGGGCCACGTTCGGCGTGCGGGGCAACCTCTTCCCCGGCGCGATCCTGTGGGTCGCGCGCTTCGGCTGGGAGACGATCAACGCGGTCACCGGTGCGTACGCGGTGCTCACCGTCCTCGACCTGGTCCTCGGCGTGAAGAGCAACACCGCGCTGATCGTCGTGACGCTGTTCGTGTTCGTCGCGAGCACGTTCCTCGTGAGCGGCATGGGGCGCAAGGCGCTGAACGTCTGCAACACCTGGTCGACCTACCTGTTCGGCGTCTTCAGCGTGCTGGTGCTCGGCTACCTGATCGCCAACATCAAGTGGGACGAGGTCTTCTCCAAGCCCGCCGGTACGACCGCGATGATGATCGCCGGCATCGGCACGATCGCCGCGGGTGGCATCAGCTGGGTGCCGACCGGCCCCGACTTCGCGCGCTACCTGCCGCACGCCGCCTCCGGCAAGAAGATCGTCGGTGTGACCGTCTCGGGTGCGGGGCTCGTCATGGTGCCGATGGTGCTCATGGGCGGGGTCATGGCCGTGGCCACACCCGAGCTCGCGGACGCGCCGGACCCCGTGTCGTTCCTCGGCGACATCCTGCCGACCTGGCTGGCCGTCCCCTACCTGATCACCGCGATCGTGGGCATGCTGCTGATCAACAGCCTGTCGATGTACTCGGCCGGTTTCACCGCCCAGACGATGGGCGTGAAGCTGCCGCGGGCCATGGCCGTGAGCATCAACGCGGCGATCTCGCTCATCGGCGGCCTGCTGCTGATGCTCGTCGCGAAGAGCTTCCTGAGCTCCTTCATCACGTTCCTGATCCTGCTCGCCGTCTCGTTCTCCGCGTGGATCGGTGTCTACGCGGTGGACATGGCACGGCGCCGGTCGCGGGCGGTGCGGTACGACGCGGAGGCGCTCATGGACACCGGGCGCACGAGCCGGTACTGGTACGTGGGCGGCTACTGCTGGCAGGCCATGACGGCGTGGGGCGTGGCGCTCGTGGCGGGCCTGTGCTTCACGAAGTGCGACTGGTTCTCGGGGCCGCTGGCGTCGACGTTCGTGGGCAAGTACGGCCTGGGCTGGGCGGCGACGATCGTGATCTCGGCGGTGATGATGGCGGTGCTGCCGGTTCCGCGGGAGAACGGTGCGGGTCGTGTGGAGCGCGCGACGGAGCGGGAGAAGGTCTCCGCGTAGCGCGCTGGTTTGCGGTTCGTTTGGCTGAGGTTGAGGGCCCCCTGGTGGGGCCCTCTTCGTTTGTGCGGGTGCGCGTGCGCGTGCGCGTACGGGTGCGGGTACGGGTGCGGGTGCGTGGTGGGGCGGGGGCGGGGTGGGACGGGGCCTTCTGGGGGCTGCCCTCTTTGCGGTTCCTGGTTACGTGTCGATACGTGCCCCGCACTCCCGCAAAGAGCGCTTTACGCCCCCTGCCAGGCCCCGTCCCACCCCGCCCCCTCCCGCCGCGTCCACGGCTGCCGGGCGGTTGGTGTGGGCAGCCCCCGCCGCCGGTTTGCGGGCACACCGCCCGCTCCCGCCGCGTCCACGGCTGCCAGACGGTCGGTGGGCAGCCCCCCCCGCCATCGGTTTGCGGGCAGCCCTCAACAGCGAAAGGGCGCTGCCCCGGCTTGTGCCGGGGCAGCGCCCTTTCGAGGAGAGGGGCGGCGGGGGGGTTTAGCCCATCTCCTCCAGCGCCTTGCCCTTCGTCTCCTTCACGAACTTCATCACGAAGGGGATCGAGAGCACGGCGAAGACCGTGTAGATCACGTACGCGCCGGACAGGTTCCAGTCCGCCAGGCTCGGGAAGCTGGCCGTGATGGCCCAGTTCGCCACCCACTGGGCCGACGCGGCGACGCCCAGGGCCGCCGCGCGGATGCGGTTCGGGAACATCTCGCCCAGGAAGACCCAGACCACGACGCCCCAGGAGAGCGCGAAGAACAGCACGAAGGCGTGGGCCGCGATCAGGGCGACGGTGCCCTGGGTGGTCGGCAGGGTGCCGTCGGCGGCCTTGGAGGCGAAGGCCCATGCCTCAAGGGCCAGCGAGACGGCCATACCGACCGAGCCGACGAGCGCGAGCGGCTTGCGGCCGACGCGGTCGACGAGGACCATCGCGATCACGGTGCCGACGATGTTGATGATCGACGTCGTGAAGCTGTAGAAGAACGAGCTCTCCGGGTTGACGCCCACCGACTGCCACAGCGTCGACGAGTAGTAGAACGCGACGTTGATGCCGACGAACTGCTGGAAGACGGAGAGGCCGATGCCGACCCAGACGATCGGCAGGAGGCCGAAGCGGCCGCCCAGGAGGTCCTTGAAGGTCGACTTCTGCTCGCTCTTCATCGCGAGCTCGATCTCGGCGACGCGCTTGTCGAGGTCGACGGTGCGGCCCTCGACGTCGGCGAGGACGGCCTTCGCCTTGTCGATCTTGTTGACCGAGATCAGGAAGCGGGGGGACTCGGGGATGGCGAAGGAGAGCAGGCCGTAGAGGACGGCCGGGACCACCATGACGCCGAGCATGAGCTGCCAGGCCTCGATGCCCAGGACGTGACCGCGCTGGTCACCGTCGGCGACGTTGAGGATGCCCCAGTTGACGAGCTGGGAGATGGCGATGCCGACGACGATCGCGGCTTGCTGGAAGGCGCCGAGACGGCCGCGGTAGGCGGGCGGGGAGACCTCGGCGATGTAGGCCGGGCCGATGACCGAGGCCATGCCGATGGCGATGCCGCCGAGGACGCGCCAGAAGGCGAGGTCCCACAGCGCGAAGGGCAGCGCCGAGCCGACCGCGCTGATCGTGAAGAGCGCGGCGGAGATCTGCATGACGCGGATGCGGCCGATGCGGTCGGCGACCCGGCCGGCCGTGGCGGCGCCGATGGCGCAGCCGATCAGCGCGATGGCGATGACCTGGGCCAGGGCGGCGGAGCCGATGTCGTACTTCCCGCGGATGCCCTCGACCGCGCCGTTGATCACGGAGCTGTCGTAGCCGAAGAGGAAGCCACCCATGGCCGCGGCCGCGGTGATGAAGATGACATGGCCGAGGTGGTCCGGATGGGCCTTGCGGCCCTCCGTCCCCGGCGCCGTCGCAGTGCTGGTCAACGTGTACTCCTGGAACCCGGCCACGTTGCCGGGGTGGGGGGTGGCCTTTCCAGTGGGGCACAAGATCGAAAGGACCACCACTTGAAGGCGTAAGCAACGTGGGAGACCCTATGCCTTCAATTTTCTAAGTCAATAGGTTGTGACCAAGTTGTTTGTCTGGAGTTTGGGGAGAGTTGGGTTCAGAAGTTGAAGGCGTCCCGCTTTAGCGCAGCCGCTGACTGATCACCTTTGACACTCCGTCGCCCTGCATCGACACCCCGTAAAGGGCGTCCGCGACTTCCATGGTCCTTTTCTGGTGAGTGATCACGATCAGCTGGGAGCTCTCCTGGAGCTCCTTCATGATTCCGATCAGGCGCTGGAGGTTGGTGTCGTCCAGGGCCGCCTCGACCTCGTCCATCACGTAGAACGGGCTCGGGCGCGCCTTGAAGATGGCCACGAGCAGGGCGACCGCCGTCAGGGAGCGCTCGCCGCCGGAGAGCAGGGAGAGGCGCTTGACCTTCTTGCCGGGCGGGCGGGCCTCGACGTCGACGCCGGTGGCCAGCATGTCGTCCGGGTCGGTGAGGACCAGCCGGCCCTCGCCGCCGGGGAAGAGGCGGGAGAAGACGCCCTCGAACTCGCGGGCCGTGTCGTGGTACGCCGCCGTGAAGACCTCCTCCACTCGCTTGTCGACGTCCTTGACGACTTGGAGCAGGTCCGCCCGGGTCTTCTTGAGGTCCTCCAGCTGTTCGGAGAGGAACTTGTGGCGCTCCTCCAGGGCCGCGAACTCCTCCAGGGCGAGCGGGTTGACCTTGCCGAGCTGCTGGTACGCGCGTTCGGCCGCCTTGAGACGCTTCTCCTGGGCGGCCCGTTCGTAGGGCACCGGGCGGTTGCGGGGGTGGTCCGGGTCGTCGGGGAGCTCCTCGCCCTCAGCCGGGGGCGAGGGGGGCACGAGCTGGTCGGGGCCGTACTCGGCCACCAGCGCCGTGGGTTCCACGCCCAGCTCCTCCAGCGCCTTCGTCTCCAGCGCTTCGACGCGCAGGCGCTTCTCGGCGCCGAGCACCTCGCCGCGGTGGACCGAGTCGGTGAGCTTGTCCAGCTCGGCCTTGAGGTCGCGCGCCTGGTTGCGGCCGGCGATCAGTTCGCTTTCCCGCTCGGCCTTCGCGGCCTCCGCCTCCCGGCGTTCCCCGTCGGCCCGGACGACCGACGCCTCGACGTGCGCGAGCAGCTGCCGGGCGCCCGCCGCCACGGCGGCGGCGACCTCGGCCTCGTGGCGCAGGCGGGTGCGGCGCTGTTCGGCGCGGGCGCGTGCCTCCCGCTCGGCGCGGGCCGCCCTGTCGAGTCCGTCGGCCCGGCCCGCGAGCGCCTTGACGCGCTCCTCGTGCGTACGGACCGCGAGGCGTGCCTCCATCTCCGTCTGCCGGGCGTTCGCGCCGTCGGCGGCCAGGCGGTCGCGGACGGAGGTGTCCGGCTCGTCCGTCCCCTCCTCGTCGGCGAGGGCGAGCTCCTCGGCCGCCGCCAGGCGTTCGGCCAGCTCGTCGGCCTCCTCCGTGGCCCTCTCCAGGGCCTCGCCGGCGCGTTGCGCGGCAGCCGCGGCGCGTTCGGCCTCCCCGGCCGCCGCCCGGGCCTGGCCGGCCAGGCGGCCGAGGGTCTGGGCGGCCCGCGACTTCTCCCGGTCGCCGGTGCTGCGGCGGGCGGCCAGCTCGTCCACCAGCGTGGCGGCGGCACGGCGACGCTCCTTGGCGGCGTCCTGGCGCGCGCGCAGTTCCGTGCAGCGTGCGTCGAGCCCGGTCAGCTCGGCCGCGGCCTCGTCGACGGCCGCCTGCGTCTCCAGGAGGCTGGGCGCTCCCCCGGAGCCGCCCTGGGCGAAGTGGGCGCCCAGCAGGTCGCCCTCGGCGGTGACGGCGGTCAGCCCCGGGCGGGTCATGACGAGGTGCTCGGCGTCCTCGAGCGTGTCGACGACGACCACGTCGCGCAGCAGCCTGCGGACGGCGGGCATCAGTTCGTCCGGGCCCCGCACGAGGTGGGCGGCCGGTGTCGCGCGGCCGTCGGCGGGGGGCGCCGGCACGTCCGGCGCCCCGGCCAGGAGCAGGGTCGCCCGGCCCGCGTCCTCCTTCTTGAGCAGGCGCAGGGCCTCGGCGGCGGCCACGGGGCCGGTGACGGCGAGCGCGTCGGCCGCAGCGCCCAGGGCGGCGGCGACGGGGAGTTCGTGGCCCGGGGTGACGCGCAGCAGTTCCGCGGCGGGGCCGAGCAGCCCGCCCAATCGTTCCTTCGCGGACAGCAGGGCTCCGGTGCCGTCCTTGCGGCGCAGGCCCAGGGCGAGGGCGTCGTGGCGGGCGGTGACCGCCGCGCGGCGGCGTTCGGCTTCGGTGGCCGCCTCGCGGGCGTCGTCCAGGGCGGCCTGGGCGGCGGCCAGCTCCGCCTTGGCCCGGTCGTGGGCGGCGGCCAGTTCGGCGTCGTCGGCGTCGGCGCCGTCGGCCTCGGCCTGGTGGCGCTCGTACTCCTCCTGCGCGGCGGCCGCGCGTTCGGCGGCCTCGTCGCGGGCGGCCGCGAGGCGGCCGATCTCGGCCTCCGCGGAGGCGGCGCGGCCCCGGGCTGCGGTGACCCGGCCGTGCAGCCGGGCCAGTTGTTCGCGGCGGTCGGCGGCGGCACGGGCCGCGTCCCGCAGGCGGCGCTCCTCCTCGGCGAGCCGGCGTTCGAGGTCGGCGCGGTGCTGGGAGGTGTCCTCCAGTGCGCGGCTCGCGGCTTCGAGGGCGGCTTCGAGCTCGGCCTCCTGCTCCCGGACGCGGGCGGCCTCGCGTTCGAGGTCCTCCGGGTCGCGGCCTCGGCGGTCCTCGGCGGGGGCGGTGGTGGCACTGGTGACGCGGGCGTCGGCGAGGGAGATGGTGCCGCGCACCCGCTCGGCGAGACGCGAGAGCTCGTACCAGGTCTGCTGGGCCAGGGCGAGGCGGGGGGTGAGCTCGCGGACCTGTTCCTCCAGCGCGGCCTCGCGCTGGGCGGCGGTGCGCAGTTCGGCCTCGGCGGCCTCCTTGCGGGCCTTGAGTGCGGCCTCGTCGGCGATCTCCGAGCGCAGCGCCTCGCGCAGGGTGACCAGGTCGTCGGCGAGCAGGCGCAGCCGGGCGTCGCGCAGGTCGGCCTGGATGACGGCGGCGCGGCGGGCGACGGCGGCCTGCCGGCCCAGCGGCTTGAGCTGGCGGCGCAGCTCGTCGGTGAGGTCCTGGACGCGGGCGAGGTTGGCGCGCATCGCGTCGAGCTTGCGCAGCGCCTTCTCCTTGCGCTTGCGGTGCTTGAGGACGCCGGCCGCCTCCTCGATGAAGGCGCGGCGGCCCGTGGGGTCGGCGTGCAGGACCGAGTCGAGCTGGCCCTGGCCGACGATGACGTGCATCTCGCGGCCGATGCCGGAGTCGGAGAGGAGTTCCTGGATGTCGAGGAGCCGGCAGGTGTCGCCGTTGATCTGGTACTCGCTGCCGCCGTTGCGGAACATGATCCGCGTGATGGTGACCTCGGCGTAGTCGATGGGCAGGGCGCCGTCGGAGTTGTCGATCGTCAGGGAGACCTCGGCGCGGCCCAGCGGGGGGCGGCCGGTCGTCCCGGCGAAGATGACGTCCTCCATCTTGCCGCCGCGCAGGGACTTGGCGCCCTGCTCGCCCATGACCCATGACAGGGCGTCGACGACGTTGGACTTGCCGGACCCGTTGGGGCCCACGACGCAGGTGATGCCGGGTTCGAAGCGCAGGGTCGTGGCGGAGGCGAAGGATTTGAACCCCCGCAGGGTCAGACTCTTGAGGTGCACGCGGGAGGACTCTACCGGCCGGCCGCCTGGGAGGGCCGTGCTGGCGTGCCGCACCTTTTCTTTGGTTTCACCCTGGAAGGTGCAGGGCACATCATGCGTGAGGACCACGACAGGGGGATATGGCGGTCACCGCCGGAAACGACGAAGGGACGCCGAAGCGTCCCTTGCAACTGCAACTCTCAAGCGGCTGACAGTGCAGCCCGACCGGGCCCCCTGGGGGCAGGCACGATCAGGCGAGCGCAGGCTCCGCCTGGGGTACGTCGATGCCTTCGAGCAGCGAGTCACCGTGGTGAGCGGCGGCAGTCAGCGCGTCGTTCTCGGCCTGCATCCGAATGAGCTCGGATTCGAGGTCCTGGACACGCTGCTGAAGCCGTCGCATCTCGGAGAGGACTCGGGGGTCGGAGCCGCCGACGTAACCGAGAAGCGCCTTTGCCATGATGGATGGTCCTCCACACTGAGTGACCGACCGAAGCGGTGTGGGTCGTGAGGGATTCGCACCCGCGGTGTCTGCCATCAGCTACTGCGGTGTGTTCAATGCCAAACAGCTAAGGTGCGCGGGGCTTCCAGAGTCTCACCAAATGGTTTGACGGTCAACACGATCACACCCCGTATCCGCAGGCGTCCCAGGGGTACGCACGGTAATCCGTGCCGTATTCCGCTCCCGGGGCCCGAAGGGGCGTAGAGATCATCCGTTGAGAGGCAGCCTTCCACGATGCGGCCGACTTGGCAACCATCAGGCAATTCCCGTGTACAGCATATGCCAATGGCATAAGAAAGGCCCGGGTCGCCCCGGGTTATCCCCCTCTCCACGGCCCCCGGACCCCACGTCTTCCCGCTCCGCGGTCAGCGGATCTCGAAGCCCTCGTAGCCCCCCTTCGGCCTGTCCCAGATCTCCGTGACGCCGTCCACGCGGCCGGGCGTGTCGCCCGTGCGCAACCATTCGAGCAACAGTTCGCAGCCTTGACGGGGGCCCTCGGCGACGACCTGGACGCGGCCGTCGGACAGGTTGGAGGCGAAACCGATGAGGTCACCGATGCGCAATGCGTTGGCCCGGGTGAACCAACGAAAACCAACACCCTGCACATGGCCACGGACCCACGCCGTGAGACGGACATTCTCGTTCATGTCTGCACGTTAACCGGCCAATTACATAAGCAGCACTTCGGCCCCGCATCCCGTGCCGTACAGTCGCGGCCACATAAGGCTCCCCCGTACGAGTGACGCATTTTGCCCACTGAACACGTGAGGAAGACAGCGGATGGGTCGGCATCGACGCTCTGCCCGTGCGACCGCCGACGAGGCGGTCTCACCTGCCCGGAAGGCCGGGGCGCCCCCGCCGGACGATCCTGTCGGCGTCTTCGCGGCCGAGGATCCGGCCGAAGCCGTCACCCAGCCCCTCCCCGTCGTCCGCACCGGCCCCTCGGGCGGCGGACGGCATCGCAGCCCGCACCGGGCCCGCAGGGCCCGCTCGGCCCCGGGCGGCCGGACCGCCAAGGCCGCGGCGGGCAAGGGCAAGGCCCTGCGGACACTGCCCCCCGCCCGGCGGACCGGGCTGCTGGGCGCGTCCGCCGCCGTGGCCATGAGCGCGGTCGCGATGGTCTCGGGACTGCTGCCGAGCGGCGTCTTCTCCACCGGCGGCGCCACGCCGGCACCCGGTCTCGGCGGCAGCGGCCAGGTACGGGCCGACGCCCCCCACCAGGAACCGGCTCAGCCCGCCCGGCCGACCACGGCCGCCGACCGGGCCGAGCGCCAGGAGCCCCGGGCGGCGCGGGCGCGGGCGGAGCAGGCCCGGGCGGCCGGCCAGGAGACTCCGGTGCGGCAGGCCGTCACCGTCGAGCGCGGTGACGTCCCCGCGAGCCGGAGCGCCGAGCGCCCGCCGCCAGGCCGCCCCGCGCCGGCGGCCTCGCCCTCCGCGGTGCCCTCCGCAGGCGGCACGGGCGTCGGCGCCGACCCCGGTCGCGACACCCCGGCCCCCCGGCCCGGCCGGACACCGGCGCGGCAGCACTCCCCCGCCGCCGACGAGGACGACCTCCGGGTGCGGCCCGCCCTGCTGGCCACACCCACGTCCGCCACCGCGCACCTGGTGGTCGCGCTGGTCAACGCCGAGCGGGCGAAGGCGGGTTGCCGTCCGCTGCGGGCCGACGCCAAGCTCGCCCGGCTCGCCCAGTCGTTCAGCGACGACATGGCCCGGCGGGGCTTCTTCGACCACACCGACCCCGACGGCAAGTCGCCCTGGGAGCGGGCCGCCACACGCGGCATCAAGAACCTCGGCGGCGAGAACATCGCCCACGGCCACCCGGACGCGCGCACCGTGATGGACGCGTGGATGCACAGCAGCGGCCACCGCGCCAACATCCTCAACTGCGACTACCGCAGCATCGGCGTGGGCGTGCACCAGAGCGGCGACGGCCCCTACTGGACCCAGGACTTCGGCTACTGAGGACGCGCGCGTGCCCGGCCGGGAGCGAAGGCTCCCGGCCGGGCACGCGTGGGTACGACGGTCGCTCCCGCCGGAAGGTCAGAGGGCGGCGCGGCCGGCGACGTAGACGCGGGCCTGCTCGGCGACGCGACGGCCGAGGAGCTCGGCAGTGGCTATGTCGGCCTTGTGCACGCCCTCGGGGCCCTGGTCGTTGTTGGTCTGCGCACCGGCACCGAGGAAGAAGCCGAGACGGTTGACGTCGTTCTCCGAGGCGGTGGAGCTGTTCCAACCCGGCATCGTGCCGAGGCCGACCCAGTGCATGCCGTGCTGGGCGGCGAGGACCGTGAAGAACTGCAGGGTGTGCAGCTTGTCGCCGCTCTTGGAGGCGGAGTTGGTGAACCCGGCCGCGATCTTGTCCTGCCAGGCGCGGGTGAACCAGCGCTTGGACGTCGCCTCGGCGAAGACGTGGAACGCGCCGGAGGCGGTGCCCATGTAGGTGGGCGAGCCGAAGACGATCGCGTCGGAGCCGTCGAGCAGCTCCCACTCCGCGTCCGTGATCTCGGCGACGTTGATCAGGTGGACGGTCGCACCGTTCCCGGCGGCGCCGGACCGGACGGCCTCGGCGAGCACGGCGGTGTGGCCGAAGCCGGAGTGGTAGGCGATGGAGACGACGGGCGTGGTCACGATGAGGGCTCCTGGGGAAGCGGTTGCGCTAATTGGGTGACCAGGAAAGCACTAACTTTTAGAAAGCGCAACCCTCTGGATAGCGCTGTACGGGAGTATGGTGTTCCGTATGACGACGAACCACGGCATCGGGACGGAGACCTCCGGCTGCGGAGGGGACGAACAGCTGCCCTTCGACGTCTTCGCACGCAACTGCCCGTCCCGCGAAACGCTGGCGAACGTCACCGGACGCTGGGGCAGCCTCACGCTCGGCGCGCTGCACGAGGACACGCTGCGCTTCAACGAGCTGCGCCGCCGCGTCGAGGGCGTCAGCGAGAAGATGCTGGCGCAGACGCTCCACGCGCTGGAGCGTGACGGGCTCGTGCACCGGGAGGCGCAGCCGACGAACCCGCCGCGGGTCGACTACCGCCTGACGGCGCTGGGACGGGAGGTGACCGGCCGGCTGATGGGGCTCATCGCGCTGCTGGAGGAACGCATGCCGGAGATCCTCGCGGCACGCGGGCGGTACGACACCGAGCGCGGGGAGACCCGCTAGCCGGTCAGACCCCCGGGCGCGGAGGGCGCTGGCAGCGCGGGCAGAAGTAGCTGGAGCGGTTCATCCACGGGCGCCGGCGGATGGCCGTGCCGCAGCGGCGGCACGGCTCGTCCTCGCGCCCGTACGCGTCCAGCGACCGGTCGAAGTAGCCCGACTCGCCGTTCACGTTGACGTAAAGGCTGTCGAAGCTGGTGCCGCCGGCCGCGAGGGCCTCGTTCATGACTTCGCGGATGTGGAGCAGCAGCTCGGCCGTGCGCGGGCCGGTGAGGGTGGCCGTCGGGCGGTCGTAGTGGAGCCGGGTGCGCCACAGCGCCTCGTCGGCGTAGATGTTGCCGACGCCGCTGATCAGCGACTGGTCGAGCAGGGCGCGCTTGACGGTGGTGCGCCGGCGGCGCAGCGCCGCGTGGAAGGCCCGGTCGTCGAAGGCGGGGTCGAGCGGGTCGCGGGCGATGTGCGCGATGACGTCGGGCAGCCCCTCGGGGTCGCCGGGCACGGTGTCGTGCAGGGAGAGCCCGCCGAAGGTGCGCTGGTCGACGAAGCGGAGTTCGGTGGCCGCGGCGTCGGCGAAGCGGACGCGGACGCGCAGGTGCTTCTCGTCGGGCGAGCCCTGGGGCTGGACGAGCAGCTGGCCGCTCATGCCCAGGTGCGCGAGGACGGCCTGGCGGGCCGGCTCCGGCCGGGCCGGGGACTCCACGGGCAGCCACAAGTACTTGCCGCGCCGGTGGGCGAGGCCGAGCCGCTGTCCCGTGAGCCGGGCGGCGAAGTCGGCGGGGCCGGCGAGGTGCCGGCGGATCGCGCGGGGGTGGAGGACCTCCACCTCGGCGACCGTGCGGCCGCACACCCAGCGCTCCAGGCCGCTGCGGACGACCTCGACCTCGGGCAGCTCGGGCACGGCGCTCCTCACGCGTCAGGAGAACATCGGGAAACCGTCGGGAAAAAAGAGGCCGGCCCGCGGTGCGGATCACGCACCGCGGGCCGGCCCGGGGTTCAGCTCGCCGCGCCCTGCGCGCTGTCGGAGGGGGTGTCGCCCTCCGGCACCGCACCGGACTCGGCCGCGGCCTTCTCGGCCGCCAAGCGGGCTTCCGCCGCGCTGTTGATGGCGCGCCAGGCGGACTCCGCCGCCTGTTGCTCCGCTTCCTTCTTGCTGCGGCCGGTGCCGGTGCCGTACGCGACACCACCGACGCGGGCAGCAGCCGTGAAGGTCTTCTCGTGGTCGGGACCGGTCTCGGAGACCAGGTACTCCGGCACGCCGAGGCCCTCGGTGGCGGTCAGCTCCTGGAGGCTGGTCTTCCAGTCCAGGCCGGCGCCGAGGTTCGAGGACTTCTCGATCAGCGGGTCGAAGAGCCGGTGCACGAGCTCCGCGGCCGCGTCGAGGCCCTGGTCGAGATAGACCGCGCCGATGACGGCTTCCAGCGTGTCCGCGAGGATCGACGCCTTGTCCCGGCCGCCCGTGCCCTCTTCGCCCCGGCCGAGCCGGATGAAGGAGCCCAGGTCGAGGCCGCGGCCGACCTCCGCCAGTGCGCGGGAGTTGACCACCGCGGCCCGCAGTTTGGCCAGCTGGCCCTCGGGCAGGTCGGGGTGGATGCGGTACAGCGTGTCCGTGACCACCAGGCCGAGCACGGAGTCCCCGAGGAACTCCAGCCGCTCGTTGGTGGGCAGGCCGCCGTTCTCGTACGCGTAGGACCGGTGCGTCAGCGCACGCACCAGAAGGGCGGTCTCGAGTCTGTACCCGAGCCGCCCTTCCAGAAGCGTGTGAGACGAGGCCGCGTCCGCCGGCGCCGGTTCAGTGTCGTTCCCACGAGTGCGGGACGACTTACTGGCGTCTGACATGAAGCCTGTCACCCGCCGATCAGACCGCGAGGACCTGGCGCTTGTTGTAGGTGCCGCAGCTCGGGCACGCGATGTGCTGCTGCTTCGGCTCGTGGCAGCGCTCGCACGCCACCAGGGTGGGGACCGCAGCCTTCCACTGCGACCGGCGGTGGCGCGTGTTGCTGCGCGACATCTTCCGCTTCGGAACAGCCACGGCTACTTCTCCTGTGAGTCATCCCCGCCGGAGCGGGGTGCGTTGTCCTTCTCGCCGTCCTGGTCGGAACCGGCGAGTCCCTGCAGTGCCGCCCAACGAATGTCGACGGTCTCATGGTGGTGGTCCGGGTCGTCCGCCAGCCGTGCCCCGCACTCGGAGCACAGGCCAGGGCAGTCTTCCTGGCACACCGGCTGCAGCGGCAGTGCGAGCACCACCGCGTCCCGCAGCACTGGTTCGAGGTCGAACAAGTCGGCCTCGAGGAAGAGCATGTCCTCCTCGTCGTCCTCGGCGTCGTCGCCGGTGTCCGCGTGGCGGCTCCGGTCGTCGGCGTCGGGGTAGGAGTACATCTCCTGGAAGTCCACTTCGAGCTCTCGCTCAAGCGGCTCCAGACACCTTACGCACTCCCCGGTGAGCGGTGCACGGGCGGTGCCTGTGACGAGCACCCCTTCCATGACCGACTCGAGCCGGAGGTCGAGTCCCACAGTCGCGTCCTGGGGCACGCCGATGACCTCGATGCCGAGGTCCTGAGGAGCCGGGACGGAGCGGGAGACCCTCTTGAGCGCACCGGGACGCCGGCCCAGCTCGCGCGTATCGAACACGAGAGGGTTACGGGGGTCGAGGCGGGCGTTCAGGGCTTCCTGCTTTCTACGCTGCGGGGACGGCCGGCCCAGGGATGCGTCGCACACGCCGGGCAGCCTGGATCGCGGACGTACGCGCGACCGAAGAGCCAGGATACTGGACGGGCCGCCGTGGACCCAATCCGCCCCCGGGAGGTGCCGGGGGCGGCGGTCCCCCGCGGGCTCAGCGGCCCTGTTCGTACCGCCGGAGCTGGTCGAGGTCGATCATGCCCGTGTCGAAGAAGCTGGTCTCGTCGAGCGCCGCCGAGGTCCCGCCGCCCTGGCCGTGCCGGGGCTCGTGCACCTGCTGCGCCTGCTGCTGCGCTTGCTGGTGCCGGGGGTCCTGGGCGTAGCCGGTGTCGTATCCCTGGCCCCCCTGGCCGCCGGCCGGGGTCTGCCAGGCGTACGGGTCGTGCTGGGCGTAGCCGCTGTGGACGGCGTAGGGGTCCGCCTGCGGGGGGTAGTGCTGCTGCGGCTGCTGGGCGTAGCCGTACGGGTCGTGGGCGCCGTAGTCGGCGGCGGGGGCGGCGTAGTCCTCCCAGGCGGGCTGCTGGGCCGGCTGCGGGACGGTGGCCACGGGCTCCTGGGAGGCGGCCAGCTCGGCCAGGAAGTCGGCGTCGCTGGTGCGGCCGAGGGGGCCGTCCTGGTCGGCGAGGGCGCCGAGCTCGTCCGCGGGACGGGCGCCCAGCAGCTTCTCGCGGCCCTTCCCGACGGCTTCGAGGGTCTTGGCCAGGACCGCCGAGACCGCGCCCAGCTTCGCGTCCACGTAGGCGTCGGCGCTGTCGCGCTGGAGGCGGGGGTCAAGGCTGCGCTCGGGGGCGTCGGCGGCCAGACCCTCGGGGTCCGGGGCGTCGGCGCCGGGCAGGCCGAGGAGCTTCTCGCGCCCGCGGCCGACGGAGCCGAGGGTCTTGGTGAGGACGACCTCGAAGTTGGCGAGCTTGGAGTCGACGTAGTCGTCGGCCTCGGCCCGGATCTCCGCGGCCTCCCGGCGGGCCTCGGCGAGGATGCGGTCGGCCTCCTCGCGGGACTGCCGGGCCACCTCGGTGCCGGAGATCAGCGAGCCGCGCTGGGCCCGGGCGGACGCGAGGATCCGCTCGGCCTCCTCGCGGGCGTCCGCGACCAGCGCCTCCCGGTCGCCGATCACCTCGCGCGCCTGGGCGAGGGAGCCGGGCAGGGCGGCCCGGACCTCCTCCAGCAGGGCGAGCAGCTCGGCCCGGTTGATGACGCAGGAGGCCGACATGGGCATGGAGCGGGCACCGGCGACGGTCGTGACGATCTCGTCGAGCTTCTTCTGGACGTCCACCTTGGCGATCGCCGCCTTTTTGAGATCTGAGGGGCCCGCCGACCGACGGGAACGAACGGGGACGACTGTACGGCCGCCGGCGACCGGCCGACAGCTACTGACGGTTAGTCAGATGCGGGGCGTCGCGCCAGCCGTTCGTCCAGAGCCTGGAGCACCTGCGGCGGCACCAGGTGGGAGACGTCGCCTCCCCAGGCCGCGACCTCCTTGACCAGGCTGGACGAGAGGAAGCTGTAGGTGGGGTTGGTGGGGACGAACAGCGTCTCGACGCCCGAGAGGCCGTTGTTCATCTGGGCCATCTGCAGCTCGTAGTCGAAGTCGCTGACCGCGCGCAGCCCCTTGACGATGGCGGGGATCTCCCGCTGCTTGCAGAAGTCGACGAGCAGGCCGTGGAAGGCCTCGACCTGCACGTTGCCGTACTCGGCGGTCACCTCCCGCAGGAGTTCTATCCGCTCGTCGACGGTGAACAGGCCCTGCTTCGCCTTGTTGACCATCACCGCGACGTGCACGACGTCGTACAGCCTGGAAGCGCGGGCGATGATGTCGAGGTGTCCATTGGTGACGGGGTCGAACGACCCCGGACAGACGGCGCGGCGCAACGGTGGTTCCTCGCTCTCCGGTCCATTCATGACGTGCCTGTTCCCTGTTCGGCAGTGCACGCCGAGGCGGCGCGACCGTACCAAAGCGTCCCCTCGCCGTAACGACGGGCCCTCAGGGCGTCGAAGCCGTCCGGCCAGCGGAACTCCCCGCCCCTGGTGCTGCGCTCCACAGTGACGAGCGCGTCGTCGGCGAGCCAGCCCCCCGCGTGGAGTGTGAGGAGGATCTCCCGGAGATCGTCGTCGGTCACCGCGTAGGGCGGGTCGAGGAAGACCACGTCGTAGGGGCGGGCGGGCGGCGGCCCGGCCACGGCCTGCTCGGCCTTGCCGGGGCGCACCTCGGCGCCGGGCAGGCCGACCGTGCGGACGTTGTCCCGGATGACGCGGACCGCACGGGCGTCCGCCTCGACCAGCAGGACGTGCTCGGCGCCGCGCGAGAGCGCTTCGAGGCCGACCGCGCCGGAGCCCCCGTACAGGTCCAGCACCCTGGCGCCCTGGAGGGTGCCCAGGACGGACACCCAGGTGGAGAACAGGCCCTCGCGCGCGCGGTCGGAGGTGGGGCGGGTGCCGGTGCCGGGCGGCACGGCCAGGCGGCGTCCGCCGGCGGTGCCGGCGATCACGCGGGTCATGGGTCTTGGCGTCCTTCGCGGTGGGGTGTCGGTGCGGCCGGCGCCGGCCCGGGCGATGCGGGGGATCGTCCGAAGCGGTGGCGGTGGCCGCCCCCTCAGCGTATGGCGTCGTCGCGACGGGAGCCGCGCGGGCCGCCCGAGGGGGGTCTCAGCCCTTGTCGAGGAACTGCTCGCGCTCCTTGTCGAGCAGCGCGTCGAGCGCGGTGCGCAGCGCGGGCAGCCGGGCCAGCTCGGGGTCCCCGGCGACGACCGCGGCGGCCTCCTCGCGGGCGGCCGCGATGATCTCCTCGTCGTCGATGACCGCGAGCATCCGCAGGGAGGAGCGGACGCCGGACTGCGCCTGGCCGAGCACGTCGCCCTCGCGGCGCTGCTCCAGGTCGATGCGGGAGAGCTCGAAGCCGTCGAGGGTCGCCGCGACGGCGCCGAGGCGGGCGCGGGCGGGGCTCGCCTCGTGGGCCTCGGAGACGAGCAGGCACAGGCCGGGGGCCGAGCCGCGGCCGACGCGGCCGCGCAGCTGGTGGAGCTGGGAGACGCCGAACCGGTCCGCGTCCATGATCACCATGACGGTGGAGTTGGGCACGTTCACGCCGACCTCGATGACGGTCGTGGCCACCAGGACGTCCACCTCGCCCGCGGCGAAGCGCCGCATGACGTCGTCCTTCGCCTCGGGCTGCATGCGGCCGTGGAGCACCGCCACGCGCAGGCCCGCGAGCGGCCCGCGCTCCAGCTGCTCGGCGACGTCCAGCACGGCGAGCGGCGGCCTCCGCTCCCCCTCCGCCTCGGCCTTGGCCTTGGCGGCCTTCGCCTCGTCCTCCTCGTCGCCGATGCGCGGGCAGACCACGTACGCCTGGTGGCCGCCCTCGACCTCCTCGCGCACGCGCTCCCAGGCGCGCGCGAGGAAGTGCGGCTTGTCCTTGGCGGGCACCACATGGGTGGCGATGGGTGAACGGCCCGCCGGCAGCTGGTCCAGGACGGACGTCTCCAGGTCGCCGAAGACGGTCATGGCGACCGTCCGCGGGATGGGCGTCGCGGTCATCACCAGCAGGTGCGGGGGTTGCTTGCCTTTGGAACGCAGGGCGTCGCGCTGCTCGACGCCGAAGCGGTGCTGTTCGTCGACCACGACCAGGCCCAGGTCGTGGAACCCCACCTTGTCCTCGATCAGCGCGTGGGTGCCGACGACGATGCCGGCCTCGCCCGTGATCAGGTCCAGCAGGGCCTGCCGGCGGGCCGCGGCGCCCATGGAGCCGGTGAGCAGCACCACCTTGGTGCCCTGCTCGGCGCCGCCGAGCATGCCGCCCTCGGCCAGCGGTCCCATCGTCTCGGTGATCGAGCGGTGGTGCTGCTGGGCGAGCACTTCGGTGGGGGCGAGCATCGCCGCCTGGCCGCCGGCGTCGACGACGCCGAGCATGGCCCGCAGGGCGACCATGGTCTTGCCCGAACCCACTTCGCCCTGGAGCAGCCGGTGCATGGGGTGCTCGGTGGCCAGGTCGTCGAAGATCTCGGCGGAGACCTTGTGCTGTCCGTCGGTGAGGGTGAAGGGCAGCTTCGCGTCGAAGGCGTCGAGGAGGCCGCCGGCCACGGGCTTGCGGGCCACGGCCGGCAGCTGGGAGTCGGCGTGGCGCCGGCGGGCGAGGGCGACCTGGAGGACGAACGCCTCGTCCCACTTCAGCCGCGAGCGGGCGTCCTCGATCTCGGCCTTGGTGCGCGGCCGGTGGACCTTGCGGAAGGCCTCCGGCAGCGGCAGCAGCCCCCGGCCCTCGCGCAGGGCCGCCGGCAGGGGGTCCACGACGCTGTCCCAGCCGGCGGCCTCCATGGAGGCGAGGACCACGTCGACGGCGTTGGAGACCTTCCAGGACTCCATCTTCGAGCAGGCCGGGTAGAGCGGGATGAGCTGGCTGGCCCACGCGCGGGCGGTGTCGGCGTCGCTGTTCTCGCCGAGCATCTCGTACGCCGGGTGCGACAGCTGGCGGGTGGTGCGGAAGGTGCCGACCTTGCCCGCGAACATGCCGCGGCGGCCGGGGACGAGCTCCTTCTGGTGGTGGTAGATCGACCGGCCGAAGAAGACGAGCTGGAGGCGTCCGCTGCCGTCGGTGAGGGTCACCTCCAGGCGCTGCCCCCGGCCGTTGTTGAACTTGTGCACGCGCGCGTCGGAGACCTGCGCGACGACGGTGACGTGCTCGTCCAGCGGCAGGTCGGCCAGGCGCGTCAGCTCACCGCGCTCGGCGTAGCGGCGGGGGTAGTGGTGCAGGAGGTCGCCGACCGTGTGCAGGTCGAGGTGCTCGGCCATCACCTTCGCGGTGGTGCCGCCGAGGGTCTTCTTCAGGGGTTCGTCTAGCGCGGGCACGCCTCCCATTGCACACCACGCCACTGACAGCCGGGGCTATTCGACGCCGATCAGCAGCGGTGCCGCCTGCTGTCCGCCCCGGTAGACCACCGTGTCCACGGCGAGGTGGCCGCGCCGCACGTGCCGGCGCAGGCCGTCGGCGACCTCGTCGGGCACGCCCGCGCCGAGGACGAGGGTGACCATCTCGCCGCCCGCCGCGAGCATCCGGTCCAGGACGACGGCGGCGGTGGCGGCCAGGTCCGTCCCGATGACGGCCACGTCGCCGTCGATCAGGCCGAGGACGTCGCCGGCCTGGCAGACGCCCGCCATGGTCCACGACTGGCGCTCGGCCACGACGAGCTCCGCGTGGCGCGTGGCGCCGGCGGCGGAGGTCATGGCGACGACGTCCTCGTCGAAGCGCCGGCCGGGTTCGTGGACGGCGAGGGCCGCGATGCCCTGGACCGGCGAGCGGGTGGGGATGAGGGCGACGCGGACACCCTCGGCGCGGGCCTGTTCGGCCGCGGCGGCCGCGGTGTGGCGCAGTTCGGCGTCGTTGGGCAGCAGCACCACCTCGCGCACGCCCGCGTGCCGGATCGCCTGGACCAGCTCGCCGCTCGCGGGCGGCTCCTGGGGCCGTACGGCCACGACGGTCGCGCCGGCCTCCGCACACAGGGCGGCGAGGCCCTCGCCGGGGACGAGGGCGAGGACGGCGCGCTGGGCGGGCTCGCGGACGCGGGTGAGGCCGGTGCCGGTGGCGAGGTGGGTGATGCGGATCCGGTGCGGGCGGCCGGCCTCGACGCCGGCCTCGACGGCGGCACCGGCGTCGTCGACGTGCACGTGGACGTTCCACAGGCCGTCGCCGCCGACGACCACGAGGGACTCGCCCAGGGCGTCGAGACGGGCGCGCAGCCGGGCGACGGCCGCGTCGTCCGCCTCCAGGAGGTAGATCACCTCGAAGTCCGGTTCGCCGCCGGTCGTCACCGTCGTGGCGCCGAGGTCCGCGGGGCAGGCTTCGGCCGTCCACGCGCGCGTGGCGTGCCGGCTGTCACCGGCCGGCGGGTGCGGCGCGGCCTCGGTGCCGGCCAGGGCGGCCGCCAGGGCGCCCAGGACCTCGACCAGGCCCCTGCCGCCCGCGTCCACCACGCCGGCCCGTCCCAGGACCTCCAGCTGCCCGGGGGTGGCCGCCAGGGCC
Organism: Streptomyces cinnamoneus; assembly: GCF_002939475.1. Classification (NCBI taxonomy): domain Bacteria; kingdom Bacillati; phylum Actinomycetota; class Actinomycetes; order Kitasatosporales; family Streptomycetaceae; genus Streptomyces; species Streptomyces cinnamoneus. Next base: position 5,029,633 of record NZ_PKFQ01000001.1, on the reverse strand, counting down.
GTGCCGGCGGCGTCGAACGCGGCACGGGACACCCCGGCGGCGTCACCGGTGGCGGCGGTGGACGCGGCGTCGGCGGCGGCCGAGGCCACCGTCAGTACCGTGCCCTCGACGGGGCGGGCCACGCCCTCGTAGGCGGACTCCACGGCGCGGCGCAGGGCCCGGCGCAGCAGGGCGGCGTTGTCGGGGGCCTCGTGATCCGCGTCACCGTCGCCGGTCAGCACTTCGGCCATGCCGCGGAGCAGCTGGGCGAGGATGGTGCCGGAGTTGCCGCGGGCCCCTATGAGCGCGCCGTGGGCCATGGCCCGCACGGCCTCGGCGAGGCCGGGACGGGAGCCGGGGCCGGTGGTGGCGTGGCCCTCGAAGACGGCGTCCACGGCGCGGGTGGCGGATTCGACGGTCAGGTAGAGGTTGGTGCCCGTGTCGCCGTCCGCGACGGGATAGACGTTGATGGCGTCGATCTCCTCGCGCGCCCGGCCCAGCCCCTCCAGCGCCAGGGCGCACCAGGTGCGTACCGCGTCGGCGTCGAGGGGGCGCCCCCGGACGGAGTCTGGGGGAGTGTGCGGCACCTGTGTCCTCCTCGGACCTCTCGGGGCTGCCTCTCGGGCGGTGGCAGTGCTGGAGCAGAGTAGTCCCGCCGGGCGCCGGTGCGGGCAGGCCGGGCGGGGCCCGGGCCGGTCATGGTAGTTTCGTTGTCCTGGAGCGGTCGTTGTATGCTGCTCCGGTTGCCTGATGAAAATCAGGCCATCCCCTGGCAAGCCAGTCACTTACCGACCCGGCACGCCGGGATTTCCCGTAAGTGCATCTGAAGTCTTTGGAGTGACCCGTGGCTGCCAACTGCGACGTCTGCGGCAAGGGGCCGGGCTTCGGCAACAACATTTCGCACTCGCACCGCCGTACGTCCCGTCGCTGGAACCCGAACATCCAGCGTGTGCGTGCCGTGGTCGGTCGGACGCCGAAGCGCCTCAATGTCTGCACCTCGTGCATCAAGGCCGGCAAGGTCTCGCGCTAACTAGCTAGTAGCGCGGCAGCCTCGCCGCCCCTTGAAAGCCGGTTCCCCTTCGGGGTGAACCGGCTTTTTGCTGTGCCCACGCCTCCTGAGGACCGCCGCTCCGGGGCGGAGGCCCCCGGTCACGGGCGGGGCCGGGGGGCGAGCCAGCCGTGGTCCACCGGGCCGATCCCCGCACCCAGCGCGAATCCCGCCGCTATCGCGCCGGTGACGTACGCCTTCGCCGCGCTCACCGCCTCCGGGACGGGGAGCCCCTTGGCCAGGCCCACCGCCACGGCGGAGGCCAGCGTGCACCCCGTGCCGTGCGTGTGCCGGTTGTCGTGGCGCGGGGCACGGAAGCGGTGCTCCTCCACGCCGTCCGTCAGCAGGTCCACGGCGTCGCCCGCCAGGTGGCCGCCCTTGACGAGCACCCACCTCGGCCCGTACGCCAGCACCGCGTCGGCCGCCCGCCGCAGGTCCGCCTCGCTGCGCACCCGTACGCCCGTGAGCCACGCGACCTCGTCGAGGTTCGGGGTGACCACCGTGGCGGCCGGCAGCAGTTTCGTGCGGACCGCGTCGAGCGCGGAGGCGGCCAGCAGGGCGTCGCCGTGCTTGGAGATGCCGACCGGGTCGACGACCACGGGGGCGTCCACCCCGGCGAGCAGCCCGGCCACGGTCTCCACCAGTTCCGCCGAGGCGAGCATGCCGGTCTTGACGGCCTGGACCCCGATGTCGTCGACGACGCTGCGGAACTGGGCCCGTACGGCCTGCGCGGGCAGCGGCCAGACGCCCTGGACGCCCAGGGAGTTCTGCGCGGTCACCGCGGTGACCACGCTCATGCCGTGCGCCCCGAGGGCGAGCATGGTCTTCAGGTCGGCCTGGACGCCGGCACCGCCGCCGGAGTCGGATCCGGCGACGGTGAGGACCGTCGGGGGTGTGCGCATGCGCCGAATCTACTCGCCGGGTTCGAGGTCCCCGAAGTGGTCCCATCCGCCGGCCTTGTCCCAGGGCGCGCCGTCGACGGTCACCTGGGGCAGGGCGGAGGGGTTGACCACCTCGCCGATGACCTTCCAGCGGGCCGGCAGCTTCACGTCGGGCGGGAAGGTGGCGACGATGGCGTGGTCCTCTCCCCCGGTGAGGACCCACTGGAGCGGGTCGACGCCGACGGCCTGGCCGATGTCGGACATCTGCGTGGGCACGTCGATGGCGGCCGTGCGCAGGTCGATGCGGACCTTGCTGGCCTCGGCGATGTGACCGAGGTCGGCGATCAGTCCGTCGCTGACGTCCGTCATGGCGGTCGCGCCGAGCGCGGCGGCGGCGGGGCCGGCGTGGTACGGCGGCTCGGGGCGCCGGTGGGCCTCGACGAACGCCCGCGGGGAGCGGAAGCCCCGGGAGAGCACGGCGAGCCCGGCCGCGGACCAGCCCAGCCAGCCGGTGACCGCGACGACGTCGCCCGCGCGGGCGCCGGAGCGGGTGACCGGCTCGTGGTTGCGGAGGTCGCCCAGGGCCGTGATGGCCACGGTGATGGTCTCGCCGCGCACGACGTCGCCGCCGACCACGGCGGCGCCGGCGACCTGGCACTCGTCCCGGATGCCGTCCATCAGCTCGGTCGGCCAGGTGGCGGGAAGCTCGGCGGGTACGACCAGGCCGAGCAGCACCGCGGTGGGCACCGCGCCCATGGCGGCGATGTCGGCGAGGTTCTGCGCCGTGGCCTTGCGGCCGACGTCGTAGGCGGTCGACCAGTCGCGGCGGAAGTGCCGCCCCTCCAGGAGCACGTCCGTACTGGCCACGACCCTCCGGTCGGGCGCTGCGACCACCGCGGCGTCGTCACCCGGCCCGAGCCGGACCGCCGGGGTGGTGGTGAGCCGGGAGGTCAGCTCTCTGATGAGCCCGAACTCCCCCAACTCGCCCACGGTGCCTTTCACTGAGCTCCTCCTCGGAGTGTCGGTTGCCCTGATCGTGACGTGTCCCGCGCCGCGCAGGCCGCGCGGGTCTCCCCGCACCGTGCGGCGACGCGGTACCGTGGCGTCTCTTCTCCCCACATGATCCTCATAGCCGCCCTGGAGGTTCCGTGGTACAGGCGTACATCCTGATCCAGACCGAGGTCGGCAAGGCGTCGACCGTGGCCGAAGTCATCGGAAAGATCACAGGAGTGATCCAGGCCGAGGACGTGACCGGGCCGTACGACGTCATCGTGCGCGCACAGGCGGACACGGTGGACGAACTCGGCCGGATGGTGGTGGCCAAGGTGCAGCAGGTGGACGGCATCACCCGCACGCTGACCTGCCCGGTCGTCCATCTGTAGCTCCCCCGTATGCTCGGCCGGTGAAGTTCTCGCTTTGCCGGCCCTTCGGCCTGCCCGCCGTCGTCGCCCTGCTGTTCGCGTGTGCCGCCTGTTCGGGCGCGGACGACGAGGCGGGTCCCGCGGTGCCCACCCCGTCGGGGCGGCAGGCCGCGCTGTGCCGTGCGCTGCACGGGGCGCTGCCCCGGACGGTGGGCGACCTGGAGCGGCGGGCCACCGACCCCGAGTCGGACTTCACCGCCGCCTGGGGCGGCCACCCGGCGATCACCCTGCGCTGCGGGGTGCCGAAGCCGGAGCTCCTCAGGAGTCACCCCGGCAGCGACAGCGCGGAGCTGAACGGCGTCGAGTGGCTGCCCGAGAAGCAGTCCGACGGCAGCGTCCGCTGCACCACCGTGCAGCGGGAGGCCTGGGTCGAGGTGACGTTGCCGAAGAAGGTCGTCGGTGACGTCGGCGCCGGCGACATCAGTGTGCTCACCGATCTCGCCGACGCCGTCTCGAAGACGATCCCCGTGGGGATCGTCTCCTAGCCGTCCCGTCGTCCTAGCGCAGTCCCGTCGGGCGGCGCAGGGCGGCCTGGATGAGCAGGTCCACCAGCTCCGGGTAGCTCACTCCGCTCTTCTCCCACATGAGCGGGTACATGGAGATCGGCGTGAAGCCGGGCATGGTGTTGATCTCGTTGATCACGAACTCGCCGTCCTCGGTGAGGAAGAAGTCCGCGCGGACCAGTCCCTCGCAGGAGGCCGCCTCGAAGGCCCGGACCGCCAGCTCCTGGACCCGGCGGGTCTCGTCCTCGCTCAGCGGGGCGGGCACGATGCCGGAGGCCGAGTCGATGTACTTGGCCTCGAAGTCGTAGAAGTCGTGGGCGGAGACCGGGGGGATCTCGGCCGGCACGCTGGCGCGGGGGCCGTCTTCGAACTCGAGCACGCCGCACTCGATCTCGCGGCCGCGCAGCAACGATTCGACCAGGATCTTCGGGTCGTGGCGGCGGGCCTCGGCGATGGCCTCGTCGAGGGCGGCCTCGTCGTCGACCTTGGTGATGCCCATGGAGGAGCCGGCGCGGGCGGGCTTCACGAAGAGCGGCCAGCCGTGCTCGCCGGCGAAGTCGGTGATCTTCTTGCGGGCGGCGGTGGGGTCGGTGTCCCACTCGCGCGGGCGGATCACCTCGTACGGGCCGACGGGCAGCCCGAAGGAGAGGAAGACCCGCTTCATGTACTCCTTGTCCTGGCCGACGGCCGAGGCGAGGACGCCCGCGCCGACGTAGGGGATGCCGGCCAGCTCCAGCATGCCCTGGAGGGTGCCGTCCTCGCCGTAGGGGCCGTGCAGCACGGGGAAGACGACGTCGACCTCGCCGAGGGCCTTGGGCACGGCGCCCGGCTCGGTGTAGACGACCTCGCGGCTCGCGGGGGTGACGGGCAGCAGGACGCCGCCGTCCGCCGAGTCGGTGAGCTGCTCGACGCTCGGCAGCGCACGGTCCGAGATGGTCATCCGCTCGGGATCGTCGGCGGCGAGCGCCCAACGGCCGTCGGTGGTAATGCCGATCGGCAGCACGTCGTACGTGCTGCGGTCGATGGCGCGCAGGACGGCGCCCGCGGTGACCACGGAGATGGCGTGCTCGGAACTGCGGCCGCCGAAGACGACCGCGACACGCGGCTTCCGTGCAGGGCTCTGGGGGGAGGTCTCGCTGCTCATATCGGGTTGAGAGTACCTGGTGGTCGGGGGTGGGTCAGTGCCGCTCGGGCTTGGCGCTGCGGGACATCAGCTCCTTGAGGGCCACCATGGGGGGCTTGCCCTCGTGCACGATGCCGACGACGGTCTCGGTGATCGGCATGTCGACATGGTGACGTCCGGCCAGATCGAGTACGGACTCACAGGACTTGACGCCCTCGGCGGTCTGCCTGGTGACGGCGATGGTCTCGGCGAGGGTCATGCCGCGGCCGAGGTTGGTGCCGAAGGTGTGGTTGCGCGAGAGCGGGGAGGAGCAGGTGGCGACGAGGTCGCCCATGCCGGCCAGGCCCGCGAAGGTGTGCGCGTCGGCCCCCATGGCCAGTCCCAGGCGGGTGGTCTCGGCCAGGCCGCGGGTGATGAGGGAGGCCTTGGCGTTGTCCCCGAGCCCCATGCCGTCGGCGATGCCCACGGCGAGGGCGATGACGTTCTTGACCGCTCCGCCCAGTTCGCAGCCGACCACGTCGGTGTTGGTGTAGGGCCGGAAGTAGGCCGTGTGGCAGGCGGCCTGGAGGCGCTTGGCGACGGACTCGTCGCGGCAGGCCACGACGGCGGCCGCGGGCTGCCGGGCGGCGATCTCCTTGGCGAGGTTGGGGCCGGTGAGGACAGCGACCCGGTCCGGGGAGACCCCGGCGACCTCCTCGACGACCTCGCTCATCCGCTTGGCGGTGCCCAGTTCGACGCCCTTCATCAGGGAGACCAGCACCGTGTCGGGGGCCAGCAGGGGCGTCCAGGCGGTGAGGTTGCCGCGCAGGGTCTGGGAGGGCACGGCGAGGACCGTGAAGTCGGCGTCGCGGGCGGCCTCGGCGGGGTCGGTGGTGGCCCGCACGGCAGCCGGCAGCTCGACGCCGGGGAGGTAGTCGGGGTTGGTGCGGCCGGTGTTGACGGCGTCCACGAGGGCGGCGCGGCGGCCCCACATGGTCACCTCGCAACCGGCGTCGGCCAGGACCATCGCGAAGGCGGTGCCCCAGGAGCCGGTGCCGAATACGGCGCAGCGCGTCACTTGCTGTCGTCCCCCTCGGGAGATCCCGCCTCGCGGCGGGCGGCCGCGCGGGCCTTCTTGAGGTTGTACGGCTCGGCGGGGGCCGGCTCGCCGCGGAGTTCGGCGAGCAGGTCCGTGATGGCCCGCATGATGGTGTCGGTGGCCTCGCGCAGGACCTCCGCGGTGGGCTCCTGGCCGTAGTAGGCGGACAGGTCGACGGGCGGGCCGGCCATCACCTTGAGGGTCTTGCGGGGGAAGAGCCGCAGCTTCTTCTCCTTGGCGTACGGCGGCATGGCCTCGTTGGCGCCCCACTGGGCGACCGGGATGACGGGGGCGCGGGTGAGCAGGGCGACGCGGGCGGCGCCGGTCTTGCCCTCCATGGGCCACATGTCGGGGTCGCGGGTGAGGGTGCCCTCGGGGTAGAAGGCCACGCACTCGCCCTTGTTGATGGCGTCGACGGCGGCCCGGAAGGCGGTGGCGGCGTCGGCGGACTCGCGGTAGACCGGGATCTGGCCGGTGCCGCGCAGCAGGGTGCCGACGAAGCTGCCCTTGAAGAGGGCGGCCTTGGCGAGGAAGCGCGGGACGCGCCCGGTGTTGTACTGGAAGTGGGCGTACGACAGCGGGTCGAGATAGGAGTTGTGGTTGACCGCGGTGATGAATCCGCCGTCGACCGGAATGTGCTCCGTTCCCCGCCAGTCCCGCTTGAAAAGAACCACGAGCGGCGGTTTCGCCAACACCGCCGTAAAGCGGTACCAGAAGCCGATTCTGTGGCGGGACACTCGGACACCCTCCTGTTGGGACCTGGAAGCTCTGCGGGCCTGCTGCTCACCCGGGGGCCGGACAAGTGTCGCCCCAGGTACCCGGTCTGTCGAGAACACCGTAACCCCGGCGTCCGTGGGCGGCTGCGGCAGCGGGTGACAATGGGCCCGGTCCAACGGACACCGGAAGGAGCGGGCACAGGTGGTCTGGACGCTGGTGGTGCCGCTGAAACCCCTGGCCGTGGCCAAGAGCCGCCTCAGGGCGGGCGCCGGTGGCCTGCCGGGGCCGGCGCTGGCGCTGGCGTTCGCCCTGGACACCGTGGCCGCGGCGCTGGCCTGCGGGTCCGTGCGGGATGTGGCGGTCGTCACGGACGACCGGCCGGCGGGCCGGGAACTGGCGGCGCTCGGCGCCCGGATCCTGCCCGAGCCGCCCGGCGGCGGGGGGCTGAACGCGGCGCTGGCGCACGGGGCGCGGACCGTGCGCGCCGGCCGGCCGCGGAGCGCGGTGGCGACGCTCAACGCGGATCTGCCGGCCCTGCGCCCGGGGGAACTCGGCCGGGTGCTCGAATATGCCGCCGAATTCCCGCGCGCTTTTCTCGCGGATGCCGCCGGAATCGGTACGACGCTGTTGGCGGCGACCGCCGGAAAAGAATTGGGTCCGGCGTTCGAGGGGCGTTCGCGCGCCCGGCACCGGGCGTCCGGAGCCCGTGAGATCGATGTGCGGGACGTGGATTCCGTCCGCCGGGACGTGGACACCGAGACGGATTTCCGGGCGGCCCTGAAGCTGGGCGTGGGGCCGCGCACCGCGGCCCTGGCGGACGGTCTGCTCCGGCCGGACCGGGCGGCGGACTAGGCTGCTGGCCATGCAGGCCACCGCGTACACCTTCGACCCTTCGACCCGCTCCGGGAGCGTGCTCCTGGACGACGGCACGCCCGTGCCCTTCGACGCGGCGGCGTTCGACGCCGGGGGGCTGCGACTGCTGCGGCCCGGTCAGCGGGTGCGGATCGAGTGCGCGCAGGCCCCCGAGGGGACGGCCGCGGGCCCGGCGGCCGGGCGCCGGGTGACGCTGGTGACGCTCCAGACCTTCTGAGCGCCTGGGGCGCCCGCGGACGCCCGCCGGGGGCTCCGCTCCGCCCTGCTCCGGGCCCCTCGGCCCGGTTCCTTCCCGGCCGTACACGCACCGCGGGCCGGGCTCCCCGAGGGGAGCCCGGCCCGGCGCGTTACGCCGTGGTGTGCGCTGCCTTACTTCTTCTTGGCGGCGGTCTTCTTGGCGGTGGTCTTGCGCGCGGTGGTCTTGCGGGCCGGGGCCTTGGTGGCGGTGGCCTTCTTGGCGGGCGCGGTCTTCTTCGCCGTGGCCTTCTTGGCGGCGGCCGGCGCGGCCTTCTTCGCCGTGGTCTTCTTGGCGGCGGCGGCCTTGGTGGCGGGGGTCGCCTTCTTGGCCGTCGTCTTCTTCGCCGTGGTCTTCTTGGCGGCGGCGGTGGTGGTCTTCTTCGCCGCGGCCTTCGTCGGCGCGGCCTTCTTGGCGGTGGTCGCCTTCTTCGCCGTGGTGGCCTTCTTCGCGGCGGCCTTCTTGGCGGTGGCCTTCTTGGCCGCGGCCTTGGCGGTCACCTTGCCGCCCGAAAGGCTGCCCTTGGGCGCCTTCTTGACGGCGACCTCGTCACCCTTCGGCAGCTTCTTCGTGCCGGCCACCAGGTCCTTGAAGCCCTGGCCCGCGCGGAAGCGCGGCACCGAGGTCTTCTTGACCCGCACGCGCTCACCCGTCTGCGGGTTGCGGGCGTAACGGGCAGGACGGTCGACCTTCTCGAACGAGCCGAAACCGGTGACCGAGACCCGGTCGCCGGCCACGACCGCACGGACCATCGCGTCGAGTACCGCGTCGACAGCGTCTGCGGCCTGCTGTCGGCCGCCGAGCTTGTCGGCAATCGCTTCAACGAGCTGCGCCTTGTTCACGTCTTCCCCTTCGGAGACATTGGCTGGAATGTGCTCCAGCTTTTTCGCACGTTAGGCAGATATATACCGCAAATCAAACACGAAACGGTCTAATCACCCTTGTGCCGCAACGAACTCGACCCATCAAGGAGTTCTGCCGGTGCCGGGCTCTTGGGGGAAACGGCCCTCGTCGAGGTCGTTCATCAGCCGGTCCAGGCGCCTTGCCGCGCCTGAGAGATCGTGCTTCGCCGAGGCCGTGATGGCCAGCAGCTGCCGGGACAGCGCCATCCGTACGCCCTCCGGGACTTGCAGTGTGCGCACCCTTGTGTGCGCTTCCTTCAGTTGGTCGGCGACGAGCCGGTAAAGCTCGAGTTGGCTGTCGCGTTCCATGCACCGATTGTGCCATCTGAGGCGAGTTGTCGCTTCACGGGCCCTCAACAAAGCAACACGCCCCCTGTCCGAAGACAGGGGGCGCATCATGCCAAACCCTGGGTGAGCAGCGAAAATCAGGGGGTCGCCGACCCGTCCGACACTGGGCCAAACGAGCCGGAATCGGGCTCAGATTCGTGCCGTGGACGGCTTGAAAGCGGGCCTGCGGGCCTCGTAGGCGGCAATCTCCGCCTCGTGCCGGAGGGTCAGACCGATGTCGTCCAGCCCCTCCAGGAGCCGCCACCGGGCGTTCTCGTCAAGCTCAAAATCAGCCGTGATTCCTTCGGCCCGCACCTGGCGCGTCACGAGATCGACCGTCACCTCGGCAGTGGGGTCCGCCTCGGTCAGCTCCCACAGCCGCTCCACCGTCTCCTGCGGCAGGAGCACGGTCAGCAGACCGTTCTTGAGCGAGTTCCCGCGGAAGATGTCGGCATACCGGGACGAGATGACGGCCTTGAAGCCGTAGTTCTGCAGCGCCCAGACCGCGTGCTCGCGCGAGGAGCCGGTGCCGAAGTCGGGTCCGGCCACCAGCACGGAGGCGCCCACGCGCTCCGGACGGTTGAGCACGAACTCCGGATCCTTGCGCCACGCCTCGAAGAGCCCGTCCTCGAAGCCGTCGCGCGTGACCTTCTTCAGCCAGTGCGCGGGGATGATCTGGTCGGTGTCGACGTTGCTGCGGCGCAGCGGGACGGCCCGGCCGGTGTGGGTGGTGAACGCTTCCATCGGTGTCAGACCTCCACGGGGGTGCGTACGTCGGTGGCGTCGGCCAGGTCGGCCGGGGAGGCCAGCCGGCCCAGGACCGCGGTGGCCGCGGCGACCTGCGGGGACACCAGGTGGGTGCGGCCGCCCTTGCCCTGCCGGCCCTCGAAGTTGCGGTTGGAGGTCGACGCGGAACGCTCGCCGGGCGCGAGTTGGTCGGGGTTCATGCCCAGGCACATCGAGCAGCCCGCGTGCCGCCACTCGGCGCCGGCGGCGGTGAACACCTTGTCCAGCCCCTCCTCGACCGCCTGGAGCGCCACGCGCACCGAGCCGGGGACCACCAGCATCCGCACGCCCTCGGCGACCTCGCGGCCCTCGATGACCCCGGCGGCGGCCCTGAGGTCCTCGATCCGGCCGTTGGTGCAGGAGCCCACGAAGACGGTGTCCACGCGGATGTCCCGCAGTGCCTGACCTGCCGTCAACCCCATGTACTCCAGGGCCTTTTCGGCCGCCTGGCGCTCCGAGGCGTCCTCGTACGAGGCCGGGTCGGGGACCGCCGAGGACAGGGGTGCGCCCTGCCCGGGATTGGTGCCCCAGGTGACGAACGGGGAGAGCTCGGCGGCGTCGATGACGACCTCGTGGTCGAAGACCGCGTCGTCGTCCGTGCGCAGGGTGCGCCAGTAGGCGACGGCCTCGTCCCAGTCGGCGCCCCGGGGGGCGTGCGGGCGGTCCTTGAGGTAGGCGAAGGTGGTCTCGTCGGGGGCGATCATGCCGGCCCGCGCACCCGCCTCGATGGACATGTTGCACACGGTCATCCGGGCCTCCATCGAGAGCTTCTCGATGGCGGGGCCGCGGTACTCCAGGACGTAGCCCTGGCCGCCGCCCGTCCCGATCCTGGCGATGATCGCGAGGATCAGGTCCTTGGCGGTCACGCCCTCGGGCAGCTCGCCCTCGACGGTGACGGCCATGGTCTTGAAGGGGGCCAGCGGCAGGGTCTGCGTGGCCAGCACGTGCTCGACCTGGCTGGTGCCGATGCCGAACGCCAGCGCGCCGAACGCGCCGTGGGTGGAGGTGTGGCTGTCGCCGCAGACGACGGTGGTGCCGGGCTGGGTCAGTCCCAGCTGCGGTCCCACCACGTGGACCACGCCCTGCTCGACGTCGCCCAGCGGGTGCAGCCGGACCCCGAACTCCGCGCAGTTGCGGCGCAGCGTCTCCAGCTGGGTGCGGGAGACCGGGTCGGCGATCGGCTTGTCGATGTCGAGGGTCGGGGTGTTGTGGTCCTCGGTGGCGATGGTCAGGTCCAGCCTGCGGACCGGGCGGCCGGCCTTGCGCAGCCCGTCGAAGGCCTGGGGGCTGGTGACCTCGTGGAGCAGGTGCAGATCGATGAAGAGCAGGTCCGGTTCCCCTTCGGCGCGCGTGACGACGTGGTCGTCCCAGACCTTTTCCGCGAGTGTCCGTCCCATCGCTGTCCCTCCGGCCGGCGTCGTCGCCGGCTAGTCGTGTGGATGTGGAGTGCCGTCCGTCAAGGTTGGCGCCTCTCGGGGAAAAGTGAACTTGCGTTTCATACTTTGAGACGCGAGTATCGTTTCATGGACAACTCTAGTGGCGCCTCGAGCGGAGTGGGCGTTCTCGACAAGGCGGCGCTGGTACTGAGCGCTCTGGAGTCCGGTCCGGCGACGCTCGCCGGCCTGGTCACGGCCACGGGGCTGGCGCGCCCCACGGCCCACCGGCTCGCGGTGGCGCTGGAGCACCACCGGATGGTGGCCAGGGACATGCAGGGCCGGTTCATCCTCGGCCCGCGCCTGAGTGAGCTGGCCGCGGCGGCCGGCGAGGACCGGCTGCTGGCCACGGCGGGCCCGGTGCTCACGCACCTGCGGGACGTGACCGGCGAGAGCGCGCAGCTCTACCGGCGCCAGGGCGACATGCGCATCTGCGTGGCCGCGGCCGAGCGGCTGTCCGGACTGCGGGACACGGTGCCGGTGGGCTCCACGCTGCCGATGAAGGCCGGCTCGGCCGCCCAGGTGCTCATGGCCTGGGAGGAGCCGGAGCGGCTGCACCGCGGCCTGCAGGGGGCCCGTTTCACGGCCACGGCGCTCTCGGGCGTACGGCGCCGGGGCTGGGCCCAGTCGATCGGCGAGCGCGAGCCGGGCGTGGCCTCGGTCTCCGCGCCGGTGCGGGGGCCGTCGAACCGGGTCGTGGCCGCCGTCTCGGTCTCCGGACCGATCGAGCGCCTCACGCGCCACCCGGGCCGCATGCACGCCCAGGCGGTCCTGGACGCCGCGATCCGCCTCACGGAGGCGTTGCGCCGCAACGGGTAGGCGGCACGGGGGCCGGCGGGCGCGTACGGGCCGGGGCCGGGGCCGGCTGGCGGACCCGGGTCAGGGAAACACCCCCGGGCCCGCCAGCCGCAGGGTCAGGCGTGTCAGGCCGGCGCGTTCCCGGACCTCCAGCGACTCGCTCAGCGTGCGCGCCAGCCACAGTCCGTCCTCCGGGCACGCGAGCGGGCCCGGCGGGCGGAAGCCGGCGAACACCGGCACCGGAGGAGTCCCCGGGGCGGCGCGGAGCAGCTCGAAGGCCAGCGCCCCCGGCTCCTCCCAGGCCCGCGCCGAGACCCCCCGCTCCCCCGTCCCGGCCAGCAGATAGCCCGCCGCCTCGCTGACGGCAAGCTCGGCCAGGGCCAGCCGCTCGCCGGTCAGACCGGCCGCGCGGGCGCGCTCGCGGGCGAACCGCCGCAGGGGGCCCACCCGGCCCGCCGGGCCCGTCCTGGCGGCCCCCGGGGGCGCCACGGCGCGCGGGGGCGCCACGCCGGCCGCGTACGCGCCGGGGTCGGCGTAGGCGGCGCACGGGATCAGCCGCCGCCCGTCCAGCCGGGCGGGATGTGTCGCACAGGCCGCCCGCGCCACGTCCGCGGGCACCCACCGGGTGTCGTACGGGCAGATCATCCAGACCGGCAGGGCGGCCAGCAGCACGTTGAGCCCGGACTCCATCCGCTTCCACTCGGCGACCTGGCGGGCGGTCCTCCCCCACCACACCGGCTCGGCGATCATCCGCATCCGCCGCCCGGGGCGGGCCCGCCGGTCGTGGTAGCGCAGGAAGGCGGAGACCCGCTCCACGGGCCGGCGGCCGAAATGGGCGGTCTCGGCGACGTCCAGGGCGTGCGCCCGCTCCCCCAGGGCGCCCTGGAGCAGCTCGATGTTGGCGGGCGTCGTGGCGGCCAGCACGGGCTCCCCGGCCGCCAGGCCGTCCCGGACGAACGGCACCGCCATCGCCAGGAACTCCGCGTCGCTCCCGTACAGACAGGCGTGGTGGAGGAAGCCGGTCTCAGCGACAGGCATGCGCGGCCCCCAGCCGGAGGCCGGGGGTCCGGTCCCATCCCACGACGGTGATGACCTGGAGCAGGTGCGGCGGCAGCCCGGCCAGCTCGACCGTGCAGTGGCGGGCGGCGCGGGCCCGGGCGAAGGTCATCAGCAGCCGCAGCCCCGCGAGGTCCAGGAACTCCACCCGGGACATCTCCAGCCGTACGTCTCCCCGCACGCCCGCGACCGAGCGCAGGGCGTCCCGCAGGCACGGGTGCGCCTCGGCGTCGACCACGCCCTCGACGCGCAGCCCCTGGGGGCGGTAGGTGCGCACGACGACGAGTTCGGCCGTGCGCACGAGGGGGTCGGCCTCGACGCTGCTGACGTGCGCCGACGCGAAGGCGTCCAGCGCGGCGGGCCCGCAGCGCCGGATGTCGTACTGGCAGACGGCCAGCGCCCCGCCGGAGCTGAACTCCTCGGCGAGCAGCGCCTCGTACCGCAGCAGCCGGGCCACGTCGAGGGCGCTGAAGGCGCCGCCGCCGTCGTGCAGGGCGGCGCACAGGTCGCCGGCGACCCGCAGCGTGCGGTAGCCCTGCTGCCGGGAGCGCTCGGCGGCGCTCCGCAGCCGCCGCAGCAGGGCGGCGGGCTCGAACTGGCCGCGGCCGGAGAGGAATTCGGCCAGCCGTACGACCTCCACGCGGTCGGCCAGTCCGCCCGGCGGTTCGGGGAGCCGGCACTCGTCGAGCAGGGCGCCGGGGCCGGGCGGGTCCTCCGCCCCGCTCAGGTAGAGGATCTTGTCCTCCGCCTCCAGGCCCCCGAGCACGAAGTCCCGCAGGATGGACGCCCGCTCCTCGTCCGACTCGAACAGCAGGCAGGCGTGGTCGCCGGGACGCAGGTCACCGACGTGGACCCGGCCGCGCAGGCCGTTGGGATGGACCATGCCCGGATTATGGCGCTGCCCCACAGGCGGCGGAAGGACGCATGAAAAAATGCCCCTCGCCGAAGCGAAAGGCATTTTCTCATCTGTACCCCCGACCGGATTCGAACCGGCGCTACCGCCTTGAGAGGGCGGCGTGCTAGGCCGCTACACAACGGGGGCCTGCTTTTGCATTGTGCAGACTAAGAACACAATCTGCGCTGGGCTACCAGGACTCGAACCTAGACTAAATGAACCAGAATCACTCGTGCTGCCAATTACACCATAGCCCATGGTGGTTTTATAACCAGTACCCCCGACCGGATTCGAACCGGCGCTACCGCCTTGAGAGGGCGGCGTGCTAGGCCGCTACACAACGGGGGCCCTAGCGATCTCCTTCGGGTGACCCCGTCCGGAAACCAGTACCCCCGACCGGATTCGAACCGGCGCTACCGCCTTGAGAGGGCGGCGTGCTAGGCCGCTACACAACGGGGGCTTGCACTTCGCTTTGCGCTTTCGCGCGGTGACTACTTTATCAGTAGTTTTGCCAGAGAATTTCCGGTGGATTTCTCTTGCTGGGGTACCAGGACTCGAACCTAGACTAAGGGAACCAGAAACCCTCGTGCTGCCAATTACACCATACCCCACCGTAACTCCACCCCTCGGAAGGGGTCTTGTCCGGCTTGCGCCCTCCGCTCGGGCCTCTCGGCCCTCTCGGGCGGCGCAGGAAGAACATTACCCGAAGGTGGACGGGGGTCCAAAATCGATAGACGCCCGGCCCGAACGCCGTGGGGCCCGGCGGCCTCGGGGAGGCTGCCGGGCCCCACGGGGCGGGTGCGGCGGGGGTCAGCCCGCGAGCTTCGCCAGGGCGGCGTCGACGCGCGCCAGGGTGCGCTCGCGCCCCAGGATCTCCAGGGACTCGAACAGCGGGAGGCCGACCGTGCGGCCCGTGACGGCCACGCGCACGGGCGCCTGGGCCTTGCCGAGCTTCAGACCGTGCTCCTCGCCCGCGGCGACGACGGCGGCCTTGAGGGCGTCGGCGTTCCACTCGGCCTCGGCGAGCGCCGTCCGGGCGGTGCGCAGCAGGGCGTCCGAGCCCTCCTTCATCGCCTTCTGCCAGGACGTCTCGTCCCAGGCGGGCTCGTCCAGGAAGAGGAAGTCGACGTTGGCCGTGATGTCCGAGAGGACCGTGAGGCGGGTCTGGGCGTGCGGGGCGATCGCCTCCCACGCGGCCCGGTCGAACTTCTCCGGGGCCCACGGCGCGTGGGGGGCCTTCAGCCACGGCTCGCAGGCGTCGGCGAAGGCCTTCGGGTCCAGCCGGCGGATGTGGTCGGCGTTGATCGCCTCGCACTTCTTGAGGTCGAAGCGCGCCGGGTTGGCGTTGACGTCCTTGATGTCGAAGGCCGCGACCATCTCGTCCATCGTGAAGATGTCCTGGTCGGCCGAGAGGGACCAGCCGAGCAGCGAGAGGTAGTTCAGCAGGCCCTCGGGCAGGAAGCCGCGCTCCCGGTAGAGGTTGAGGGACGCCTGCGGGTCGCGCTTGGAGAGCTTCTTGTTGCCCTCGCCCATGACGTAGGGCAGGTGGCCGAAGCTCGGGGTGGTGCCGTTGCCGACGCCGATCTGCGCGAGCGCCCGGTAGAGGGCGATCTGCCGCGGGGTGGAGGACAGCAGGTCCTCGCCGCGCAGCACGTGCGTGATCTCCATCAGCGCGTCGTCGACGGGGTTGACGAGCGTGTAGAGGGGCGCGCCGTTGGCCCGGACGATGCCGAAGTCCGGCACGTTCTCCGGGGTGAAGGTGAGCTCGCCGCGCACCAGGTCGGTGAAGGTGATGGGCTCGTCGGGCATCCGGAAGCGGACGATGGGCTCGCGGCCCTCGCGCTCGTACTGCGCCTTCTGCTCCTCGGTGACCTCGCGGCACGTGCCGTCGTAGCCGGAGGGCTTGCCGGCGGCGCGGGCGGCCTCGCGGCGGGCGTCGAGCTCTTCGGTGGTGCAGTAGCAGTGGTACGCGTGGCCGGCGTCCAGCAGCTTGGCGGCGACGTCCTTGTAGAGGTCCATGCGCTGCGACTGGCGGTAGGGCGCGTGGGGACCGCCCACCTCGGGGCCCTCGTTCCAGTCGAAGCCCAGCCAGCGCATGGCCTGGAGCAGCTGCTCGTACGACTCCTCCGAGTCGCGGGCCGCGTCGGTGTCCTCGATGCGGAAGACGAAGGTGCCGCCGTGGTGCCGGGCGAAGGCCCAGTTGAAGAGGGCGGTGCGGACCAGGCCCACGTGGGGGTTGCCGGTCGGCGAGGGACAGAAACGTACGCGTACGGGTGCGCTAGCCACGCTTGATCACCTTGTTGGTGAGAGTGCCGATGCCTTCGATGGTGACGGCGACCTCGTCGCCGACGTTCAGGGGGCCGACTCCGGCCGGGGTGCCGGTGAGCACGACGTCGCCGGGGAGCAGCGTCATCGCCTCGGTGATGTGGACGATCAGGTCCTCGATGGGGCGGACCATGTCGGCGGTGCTGCCCAGCTGGCGCTGGTCGCCGTTGACGGTGCACTGGACGCCCAGGCCCGCGGCGATGTCCGCCGGCTCCAGCCCGGTCTCGATCCAGGGGCCGAGGGGGCAGGAGGTGTCGAAGCCCTTGGCCCGGGCCCACTGCTTCTCGCGCTGCTGCACGTCGCGCGCGGTGAGGTCGTTGGCGCAGGTGTAGCCGAGGATGACGTCCTTCACGCGCTCGCGCGGGACCTCGCGGCACATGCGGCCGATGACGACGGCGAGCTCGGCCTCGTGGTGCAGCTCGCTGGAGAAGGACGGGTACGCGATGGGGTCGCCGGGGCCGACGACCGAGGTCGAGGGCTTGAAGAAGGTGACGGGGACCTCGGGGACCTCGTTGCCCAGCTCGGCGGCGTGCTCGGCGTAGTTGCGGCCGATGGCGACGACCTTGTTGGGCAGGACGGGCGGCAGCAGCCGCACCTTGTCCAGCGGGATCTTCTGCCCCGAGCGCTCGAATTCGGCGAAGGGGTGTCCCTTGATGATGTCGAGTTCGTCGCCCTCGACCACGCCGAAGGCGACGTTGCCGTCGATGGAGAACCTGGCGATGCGCACGGGAAGCCGTTGCCCCTTTGTGTGTAATGGCCGGAGTCGGACCACCTCAGGCTATCGCGGGGCCCGGCTGGCGGCCCGTGCGCCGCCGCCGGGCCGCGGTGGAGCGTCTCGCGCGGATCAGTCGCGGTGCTCGTGGGGGGCCGGAGCGGTCATGAGGACGGTGCGGCGCGGGTTGGCCGTGGCCGTGGGCAGCTCGACCGCGTGCTCCGGGCGCTCGGCCTCGAAGAAGCGCAGCGCGTCGGCCTTGGCGAGGTGGGCGAGCGTGGTGCGGCGCGGGTTGGCGGTCTTACGGGACGGCATCGTGCTCTTCACTGTGGAGGGCCTCGTGTGTTGTCGTTTCTCGACGCTTTCGCGACGGGTGTAAAGGTCCAGGCTAGGCGCGCCTATCCCCAAGGGCGTGAGGAAGAAGTCTTGCGTTTCCTGTGAGTTTGCTCACGATGGAACCGAAAAAAGCGGCATAACGGGCGGTCACCCACGGGCCACCAAACGGACATTGCGGTGCTGAACCTGACGTTCCGCTCCTGATCATGGCGACTGGGACACGCCCGGGCAGGGGGTCCGAAGGGGTCGACTCATCGCAATAAGTCCGACATACAGGGCTCAATCTTCTACGGTGCGTCACCCTTCCGGTCACCCTTTGTCACCGCTGCCCCCGCCTGCCCCACCGGCCTTGTTGGGAGATCCGGCACTGTGCTGGAATTCCCGGGACCGCCAGGGGGGCACCGCGGTCCCCCCACGACTCGACACCGTCCCACCGCTCAACCGGCGGGACGCCTGGTCCAGAGGTTGCGACGCTAGTGCAGGGACGTTTCAAGAGGGATGGCAGCGCTGCGGCGGAGCCGGAGCCGCGCGGTGCGACCGATCGCGGCACGCCCGCAGGCACGCCCGTCGAGACACCGGGCGGCGGCGACTCCGCCGCCGAGCCGACGAAGGCGAAAGGGGCCACGGGGCCGGGCTCACGAATAGCCCTGCGCAACTGGCGAATCAGTACCCGACTGGTCTCCCTGCTGGCGCTCCCGGTCGTCGCCGCGACGACCCTGGGTGGTCTGCGTATTCAGACGTCCCTCCAGAACGTCGACCAGCTCGACCACATGAAGCTCCTCACCGACATGACGAGCCGGGCGACCAAGCTCGCCGACGCTCTTCAGGAGGAGCGTGACCGGTCGGCGGGCCCGCTCGTCGCGAAGAACTCCAAGGCCGACGCGATCGTGGCGTCCCGGGAGAAGACCGACCGCGAGATCCAGGCGTTCGGCAGCACCACCGCCAAGGTGAAGCCCAACGACCCGACCATGGTCGGCGTGCGGACCACGATCGTCGAGATCACGCGTCAGCTGAAGAAGATCCAGGACGTCCGTAAGGACGCCTACACCGACGAGAGCTACATCTCTCAGACGGTCGGCAACTACGACGCGCTCATCACCTCGCTGCTGTCCCTGTCCCAGGACATGGCCCAGGCCACCAGCAACAGCGACATGATCACCGCGACCCGCGCGCTCGCGACGTTCTCCTCCGCCAAGGAGTACGCGTCGATCCAGCGAGCCGTGATCAGCGCCGCGCTCGCCAACCCCAAGGGCGCACAGCTCTCGGCCAACGACCACCAGTACGGCGCCTCCGCCCACGAGAACGAGGACGAGGCCCTCAAGCGGTTCGCCTCCATCCGTGCCGGCGACTCCGAGGAGCTGCTCAAGGGCCTCAACGGCGGCATCGCCGACATCACCGAGGCCACCACCTTCGCCGAGCGCGTCTTCGGCAACTCCGACGCCCTCAAGAGCGACCACAAGAGCTATCAGGACTGGTACGACCAGGACACGATCAAGCTCAGCGAGATGTCGAAGATCGAGCAGACGCTCGTGACGCAGATGGACCAGAAGGCCCGTGAGCTGCGTGACGACGCCCAGAACGAGGCGTACCTCAACGGTGTGCTCATCATCCTGGTCCTCGGCATCTCCCTCGTCGGCGCCTTCGTCGTGGCCCGCTCCATGGTGCGCTCGCTGCGCCGTCTGCAGGAGACCGCCCAGAAGGTCGCCGAGGAGCGCCTGCCCGAGCTCGTCAAGCAGCTGTCCGAGACCGACCCGCAGGACGTCGACACGTCCGTGGAGTCCGTCGGTGTGCACAGCCGTGACGAGATCGGCAAGGTGGCCGCGGCCTTCGACCACGTGCACCAGGAAGCGGTCCGCCTCGCCGCCGAGCAGGCCCTGCTCCGTGGCAACGTCAACGCGATGTTCACCAACCTCTCGCGCCGCAGCCAGGGCCTCATCCAGCGTCAGCTGTCCCTGATCTCCGAGCTCGAGAGCCGCGAGGCCGACCCGGACCAGCTGTCCTCGCTGTTCCGCCTCGACCACCTCGCGACCCGCATGCGCCGTAACGGCGAGAACCTCCTCGTCCTCGCGGGTGAGGAGCCCGGCCGCCGGTGGACCCGGCCCGTGCCGCTCGTCGACGTCCTGCGTGCCGCCGCGTCCGAGGTGGAGCAGTACGAGCGCATCGAGCTCAGCGGTGTGCCGCCGACCGAGGTCGCCGGCCGCGTGGTCAACGACCTCGTGCACCTCCTCGCCGAGCTGCTCGAGAACGCCACCTCGTTCTCCTCGCCGCAGACCAAGGTCAAGGTCACCGGTCACGCCCTGCCCGACGGCCGGGTGCTGGTCGAGATCCACGACACCGGCATCGGCCTCTCGCCGGAGGACCTCGCGGCGATCAACGAGCGCCTGGCCTCCCCGCCGACCGTGGACGTCTCCGTCTCGCGGCGCATGGGTCTGTTCGTGGTCGGCCGCCTGTCCCTGCGACACGGCATCCGCATCCAGCTCCGTCCGTCGGACTCCGGCGGTACGACCGCCCTCGTCATGCTGCCGGTCGACGTCGCCCAGGGCGGCAAGAAGCCGGCTCCGGGCATCCCGGGTGCCGGTGGCCCCGGCGGCGGCCCCGGCCTGCCCGCGGGCCCCGGCCAGCCGCGCCAGCAGACGCCCACGAGCGGCCCGCGCCCGGCGCCGGCCCCCGTGCCGCGCCCCGGTACGACCGACAGCGGCCTGCCCAAGCGTCAGCAGGGCCCGGCGGGCGGTCCCGCCGGCGGTGCCGCGACGGGCAGCCTCTTCGACACCGCGCCGCGCAAGGGCGCCCCGGGTGCCGGCGGCGCGCCGGCCGGCCGTGGCGCCGCGGGCCCGGCGGCCGTGCCGCCGCCCCCCGGTGCGGGCGGCCGTCCGCAGCTGCCGGCGCGCGGCGCCGGTGACGCGGGCCGGCAGGAGCCGAACTGGGCCGGCGGGCAGCCTCCGGCCGGCGGCCGCAAGCCGAAGCAGGCTCCGGTCGACGACTGGCCGCTGTCCGGCAACGGCTCCCCGCGCGGTGCGCAGGACGCCCCGCGCGGCCACGAGGGCCACGAGAACTCCGGCCGGCCGGCCGGGCCCTCGAATCCCGCCGCGCGGCCGAACCCCGAGCGCGCGCAGCTGAGCGGCGGTCCGGGCGACACGGCGCAGTTCCCGCCCATCACGGACGAGAGCGGCCCGCAGCGGCCCGCTCCGGGCCGGCCCGGCCTGCCCGGCGGCGCCCCGCAGGCCGACGGCCGCGGCGGCACCGCCGAGTTCCCGGCGATCGGCGCCGGCCCCTCGGGCGAGCGCCCGGGCGGCACGAGCGGCGAGCGACTGCCCGAGTCCACGGGCCAGTTCGGCCTGCCGGCGCCCGGAACCGGGCAGAACGGCACCACCGGCCAGTTCCCGCAGTCCGCGCCCGGCACCCAGCAGGACTCCACGACCGGCCAGTTCGGCCTGCCCGCCGGCCCGTCCGGCACCGGGCAGTTCGACCTCCCGGCCGGCCACGGCGACGCTCCGGCGAGCACGAGCGGCGAGTACGCCCGTCCGCACGGCGGCGACGCGCCGTCCGTTGGCACCGGCCAGTTCGAGCAGCCGCGGGACTTCGCGCAGCCGGAGGACGACGACCCGCTGACCAGCACGACCGGTCAGTTCAGCCGGCCCGCCGTCGGCGCCTCCTCGCCGCTGTTCGAGGAGCTGGAGTCGCGCTGGTTCCGCGGCGGCGCGGGCGAGAGCGCCGTGCCGGAGCAGCCCGCGGACTCCGCGCGCCCCGCGCCGCGCCGTGCCGCCCAGCCCGGTCCCCAGGCACCGGCCCCGCAGGCCGGCCCGCCGGCCCGCCAGGGCAGTGCGCAGGACGACTGGGCCAGCTCCCCCAACGACGAGCGCTGGCGCCGGGCCGAGCAGGTCCGCGAGCCGGCGGCGGGCGGGATCACCTCCTCGGGGCTGCCGCGGCGGGTGCCGCGCGCCAACCTCGTCGAGGGCACCGCCGAGACCCAGTCCCTTCCGACCGGTCCGCAGGTCTCGCGTGCGCCTGACGACGTACGCGGCCGGCTGACCAATCTCCGCCGGGGCATCCAGCAGGGACGTCAGGCCGGAAACGGTTCGACCACCGGCAGTCATCATGTTGGCCCCACTCACCAGCAGGAGCGTTAGTTGAGTCCGATGAGCCAGGCGGCGCAGAATCTGAACTGGTTGATCACCAACTTCGTGGACAACACCCCGGGGGTGTCGCACACGGTGGTGGTGTCCGCCGACGGACTTCTTCTGGCGATGTCCGAAGGGTTTCCGCGGGACCGTGCCGACCAGTTGGCGGCGGTGGCCTCCGGCCTGACGTCGCTGACCGCCGGTGCGTCCCGCATCTTCGAGGGGGGCACGGTCAACCAGACCGTCGTGGAGATGGAACGGGGATTCCTCTTCATCATGTCCGTCTCCGACGGCTCCTCCCTCGCCGTTCTGGCGCACCCGGAGTGCGACATCGGCCTCGTGGGCTACGAGATGGCCCTCCTGGTCGACCGCGCGGGCAACGTCCTCACGCCCGACCTCCGCGCCGAACTCCAGGGCAGCCTGCTGAACTGACCCCCTGCACCTAGCAAATACCGTCTGACCGTCCGGCCGAAAACCCCCCACCGGCCACCGCTCGACGGCATTATTGCCATCCTGCTGTCCCGTCCGGAGGATTCATGACCCCGCCCGCCTCGCCCGGCCCGTACGGTGCCTCTCACCATGCGCCGTACGGGAGTGATGAAGGTGACCAGCCGCTGGTCCGCCCCTACGCCATGACGGGCGGCCGCACCCGGCCCCGCTACCAGCTCGCCATCGAGGCGCTGGTCAGCTCCACGGCCGATCCGGCCCACCTCGGAGGACTGCTCCCCGAGCACCAGCGGATCTGCCACCTGTGCCGCGAGGTGAAGTCGGTCGCGGAGATCTCGGCGCTGCTCAGCATGCCGCTGGGCGTGGCCCGGATCCTCGTCGCCGACCTGGCGGAGGCCGGCATGGTCGCCATCCACCAGCCGGGCGGCGGCACCGAGGCCGGCGGTACGCCGGATGTGACACTGCTCGAAAGGGTGCTCAGTGGACTTCGGAAGCTCTAGCGGCGGCGTCGCCCGCTCCACCACGTCCGCGAAGATCGTGGTGGCGGGTGGCTTCGGCGTCGGCAAGACGACGTTCGTCGGCGCGGTCTCGGAGATCAGCCCGCTGCGCACCGAGGCCGTGATGACCTCGGCGTCGGCCGGTATCGACGACCTGAGCCACGTGCAGGACAAGACCACGACGACCGTGGCGATGGATTTCGGCCGTATCACCCTCGATGACGACCTGATCCTGTACCTGTTCGGCACGCCCGGACAGGACCGCTTCTGGTTCATGTGGGACGACCTGGTACGCGGCGCCATCGGCGCCGTCGTCCTCGTCGACACCCGCCGCCTCGCCGACTGCTTCCCCGCCGTCGACTACTTCGAGAACAGCGGCCTGCCCTTCGTCATCGCCCTCAACGGCTTCGACGGACACCAGCCGTACACACCGGAGGAGGTCCGCGAGGCCCTCCAGATCGGCCCCGACGCGCCGATCATCACCACCGACGCCCGCCACCGCAACGAGGCGAAGAGCGCACTCATCACGCTCGTCGAGCACGCCCTCATGGCGCGGCTGAAATAGTGTTGCCCGCCGTCCGAAAGTGACGGTATGTGAGTTGTGGGATTCACCACGGCCCGCTTCGGGCTTCATAACGTTTCGACAGAGAATTGGCCGGACGCGACCACCCCTCGCGTTCGGCCAACTTCGCTGTGCACACATCTCGTCCGCCATTTGACGCGGCTCGGCCTTAATGCCCGTTTTATGTCAGGCAAATCGCGGCCTTCACGGGCTCTGTCCGTTGTTTGGAATGCACCTGCCCGCCGTGCTGGAATTCCCGGACTGAGCAGTCACGGCTCAGCAGATAAACGGCACAGCACAGGTGCCGACGCCGAGAGGTTGTTGGTCGAGTGAGGCGAAGAAAGACGGGCGCCGCGCAGCAAACGCGGAACGCGCGGGGTAACTTCACCCCGCCGTCGCGTGAAGCGGTGCCGCCTTCCGAGATGCCCGAAAACCCCGCCACACCCCCAGGGCGCGACGGCAGCAGATTCTCGCCCCGCAACTGGCGCGTGCCGACCCGCCTGAACGTGATCCTCCTGATCCCGGTGCTGGTCGCGCTCGTCTTCGGTGGCCTCGGCGTCAAGACGTCCGTCGACACCTGGCTGGAGGCGCAGGACGCGGCCAACACGGCGCGTACCGTTCAGGCTGCGGCCACGTACGCGCACGCCGTCATCGACGAGCGCGACGTGATGGCCAAGCCGTTCCTGGAGAACCACCGCGAGGACGAGGGCGTCAAGAAGGCGCAGGACGTCACGGACGCCGCCCGCGCGGCGTTCGACAAGACCGTCAAGAACATGCCGGACACCCCGAGCCTCAAGCGCCGTCTGAACGAGGTGCGCGCGGCCGAGCCGATGCTGCCCAAGCTGCGCAAGGTCGGCTACACCTCCGAGCTCGCGGGCACGAAGACCGAGGACGGCTACGGCGCCATCCAGCGTCCCCTCATGGCCTTCACCAACGAGCTGGGCCTGGGCACCGGCAACGTCACCTCCTACGGTCGCGCGGTCTACGCCGTCTCCCTGGCGAAGGCCGCCGAGTCGCTCCAGCGCTCCATCGGCGAGCACCTGCTGGTGAAGCCGGGCAACCCCAAGGAGCGCACGGAGCTGCTGACCGCGTTCTCCTCGTACAACTTCCTCGAGTACGTCGCCCGCGGCGAGTTCGAGTCCGGTGGTACCGACGAGGACATCAAGCGGCTGAAGACCGCTCTGGCCACCGGGGCGCAGGTCGAGGAGCAGGACAAGATGGCCGCCGCCATCATGTCCGGCGCCACCGACGCGCAGCTGAGGGCCAAGGGCATCACCGACCAGACCTGGTTCGCCACCGCGACGGCGAAGTTCAACGCCTACCGCGAGGTCGAGGAGCACCTGGCCGACCACGCCGTGGACGAGGCGGAGAGCATCGCCTCGGACGCGCAGCAGACGGCCATCGTCAACTCCTCGATCATGGTGCTCGCCCTCCTGGCCGCGTTCATCGTGGCCGGCAAGATGGCGCGTTCCATGAGCCGGAACATGCGCCGGCTGCGCGCCGCCGCCTTCGAGGTGGCGGAGCAGCGGCTGCCGGCGCTGGTCGACCAGCTCTCGCGGACCAACCCCGGTCACGTCGACACCCGCACCCAGCCCATCCCGATCACCACCGGTGACGAGATCGGCGAGGTCGCCCGGGCCTTCGACCAGGTGCACCGCGAGGCGGTGCGGCTGGCCGCCGAGCAGGCGCTGCTCCGAGGGAACGTCAACGCGATCTTCACGAACCTCTCGCACCGCAACCAGGCGCTGATCGAGGGCCAGCTGAACCTCATCACCGACCTGGAGAACAACGAGGCCGACCCGGACCAGCTGGAGAACCTCTTCAAGCTGGACCACCTGGCCACCCGCATGCGCCGCAACGGCGAGAACCTCCTCATCCTCGCGGGCGAGGAGCCGGGCCGCCGCTGGGACCAGCCGATCCCGCTGGTCGACGTGCTGCGCGCCGCCTCGTCCGAGGTGGAGGCGTACGAGCGCATCGAGCTGAGCGGCATCCCGGAGGCCGAGATCCACGGCCTGGCCGTGACCGACCTCGTGCACCTGCTCGCCGAGCTGCTTGAGAACGCCACCACGTTCTCCTCCCCGCACACCAAGGTCCGCGTCAACGCGACCCGGCTGCCCGACGGCCGGGTGATGGTCGAGATCCACGACAAGGGCATCGGCCTGACCGCCGAGGACTTCGCGGACATCAACCACCGACTGGCCAACCCGCCGACCGTGGACGCCGCGATCTCCCAGCGCATGGGTCTGTTCGTGGTCGGCCGCCTGGCCCTGCGCCACGGCATCCGCGTCCAGCTGCGCCCCTCGGGCGAGCAGGCCGGCACCACCTCGCTGGTCATGCTGCCGGACGCCATCACCCACGGTGGTGGCGGCGAGGAGCTGGCCGACAGCGACTTCACGGTCTCCCGGATGATGCCGGAGCAGCAGAGCGCGCCGGCGGAGCGCATGCGCACCGCCGCGGAGCTCGGCTTCGACGACTCCCGCTACGAGGAGCGCCAGGACGCCGGGTCCGGTCTGGACCCGGTGGGCCGCTCGCTGATGCGCGAGGAGCGGCGGGCGGCGCTGGAGGCGCAGGCCGGCGAGGGCCACCCGCAGTTCCAGGACCAGCAGTTCCAGGAGCAGCAGTTCCCGGGCGACTACCCGCAGCAGGGTTACGAGCAGCCGCACGGCGTCCCCCAGGAGCACGGCGGTCGTCCGGACACCGGCCGCGCGGAACGGGGTTACCAGGACGACGGCTACGCGGAACCCGCTTACGCGGACCCGGCCACCACGTCCCAGCAGCCCTACGGCGACTTCAACACCCCCGGCTACCAAGGAGAGTGGGCCGAGTCAGGTACGTACCAGCATGAGTACGGACAGGGTTACGGAGCGGAACCGGAATCCCAGCCGTCCGCTGACACGGCCCAGCCGGAGCGCGTAGAGTTCGACCGTCCGGGCCCCGCCACGAGCGGCTCCCCCTCGCTGACCGGGTCCGGTCTGCCCCGCCGTGACAAGCGGGGGCAGGAATCCGGGACGGGCGAGGAGGCCACCAGGGGCGGCGTAGAACCGGAGCAGACCCAAGCGCAGGTCTCTCAGCAGCCTCAGGAGGGCGACGGCTCCGCATGGCAGTCGGCGAACGACGAGCGCTGGCAGCGTGCCGGGCAGCTCCGGGAGCCGAAGGCCGGCGGAGTGACCTCCTCCGGTCTGCCCCGCCGGGTACCCAAGGCCAATCTGGTCGAGGGCACGGCGGCACAGACCCCCCAGGCGGGCCCCCAGATCTCCCGCGCGCCGGAGGACGTCCGCGGCAGGTTGGCAAACCTGCGCCGCGGCATCCAGCAGGGGCGCGGGCGGGGTGGCGATTCCCCGGAGTCCTCCGCCCACGACCAGCATGAGCAACACGACCAGGGCTTCGGCCCCGGCGGCACCTACGATCAGGAGCGTTAGTTGAGCCCGATGAGCCAGGCGGCGCAAAACCTGAACTGGTTGATCACCAGTTTCGTGGACAACACCCCCGGGGTGTCCCACACCGTCGTGGTCTCCGCCGACGGACTCCTTCTGGCGATGTCCGAAGGGTTTCCGCGGGACCGCGCCGACCAGTTGGCGGCGGTGGCCTCCGGCCTGACCTCACTGACCGCCGGTGCCTCCCGCATCTTCGAGGGGGGCACGGTCAACCAGACCGTCGTGGAGATGGAACGAGGCTTCCTCTTCATCATGTCCATCTCCGACGGCTCCTCCCTCGCCGTTCTGGCGCACCCGGAGTGCGACATCGGCCTCGTGGGCTACGAGATGGCCCTCCTGGTCGACCGCGCGGGCAACGTCCTCACGCCCGACCTCCGCGCCGAACTGCAGGGGAGCCTTCTCAACTAATCAAGAGACAGTGCGTTTCGCGCCACCGCGCCATAGGGTGCGGTGGCGCGAGCAGCAGCAGACAGGCAAGTTGGAGGAGGAGACGTGGCAACGCCCCCAGGCGGTTACCCGTATGGAAATGACCAGCAGGGTCAACCCCCGTTGAACCGCTACAACTTCCCCTCCGCGCCAAGCCACCAAGCCATGCCGGAGCAGCAGCGCCCTCCGCATGTGCCGGCTCAGCCACCGCAACAACGGCGCGCGACGTCGTCCTCCTCGGGCGGCAAGCACAACCCGCTGGTCCGTCCGTATGCGATGACCGGCGGCCGGACGCGGCCGCGTTACCAGCTCGCCATCGAGGCACTGGTACACACCACGGCCCAGTCGTCCCAGCTCCACGGGCAGTTGCCGGAACACCAGCGCATCTGCCACCTGTGCCGTGAGATCAAGTCGGTCGCGGAGATCTCGGCACTCCTGTCCATTCCGCTTGGCGTAGCCCGGATCCTCGTCGCCGACCTGGCGGAGGCCGGACTTGTCGCCATTCATCAGCCCGGCGGCGACGCAGCCGCGGGCGGCCAGCCTGACGTGACACTGCTCGAAAGGGTGCTCAGTGGACTTCGGAACCTCTAGCGGCGAGGCAGCCCGCTCCACCACCTCCGCGAAGATCGTGGTGGCGGGTGGCTTCGGCGTGGGCAAGACCACGTTCGTCGGCGCGGTCTCGGAGATCAACCCGCTGCGCACCGAAGCCGTCATGACCTCCGCCTCGGCGGGCATCGACGACCTCACCCACGCGCCGGACAAGACCACGACGACCGTGGCCATGGACTTCGGCCGTATCACCTTGGACCAGGACCTGATCCTGTACCTGTTCGGCACGCCCGGACAGGACCGCTTCTGGTTCATGTGGGACGACCTGGTACGCGGCGCCATCGGCGCCGTCGTCCTCGTCGACACCCGCCGCCTCGCCGACTGCTTCCCCGCCGTCGACTACTTCGAGAACAGCGGCCTGCCCTTCGTCATCGCCCTCAACGGCTTCGACGGACACCAGCCGTACACACCGGAGGAGGTCCGCGAGGCCCTCCAGATCGGCCCCGACGCGCCGATCATCACCACCGACGCCCGCCACCGCAACGAGGCGAAGAGCGCACTCATCACGCTCGTCGAGCACGCCCTCATGGCGCGGCTGCGCTAGCTCGGATGCGAGAAGGTCCCCGCACTCCTCGGGAGTGCGGGGACCTTTTCGCGTGCGCGGGCGCGCTGCGGGCCACACCGGTGCGGTACGTGCGAAGGGCCCCGGGCTTGGTGAAGCCCGGGGCCCTTCGCACGGAGGCCAGCCTCTCCGTAGGGCTCAGCCCTGCCAGCTGTGCGGCGCCCGGAAGCCCGGGGTGCGCTCCAGACGGCGCCAGCCGACCGGGGTGCGGCGGCGGGCGGGGGCCTGGGCGGCGCGGCCGGTGCCGGCTGCGGCGCGGGCCAGGAGAACGGCGGTGACGGCGGCCAGTTCCTCGGCGTCCGCGGTGCCCTTCTCGACGCGTACGAGCGTGTCGTTCATGCGTGTCTCCGTTGCTGAAGTGCTGGACGTTTGTTACTGGGGCGGGTTGCCGTGCTTGCGGGACGGCAGGTCGGCGTGCTTGGTCGCGAGCATCGCCAGCGACCGGATCAGCACCGACCGGGTCTCGACCGGGTCGATCACGTCGTCGACCAGGCCGCGCTCGGCGGCGTAGTACGGGTGCATGAGCTCGGCCTTGTACTCCTTGACCATGCGCGCCCGCATCGCCTCCGGGTCGTCCGCCTCGGCGATCTGCTTGCGGAAGATCACGTTGGCGGCACCCTCGGCACCCATCACCGCGATCTCGTTCGTCGGCCAGGCGTACGTCAGGTCCGCGCCGATCGACTGCGAGTCCATCACGATGTACGCACCGCCGTAGGCCTTGCGCAGGATCACCGAGATCCGGGGCACGGTCGCGTTGCAGTAGGCGTACAGCAGCTTGGCACCGTGCCGGATGATCCCACCGTGCTCCTGATCCACGCCCGGCAGGAAGCCGGGTACGTCCAGAAGAGTGATGATCGGGATGTTGAAGGCATCGCACATCTGGATGAACCGTGCGGCCTTCTCGGAGGCCTCGATGTCGAGGACGCCGGCCAGCGACTGCGGCTGGTTGGCGACGATGCCCACGACCTGGCCGTCGAGCCGGGACAGGGCACAGATGATGTTGGTCGCCCAGCGCTCGTGGACCTCGAGGTACTCGCCGTCGTCGACGATCTCCTCGATGACCTTGCGCATGTCGTACGGGCGGTTGCCGTCCGCCGGCACCAGGTCCAGGAGCGCCTCGCCGGCGCGGTCGGCCGGGTCGTCGGCGGCGACGCGGGGCGGGTTCTCCCGGTTGTTCTGGGGCAGCAGGGAGAGGAGGTACCGGACCTCTTCGAGGCAGGTCTCCTCGTCGTCGTAGGCGAAGTGGGCCACGCCGGAGGTCTCGGCGTGCACGTCGGCGCCGCCGAGGCCGTTCTGGGTGATCTCCTCACCGGTCACCGCGCGGACCACGTCGGGGCCGGTGATGAACATCTGGGAGGTCTCGCGGACCATGAACACGAAGTCCGTCAGGGCCGGCGAGTAGGCCGCACCGCCGGCGCAGGGGCCGAGCATCACGCTGATCTGCGGGATGACGCCGGAGGCCTTGGTGTTGCGCTGGAAGATGCCGCCGTAGCCGGCGAGGGCGGAGACGCCCTCCTGGATGCGGGCGCCGGCGCCGTCGTTGAGGGACACCAGCGGGGCCCCGGCCGCGATGGCCTTGTCCATGATCTTGTGGATCTTGGTGGCGTGGGCCTCGCCCAGCGCGCCGCCGAAGATCCGGAAGTCGTGTGCGTAGACGAACACCGTCCGCCCGTGCACGGTTCCCCACCCGGTGATCACACCGTCGGTGTACGGACGCTTCTCCTCCAGGCCGAACCCGGACGCGCGGTGCCGCCGCAGCGGCTCCACCTCGGTGAAAGAGCCCTCGTCAAGCAGAAGATCTATGCGCTCGCGCGCGGTCAGCTTGCCCTTGGCCTTCTGGGCCTGGGTAGCCCGCTCGCTCGGACCACGCCGAACCTGCTCGCGGATGGCGTGCAGCTCGGCGACGCGCCCACGGACGTCACTCGCCTCTACGGGCGCACCTTCGAGATTGCTCATGGATAGACGGTACGTGGCGGGGGCTCCGGAACATCATGTCGGTTCCGTACAACGTCGTGCGCGATTTGGTGGGCAGGCGGGACAGAACTGCACAGCCCCCTTATCAGTTGTGTCCGTTCGAGGGGCCTTCCCACGCTGTCGGGGGTCCACAATTCTCCGCCGGTCCCTCCGTCACATGTGGGCTTGACCGGACTCCGCCATCCGGGCGACCAGCGGAGATCACCCGGTCTTCACCCGGCAGCCGTGCGTCGCGCAGGCGCTTCCCGCGGCCACGCGCAAGCGCAGCGACCGGCCCGTGCCAAGCACGTCGACGGACGGGTCGCGATCTGTGACATCGGTCACACGATGGTGCCAGGTGAGCTCCACGGTGGTGCCGGCACGCAGGGGGTCGGCGAGGTGGACGGTGGCGGTACGGCCGTCGTGGCGCACGAGCACGGAGGCGGGGGCGGTGACGGTGAGCGGCCCGGCCGTGCCCGCCGACCAGAAGTTCGCGGCGGTCAGCCCGAGGGACGGCAGGTGGACGGCCTGGCAGTGGCGGGTGTTGGCCAGGACGGTGAGCCAGTCCGCGGCGGCGGCACGGGCGGCCACGGCGCGAGGGGTGGCGCCGGGCATCAGGAGGTGGGCGTAGGCGGCGTCGTCGGGGTCCGTGCCGTGGGGGTGCCAGAGGGTGAGGTAGCGCCGGGTGAGGGGCGCCGGGGAGCCCGCGGCGTTGATGTCGCGCCAGGATCCGGTGCGCGGCTCGCGCAGCGCCTCCAGCGGGGCGCCGCCGGGGAAGACGTAGCCGCCGTGGCCGGCGAGGTGGGCCCAGTGGGCGCGGCCGAAGGACCGCGCCCAGCCGTCGTGGGCGTCCTGGGGCGCGCCGTCCACGAGGAGGCGGGGGGTGCCGGCCGCTCCGAGGTTGCGGTTGTCGACGACCGTCCAGGCCTCGGCGCCGTCGCGCGAGGTGATCCCGGCGCCGAGGCAGACCACCGCGTCGGCCGCCCAGAACCAGGACTTGCGCGCCTCCAGCGTCGAGCCGAGTCCCTTGAGGTGCTGGCCGACGGCCGCGTACTCCCCGTCGGTGACCCCGCCCACCCAGCGCACGGCGGGCTTGGGGGCGCCCCATCCGCCGCCCTCGCCGTCGGCGAGCGGGCGGGCGGAGACGGTGGTGCCGGGCAGCCGGTAGGGGTCGACGGTGGGCCAGAAGGCGTCGCCGTACTGGTCGCCGCCGAAGGTCGCGCCCCACCACAGGAGCAGGCCGGCGCCGGTGTGCCAGCCGCGGGGGTTCTCGCCGTTGCCGTTCTCGTAGTGGGCGATGCGGTCGGAGGCCATGGCGACGGTGGCCGCCCAGCCGGGGCGCCGGTGCACGGACCGGTCCATGGCGGGAAAGAGCCGGTGCCCCACGGGCTCGGGTGCGGCCGGGGCGGGCCCGGCGGCGATCGCGGCGAGCCGGGCGAGGTCGGCCACGCCGAACTGGGGGTCGGTCAGCAGCGGGTCGGTGGTGTCCCGGGCCGCCCAGCCCTTGATCATCGAGTGCCAGCGGGTCCGTTCGGCGGGGGTGGCGCCCTCGGCGAGGAGGGCGACGGCGGCGATGACCGCGTGTCCGCGCCGGTGGTCGCTCTGCGGCGGCGCCCCGGGGTCGGCACTCTGCACGCCCCGGCTGACGGCCCGCCCGGAGACGGTGTCCATCACCAGCCCGTTGTGCACGAGCGGGGCGAAGGCCCGCTCGACGCTGTCGTGCACGAGCTGCCGGTGGGGGTCGGTCACCTCCCAGTCCGATCCCCGCAGCAGGGCGAACAGCCGGCCGAGCCCGTCGAGCAGCACACAGCCGTACGTGCCGGTGTAGGCGACCCAGGTGTGCTGGATGAAGGAGCCGTCGGCGTAGAGGCCGTCGCCCCGGGTCACCTGGGGGAAGACCGGCGAGAGCGCGCCGCGGGCCAGCGCGAGCCTGTCGGGGGCGTCGCCGAGCGCGCCGCGCACGGCCACGACGCGGCACAGGTCGACGCGGTTGGCACCCGTGCTGGTGCCGGTGTAGGGGCCGAGCATGTCATCCGGCACGAAGTGGTCGACGGCGGCGAGCAGGCGGGCGCGCCGGTCCGCTCCGGCCGGCTCGTGGAGGAGGGTGAGGGTGTCGAGGAGGAGCCGGGGGCTGCCGATCTGCCACTCCCACCAGTTGCCGTACCGGGTGCCGCCCGCGTGGTAGACGCGGTCGTGGAGGTGGTCGAGACCGGCGAGGACGTCCGCGGCGAGGGCCGGGTCGCCGGTCAGGCCGGTGCCGGGCTGGGCGTGGGCCTGGGCCATGGTGAACAGGCGGGCGAAGCTCTGGGTGATGCCGGCCGGCGGGTCGAAGGGGGCGTCGGGCCAGAGCGAGCCGGGGGCGGGGCTCATCCGGGCGCGGTGGAGGCGGGCGAGCTCGCCGGTGCGGCGCAGGACGGTGGCGTAGGGCTCGGCGGCGGGGTCGAAACCGGTGCCGAGGAGGAGGTCGCGCCAGCGTCTTCGCAGGGCCGGGAACTGCTCGCCGGGGGCGGCTGCCGCCGGGGTGGCGGTGGCGCCCAGGGCGCCGGCGGCGGTGAGGAAGGTGCGGCGGGTCCAAGTGGTGGCCACGGCGGTTGTTCTCCCCCTTCCCTCCCCTCCCCGAAACCGCCGCCCGCCGCACCGCTCGTCCCGCCGTGCCGTCAGTCCCCCGAGGGGTCCGGGGCACCCAGGCGCTGGAGATAGCTGACGACGTCCGCTGCCCGGTCCGCCGGCACGCTCATCGCCACGTGGTTGTCGGGCCGTACCAGCACGAGGGCGTCGCCCTCCAGGCCGTACGCGGCGCGGGCGTGGCCCTCGTGGTCGTCGATGAGACGGGCCCGCACGCCCTCCCCGTGCGCCGCCCCCGTCCGCTCCAGCGCCTCGGCGCCGCCCGCCCCGAAGCCCAGCAGCGTGAAGTGCGGGCCGGCGAAGACCTCGAAGAGCCGCACCGGCGTGCCCGTGGCGGCGTCCCGGCAGGGCGCGTCGGGCGCCCGGCGTCCCGCCAGGGGACCGCCGTGGGAGAGCGTGCTCCACTCATAGCCGACGCCGAGCGTGGTCACGTCGTCCGTGATCACCGCCTCCGTGCCGACACCCGCCTCGCGGACGCCCTCGACCACCGCGCGCAGCCGTTCGTCGGTCAGGTCGAGCGTCCAGGCGGCGACGGGCAGCCGCTCTTCCTCGTAGGTGTCCAGGAGCCCGGGGGCGGCCATGCCCCGCACCACGAACGCCAGCTTCCAGCCGAGGTTGAAGGCGTCCTGGACGCCGGTGTTCATGCCCAGGCCGCCGGCGATCGAGTGGACGTGGGCCGCGTCCCCGGCGAGGAAGACCCGGCCGACGCGGAAGCGGTCGGCCATGCGGACGTTGACGCGGTAGGTGGAGAACCAGGTGGGGTCCGCGAGCCGTATCCCCGGTATGCGCGCGCACCGGTCGAACAGCCGCTGGAAGCTCTCCAGCGTCGGCGCGGTGGGCCGGCCGTCGGCGTCCCGCTCGGGCATGCCCTGCAACTGCCAGTGCGCGGTGCCGGGGAAGGGGCAGAGCAACAGCGCCGCGTCCTCGTCGAACCACTGGTGCCAGTAGCGGGGGTCGAGTCCGTCGGCCCTGACGTCCCCGACGACCATGCACTCCTCGGCGTCCGTCTTCCCGTCGAAGCGCAGCCCCAGTGCCTTGCGGACGGGGCTGTGGCCGCCGTCGCAGCCGGCGAGATAGGCGGCCCGGATGCTGCGCCCGTCGGCGAGGCGGGCCGTGACCCCGTCCTCGTCCTGGTCGAACCCGGCCAGCTCACAGCCGAGTTCGACGTGCACGCCGTACTCGGCGAGCTTCTCGCGCAGGATCTCCTCGGTGCGCCACTGCGGGATGAGCAGCCCGCTGGCGTAGGGGGTGTCGGGCGTGGGGACGCGGTCCGCGAAGGAGACGGAGTCGGCGACGTGCTTCCCGTCGCGGTACTTGCGCAGGGTGATGTGCTCGGTGCCGGCGGCGGCGGCCCGCTCCCCCACGCCGAGGTCGTCGAAGAGCTCACGACTGCGCTGGTTGAGCCCCTTGCCCCGCGAAGCCTGGTGGAAACGGGACGACTTGTCGATGATCCGGACGTCCACCCCGGACCGGGCGAGCGTGCAGGCGAGCGTGAGCCCCGTCGGCCCGGCGCCCACGATCAGCACAGCGGTGTCGGTCATGCCATCTCCTCCGTCAGTCACCAGTGGCGCCGACGAGCCTTCCGGCCTTCGTCGGTGCCTCCATGAAAGACCCGGCGGAGCAGAAAAGCAACCCGGTTAAAAAAGTTTCTTGGTAACGTTGTTCCGTGCTAAGGTGCTCGTGTGACCGACGAGACGGGACTGCGGGAACGCAAGAAGCAGCGCACACGCCAGGCGCTCTCCGACACCGCCATCGAGCTGTTCCTCAAGCGGGGTTTCGACAAGGTGTCGGTCGCCGACGTCGCGGCCGCGGTGGAGGTGTCCAAGCCGACGCTCTTCCGCTACTTCCCGGCCAAGGAGGACCTGGCCCTGCACCGGATCGCCGACCACCAGGGGGAGGCGGCCCGCGTCGTGCGCGACCGGACGCCGGCCCACTCCCCCCTGGCCGCCCTCCGCGCGCACTTCCACGAGCGCCTGGATGCCCACGACCCGGTCACGGGCCTCAACGGCAACGCCACGGTCCGGGCCTTCAACGACATGCTCTACACGACGCCCAGCCTGCTGGCCCGCCTGGTCCGCTACGCCGACCGCGACGAGGAGTTGCTGGCCGGGGCCCTGCTGGAGACGGGCGGGGGCGACGGGCTGACGGCGGGGCTGGCGGCCGCGCAGATCATCACGGTCCACCAGCGCCTCGCCCAGGAGAACTGGCGCAAGCTGGCCTCGGGCAGGACCGTCACCGAGGCCCTGCCCGAGGCCCATGCCGACGCCGACCTCGCCTACGACCTGCTCGGCGCGGGCCTCGGTCCCCGGTTCGGCTGACCCGGCCGGATCACTCCCGCGGTTCGACGCCCGCGCGCCGCAGCCCATAGGCGTAGGCGTCGTCCAGCGCCTGCCAGGACGCCGCGATGACGTTCTCCCCGACGCCGACGGTCGACCACTCGCCGTGCTCGTCGCTCGTCGAGACCAGGACCCGGGTGATCGACCCGGTGCCCAGGCTGCCCTCCAGGATCCGGACTTTGTAGTCCGTCAGCTCCAGCGAGGCCAGCTGGGGGTAGATGCGCTCCAGCGCCCCGCGCAGCGCGCGGTCGAGCGCGTTGACCGGACCGTTGCCCTCCGCGGTGGCGACGATGCGCTCCCCCTTGGCCCACAGCTTCACGGTCGCCTCGTTGGCGTGCGTACCGTCCGGGCGGTCCTCGGCGATGGCCCGCCAGGACTCCACCCGGTAGAAGCGCCGCGCGCGCCCCTCGACCTCGGCGCGCAGCAGGAGTTCGAAGGAGGCGTCGGCGGCCTCGTAGGTGTAACCCGCGAGCTCCCGCTCCTTGACCCGCTCCACGACCCGGCCGATCAGCGCCCGGTCCCCGCCGAGGTCGACGCCGAGTTCCTTGCCCTTCAGCTCGATGGAGGCCCGGCCGGCCATGTCGGAGACCAGCATCCGCATGGTGTTGCCGACCCGCTCGGGGTCGATGTGCTGGTAGAGGTCCGGGTCGACCTTGATCGCCGAGGCGTGCAGGCCGGCCTTGTGGGCGAAGGCCGACACCCCCACGTACGGCTGGTGCGTGGAGGGCGTGAGGTTGACGACCTCGGCGATGGCGTGGGAGATGCGGGTCATCTCGGCCAGCTTGCCGGGCGGCAGCACCCGGCGGTCGTACTTGATCTCCAGGGCCGCCACGACCGGGAAGAGGTTGGAGTTGCCCACGCGCTCGCCGTAACCGTTCGCCGTGCACTGCACGTGCGTGGCGCCCGCGTCCACGGCGGCCAGCGTGTTGGCCACCGCGCAGCCGGTGTCGTCCTGGGCGTGGATGCCCAGGCGGGCGCCCGTGTCGGCGAGCACCGTGCGGACGACCGCCTCGACCTGTGCGGGGAGCATGCCGCCGTTGGTGTCGCAGAGGACGACGACGTCGGCGCCGGCCTCGTGCGCGGTGCGCACGACCTGCGTGGCGTAGGCGGGGTTGGCGCGGTAGCCGTCGAAGAAGTGCTCGCAGTCGACGAAGACGCGGCGGCCGTGCGCGCGCAGATGGCGCACGGTGTCGCGCACCATGGCCAGGTTCTCCTCAAGCGTGGTGCGCAGGGCGAGTTCGACGTGGCGGTCGTGGGATTTGGCGACGATCGTGACGACGGGGGCCTGGGAGTCGAGCAGGGCGGCGACCTGCCCGTCGTCCTCCGCCCGTACGCCGGCCCTGCGGGTGGCGCCGAAGGCGACGAGCTGGGCGTGCCGGAAGGAGATCTCCTTCCGGGCGCGCTCGAAGAACTCGGTGTCCCGGGGGTTGGCCCCCGGCCAGCCGCCCTCGATGAAGCCGACGCCGAAGTCGTCCAGGTGCCGGGCGATGGTCAGCTTGTCGGCGACGCTGAGGTTGATGCCCTCGCGCTGCGCGCCGTCGCGCAGGGTGGTGTCGAAGACATGGAAGCTGTCGTCGGGAGCGTCGGGTGCGTCCGTCACTGCTGACATTGCTGATCTGACTCCTGTCGGGTCTCGGTCTGACCGGAATGACCGGTTCCACCGTCCCCCTATGATCCCTCGCCCGGCGTCCCCGGCGTCGTGGGCCGGAAAACGCAAAGACCCCTCGCGGGTGCGAGAGGTCTGCGCGCGGGTCTGAGACGACGGTGGCCGCGTCGTACGGGTGGTACGAGGCGGTCACTGCGGACCGGCGCGCCTGCTGCGAATCATCATCGCGAGCGAGAGCATGCGGGCATCCTGGCACGGATCGGCCCCGCGAT
This sequence comes from Streptomyces cinnamoneus, assembly GCF_002939475.1. Classification (NCBI taxonomy): domain Bacteria; kingdom Bacillati; phylum Actinomycetota; class Actinomycetes; order Kitasatosporales; family Streptomycetaceae; genus Streptomyces; species Streptomyces cinnamoneus. The sequence goes on along the minus strand of NZ_PKFQ01000001.1, from coordinate 4,992,758 downwards.
GACGGAGGGTCTCAGGATGTGGGCACTCCGTCCTGTGACTGGGACGTCTTTCCGGGCGCCGCACGGCCGTCCCGCGCGGACCCGGCCGGGTCCGCCCCGGCCGCCCCGGCTGCGCCCGCCGTCCCCGCCGCCGCGCCCACCGTCGTCAGGTCGGTGTCCCGCGTCTCCCGCATCGTCAGGTAGACGATCAGCGACACGGCCGCACAGCCCGCCACGTACCAGGAGAAGCCCGCCTCCAGGCCGCCCTTCTTGAACCACAGGGCCACGTACTCCGCCGTCCCGCCGAAGAGCGCGTTGGCGATCGCGTACGGCAGGGCCACGCCCAGGGACCGCACGCCGGTCGGGAACAGCTCCGCCTTCACACAGGCGTTGATCGACGTGTAGCCGGTGACCACGACCAGCGCCAGCAGGGACAGCCCGAGAGCCGGCCAGAAGGAGCCCGCGTGCTTCAGCATCGCCATGATCGGCACGGTCAGGAAGGTGGAGCCGACCGCGAAGGTGATCAGCAGGGGACGCCGGCCGATCCGGTCCGACAGGGCGCCGGCCAACGGCTGCAGGCACGCGAAGACCAGCAGCGCGCAGAAGCTGACCAGGGTGGCCGTCTGCTTGGGAAGACCCGCGCTGTTGGAGAGGTACTTCGTCAGATAAGTGGTGTAGGTGTAGTACGCCACCGTCCCGCCCATGGTCAGCGCCATGACCAGCAGCGCCTCACGCTTGTGCTGCAACAGGGCCTTGAGCGTGCCCCGGTCCTCCCGCGCCGCTCCGTCCGACTCCTCGTAGACGTCCGTCTCCAGCATGTTGCGCCGCAGGTAGAAGATGACGGCCGCGCCGAGCGCGCCCACGGCGAACGGGACGCGCCAGCCCCAGCTGTGCAGCTCGGCGCTCGACAGGGTGTGCTGAAGGAGGATCAGCAGCCCCAGCCCGAGCAGTTGGCCCGCCGTCATGGAGACGTACTGGAAGCTGGAGGCGAAGCCCCGGCGGCCGGGCGCGGAGGCCTCCGTGAGGTAGGTGGCGCTGGCCGCGTACTCGCCGCCGACCGACAGCCCCTGGAGCAGCCGCGCGACGAGCAGCACCGCGGCACCCCCGTAACCGGCCACCGCGTAGGTGGGGGCGACGGCGATGAGCACGGCGGACGCGGACATCAGCGTGACGGTCAGGGTGAGGGCCGCCTTGCGGCCGCGCCGGTCGCCGACGCGGCCGAGCAGCCAGCCGCCGACGGGCCGCATGAAGAAGCCGACGGCGAAGATGCCGGCCGTGTTCATGAGCTTGGCCGTGTCGTTGCCCGCGGGGAAGAAGGCCCCCGCGAAGTAGGTGGCGAAGCTGGCGTAGACGAACCAGTCGAACCACTCGACCATGTTGCCGGCCGACCCGACCCAGATCTTCTTCCAGTGCTGTCCCATGGCCGATCACGGTGGCGGAACAGCACGGTTTCGGACAAGGGTCCGGGCGGCAACGATCACGCGTACTTACGTGCGTTGCGTTCACGGCACGACGCAACGCACCCCACGCACGACGCATGAGCACGACGCACGCGAGCGCACGCGCGTGCACGACGCACGCGAGCGCGCCCACGGGCCGACGGCCGACGGCCGACCGCGCGTGTCCACGGGCGGTCCGCCACCGGCCGGCGGCGCGCCGCCGCCGGATCAGCCGAGGCGGTGCATCCAGCCGTGCGTGTCCTCGGCGGCACCGGTCTGGATGTCCAGGAGCGCCTTGCGGAGCTTCATGGTCACCTCGCCGGGCTGGCCGTCGCCGACGGTCCAGTCACCGGTGGTGGACTTGACCGAGCCGACCGGGGTGATGACGGCGGCGGTGCCGCAGGCGAAGACCTCGGTCAGCGAGCCGTCGGCGTTGCCGTCCTTCCAGTCGTCGACGGAGATGCGGCTCTCGGAGACCTCGTAGCCGAGGTCGGCGGCGATCTGGAGCAGCGAGGCGCGGGTGATGCCGGGCAGCAGCGTGCCGGTCAGGCGCGGGGTGACGATGCGGTTGCCGTACACGAAGTACAGGTTCATGCCGCCCATCTCCTCGATCCAGCGGCGCTCCACCGCGTCGAGCCAGACGACCTGGTCGCAGCCGTGCTCGGCGGCCTGGGCCTGGGCGACCAGCGAGGCGGCGTAGTTGCCCGCGCACTTGGCGGCGCCGGTGCCGCCGGGGGCGGCGCGCACGTACTCCTGCGACAGCCACACCGACACCGGCTTCACGCCACCGGGGAAGTAGGCGCCGGCGGGCGAGGCGATGACGACGAAGAGGTACTCGTTGGACGGGCGCACCCCGAGGCCGACCTCGGTGGCGAACATGAACGGGCGCAGGTAGAGCGACTGCTCGCCGGAACCGGGCACCCACGCCTTGTCCTGCTTGACCAGGGCGTCGCAGGCCTCGACGAACGTCTCGACCGGCAGCTCGGGCATGGCCAGGCGGCGGGCCGAGTCCTGGAAGCGCCTGGCGTTCTCGTCGGGCCGGAAGGTCGCGACGGAGCCGTCGGGCTGCCGGTAGGCCTTGAGGCCCTCGAAGATGGCCTGGGCGTAGTGGAGGGTCATGTTCGCCGGGTCGATCGACAGCGGCGCGTACGGAACGAGCTGGGCGTCGTGCCAGCCGCGGCCCTCGGTCCACCGGATGGTCACCATGTGGTCGGTGAAGTGGCGGCCGAATCCGGGGCTGGCCAGGATCTGCTCGCGCTCCGCGTCGGAGAGCGGGTGCGAGGTGGGCTTGAGCTCGATCGTGGGCGTCGTCATGTGCGTGTCCTTCACCTTGGTCTGTGGCGGACCGCGCTCACTGTCGTCCTGACGGATCGAGGACGTCCGAGCTTCGCCTCATATCGCGGCCCCACGTTCGATTATCGCTCGGGGGGCTCGTGACGGAAAACGTGCGCGCGGCCGGGAATCGATGGTGGCATCCGACCGCGCGCGGAGCACAGCGTCGGACTACGGGGTTACGGAGGCCGCCCGTACCCGGGACGCGAGCGCGTCGCCGATCTCGTCCGTCGTGCGGGCCGAGCCGTCGCGGCCCGTCACGTCCTCCGTGACCGCCGTCTCGATGCGCGTCGCCTCCGCCTCGTAGCCGAGGTGTCGCAGCAGGAGGGCGACCGAGAGGACCGTGGCCGTGGGGTCGGCCTTGCCGGTGCCGGCGATGTCGGGCGCGGAGCCGTGGACCGGCTCGAACATCGACGGGAAGGCACCGGTGGGGTTGATGTTGCCCGAGGCGGCGAGGCCGATGCCGCCGGAGATGGCGGCGGCGAGGTCGGTGAGGATGTCGCCGAAGAGGTTGTCGGTGACGATCACGTCGAAGCGCTCGGGCTGGGTGACGAAGAAGATCGTCGCGGCGTCGACGTGCAGGTAGTCGGTGGTGACCTCGGGATACTCCCGGCCCACCCGGTCGAAGATGTTCTTCCAGAGGTGACCGGCGTGGACGAGGACGTTGTTCTTGTGGACCAGGGTCAGCTTCCTGCGCGGGCGCGCCTGGGCGCGCTCGTAGGCGTCGCGGACCACGCGCTCCACGCCGTAGGCCGTGTTGAGGCTGACCTCGGTGGCCACCTCGGCGGGGGTGCCGGTGCGCAGCGAGCCGCCGTTGCCGACGTACGGGCCCTCGGTGCCCTCACGGACCACGACGAAGTCGATCTCGGGGCGGCCGGCGAGCGGGGTGGCCGTACGGGGGAGGAGTTTGGAGGGCCGCAGGTTGACGTAGTGGTCGAAGGCGAACCGCAGTTTGAGCAGCAGCCCGCGCTCCAGGACGCCGGACGGCACGGACGGGTCGCCGATGGCGCCGAGGAGGATGGCGTCGTGGTCCTTCAGCGACTCCAGTTCGGCGTCCGGCAGGGTGTCGCCGGTGGCGTGCCAGCGGCGGGCCCCGAGGTCGTACTCACGGGTCTCCACCTTCACGTCCGAAGGGAGCGCCGCGTCAAGGACCTTGAGGCCCTGGGCCACGACTTCGGGGCCGATTCCGTCCCCGGGGATCACTGCGAGGCGAATGCTGCGAGACATACCGGGACCGTACTCCCCCGTCCCGCTGTATGACACGCGTCGTCCACTATTCGGACAGGATGCCTGCCGGACAGGCCACGTTCATACGAAATACGTGACGCCGTCGCCGATTCCTGGCACGTTCCCGGGCATGGACACACCACGGGTAGGAATTCCCGAGCGCCTCGCCGCGCGCATGACGATGCCCGAGCAGCACGAGTACCTGCGCACCCGCCTCACCCGGCGCGGCATGCTGCGCGCGGGCGCGGCCACCGCCGGCGCCGTGGCGGGCACGGGCCTGCTGGGGGCGGGCCCCGCGCGGGCCCGGACGGCGGCGCCCACCCTGCTGACCTCCCCCGCCACCGGCCGCGTCGACGGCTCGCTCGTCGCCCCCTTCGGCCGGCACCTGGCCTTCGGCGCCGATCCGCGGACGCAGATGAGGATCTCGTGGCAGGTGCCGTTCGCCGTCAAGCGCCCCTACGTGCGCGTGGGCCCGCGCCCCTGGGACCTCAGCCAGCGGATCCCCGCCGAGGCCCGCGACCTGCACACCCCGGCCCTGCCCAAGAAGCTCCCGGCGGTGGACCAGCTGTACCTGCACGCCGCCCTCGACGGCCTCCGCCCCGGGCAGACCTACTACTACGGCGTCGGCCACGACGGCTTCGACCCCGCCGACCCCCGGCACCTGGGCACGCTCGGCACGTTCAGCACGGCCCCGGACCGGGCGGAGAAGTTCGTCTTCACGGCCTTCGGCGACCAGGGCGTCAGCTACCACGCGCTCGCCAACGACCAGCTGATCCTGGGGCAGAACCCGGCCTTCCACCTCCACGCGGGCGACATCTGCTACGCCGACGACAGCGGCGCCGGCAAGCCCACGGACGTCTACGACGCCCGCACCTGGGACCAGTTCCTGGCCCAGACCGAGTCGGTCGCCAAGTCCGTGCCCTGGATGGTGACGACCGGCAACCACGACATGGAGGCCTGGTACTCACCCAACGGCTACGGCGGCCAGAGCGCCCGCTGGGCCCTGCCGGACAACGGCTTCGACCCCCGCCACTCCCCCGGGGTCTACTCCTTCACCTACGGCAACGTGGCCGTCGTGGCACTGGACGCCAACGACGTCTCCTACGAGATCACCGTCAACACGGGCTACAGCCGGGGCCGGCAGACCGCCTGGCTCGACCGGCGGCTGCGGGCGCTGCGCGCCCAGCGCGGCATCGACTTCATCGTGGTCTTCTTCCACCACTGCGCCTACTCCACGACGAAGGGGCACGCCTCGGACGGCGGCGTGCGCGACGCCTGGGTGCCCCTGTTCGAGAAACACCAGGTGGACCTGGTCGTCAACGGCCACAACCACGTCTACGAGCGCACGGACGCCGTCCGGCGGGGCCGGGTCGGCCGGCGGGTGCCCGTCGGCGGGAGCACCGACCCCACCCGGGACGGCATCGTCTACGTCACCGCGGGCGGTGCGGGCAAGTCGCTGTACGACTTCCCCGCACCGGACAGCTACGAGGGCCACGAGCGCGACGTGGACGCCATCAGCAGCTACCACTGGGCGAAGGGCCGTGAGAAGAGCCCGGAGGAGGTGGAGTGGTCGCGGGTGCGCTACACGGGCTACTCGTTCCTCGCGGTCGAGGCGGAGCCCGGCCCCCGCCCCCGGCTGCGGGTGTCGGCCCTGGCCGAGAGCGGGGCGCGGATCGACTGCTTCGACATCACCCGGCCGGGCGGGAGCGGCCCCCAGAACGGCTCCGGCGCCGGTCAGTGACCGGTCACGCCGCCGTTGTCGCGACGGTCGAGCGCGCGCTGGAGCGCGGCGGCGGCGTTGGCCCGGTCGGCCTGTCGGTCGACGCCGTTGCGGGCGGCGCGGCGGGTCCTGCGGACAGCGGCGGTTTCGGCCATGAGTCACGTCTCCTGAAACTGGATCCCGCGGCGGGAGCGGGAAGGACGGGAGGTGAGAAGGATCGAAAGCCGGGAGAAGGGGCGGGGGCGGGGTGCCGCAGGGATCACCTGCGCCGGGGCACCGGGCCACGACCGCCGTCGCTCGATGGAGCGGGACGTTCGGCTTCCTCCACGCTAGGCCAGGCCGGGCGTGCTGTCTCCACTATTACTCGGACTTCCTACTATCTGAGACGACGACACCGCCCCCGCACGGCCGGAAGGGCCGTACGGGGGCGGTGTCACCTGCGGGAGGGCCGGGATCAGCCCATGTGCGGGTAGGTGTAGTCGGTCGGCGGGACCAGGGTCTCCTTGATCGACCGGGTCGAGACCCAGCGCTGGAGGTTGGAGGCCGCACCGGCCTTGTCGTTGGTGCCGGAGGCGCGGCCGCCGCCGAAGGGCTGCTGGCCGACGACGGCGCCGGTCGACTTGTCGTTGATGTAGAAGTTGCCCGCGGCGAAGCGGAGCTTCTCCATCGCGTCGGCGGCCGCGTAGCGGTCGGCGGCGATGACCGAGCCGGTCAGGGCGTACGCCGAGACGGACTCCATCTGGGCCAGCATCGCGTCGAAGTCGGCGTCCTCGTAGACGTGGACGGCGAGGATCGGGCCGAAGTACTCGGTCGTGAAGACCTCGTTCTCCGGGTCCGTGCACTCGATGACGGTCGGGCGGACGAAGTAGCCGACCGAGTCGTCGTAGGTGCCGCCGGCGACGATCGTGCAGGACGGGTCGGCCTTGGCCCGGTCGATCGCGGCCTTGTTCTTGGCGAAGGACCGCTCGTCGATGACGGCGCCGATGAAGTTCGACAGGTCGGTGACGTCACCCATGGTGATGCCGTCGACCTCGGCGGCGAACTCCTCCCTGAAGCCGTCCTCCCAGATGGAGCGGGGGACGTAGGCGCGGGAGGAGGCCGAGCACTTCTGGCCCTGGAACTCGAAGGAGCCGCGGGTCAGCGCGGTCTTCAGCACGGCGCGGTCGGCGCTCGGGTGGGCGACGACGAAGTCCTTGCCGCCGGTCTCGCCGACCAGGCGCGGGTAGGACTTGTACTTCTCGATGTTGGTGCCGACCGTCTTCCACAGGTACTGGAAGGTCTTGGTCGAGCCGGTGAAGTGGATGCCGGCCAGCTCGGGGTGGTTCAGGGCCACCTCGGAGACGGCGATGCCGTCACCGGTCACCAGGTTGATGACGCCCTTGGGCAGGCCCGCCTCCTCCAGCAGCTGCATCAGCAGCACCGCGGAGTGCGTCTGGGTCGGGGACGGCTTCCAGACGACCACGTTGCCCATCAGGGCGGGGGCGGTCGGCAGGTTGCCCGCGATGGCGGTGAAGTTGAAGGGCGTGATCGCGTAGACGAAGCCCTCCAGCGGCCGGTGGTCGCTGCGGTTCCACACGCCCGCGGAGTTGGCGACCGGCTGCTCGGCGAGGATCTGGCGCGCGAAGTGCACGTTGAAGCGCCAGAAGTCGACGAGCTCGCAGGGGGTGTCGATCTCGGCCTGCTGGGCGGTCTTGGACTGGCCGAGCATGGTGGAGGCGGCCAGGGTCTCGCGCCAGGGGCCGGCCAGCAGCTCGGCGGCGCGCAGGATGATCGCGGCGCGGTCGTCGAACGACATCGCGCGCCACGCCGGGGCGGCGGCCAGGGCCGCGTCGATCGCGTCCTGGGCGTCCTGCGTGGTGGCGTGGTGGAACGTGCCGAGGACGGCGGCGTGGTTGTGCGGCTGGACGACCTTGAAGGGCTCGCCGCCACCCATGCGCTTCTCGCCGCCGATGGTCATCGGCAGGTCGATCGGGTTGGCCGCCAGCTCCTTGAGCTTGGCCTCAAGACGGGCGCGCTCGGGCGAGCCGGGGGCGTAGCTGTGCACCGGCTCGTTGACCGGCGCGGGGACCTGGGTCACAGCGTCCATGGGTTCCGTGTCTCCTTCGGGGCTCGGGGGGATCGGGGGGCTCAGCCCTTGGTGAGGATGGAGCGGGCGAAGAACAGCAGGTTCGCGGGCTTCTCGGCCAGGCGGCGCATGAAGTAGCCGTACCAGTCGGTGCCGTACGCGGTGTACACGCGCATCCGGTGGCCCTCGGCGGCCAGGCGCACGTGCTCGTCGCTGCGGATGCCGTACAGCATCTGGAACTCGTACTCGTCCAGCTTGCGTCCTGCCTGCAGCGCCAGCTCCTGGGAGATGGCGATCAGACGCGGGTCGTGCGATCCGATCATCGGGTAGCCCGAGCCCGCCATGAGGATCTTGATGATGCGGACGAACGCCTTGTCGATCTCTGCCTTGTCCTGGTACGCGACGGAGGCGGGCTCCTTGTACGCACCCTTCACGATACGCACCCGGCTGCCGGCCGCGGCGAGGCGGCGGGCGTCCTCCTCGGTGCGGAAGAGGTAGGCCTGGATGACGCAGCCGGTCTGCGGGAAGTCCTTCCGCAGCTCCTCGTGGATGGCGAACATCGAGTCGAGGGTCGTGTGGTCCTCGGCGTCCAGGGTGACCGTGGTGCCGATGGCGGCGGCGGCCTCGACAACCGGGCGGACGTTGGCGAGGGCCAGCTCGTGGCCGCCCTCCAGCGCCTGGCCGAACATGGAGAGCTTGACGGACATCTCGGCCCGGGTGCCCAGACCAAGCTCCTTGAGGCGCTCGATCAGCTCCAGGTAGGCGTCGCGCGCCGCGTACGACTGCTCGACCGTGGTGATGTCCTCGCCCACCACGTCCAGCGTGACCTCAAGGCCCTTGGCCGCGGCGTCCTTGACGATCGGGATGACCTGCTCGACGGTCTCGCCGGCGATGAACCGGTCGACGACCTGCTTGGTGCCCGGGGCGGCCGAAACGAAACGGCGCATGCGGTCACTGCGGGACGCAGCGAGGATCACGGGACCCAGCACGGGGCACCTCCACGGATGACGGCCGCTCCCACCTGGGAAGACGGCATAAGTAACTCAACGTGAAACGTAGGGTTCACGCCACTGCGGAGCCATCGACAGCTGTCACGCGTTCGTGGCCGGGATCTCAGACAGATGTATGACAATGAGGACCGGTGGATGCAGAAGGGAGCACGGCGCGGCATGCGAGGCGAGTATCAGCAGCTGGTGGACGAGATCTCGGCGGCGCTCGGCGCTCCCGCGACGCTGGAGGACCGCGATTTCGCCCTGATCGCCTTCGGTGCCCACGGGGGCGACGACGACCTCGAACTGACCATGGACCCGGTGCGCACCCGGTCGATCCTCCAGCGGCGGTCGACGGCGGCGGTGCGGGCGTGGTTCGAGGCCTTCGGCATCGCGCGGGCGCAGGCGCCCCTGCGCATTCCGCCGGACCCCGCGGCCGGGGTGTTCAAGGGCCGCATCTGTCTGCCGGTGCGCCACCGGGGGGTGGTGCACGGCTATGTGTGGCTGCTGGACGAGCAGCATCTGGCGGGGCTGGACCTGCGGGTGCCCTTCGCCGACCCCCGGCTGGCGCAGGCCATGGAGACGGCCGCCCGGATCGGTGCCCTGCTGGCCGCCGAGGCCCGGGCGGGGGCCGAGCTGGGCGAGCTGCTGCGGGAGCTGCTGACCGCCCGGCCCGCCGGCCGGGAGGCGGCGCGGGCCGTGCTGCGGGAGGCGCTGGGGCCGACGGCGGAGGGGCCGCTGGCGCTGGTCGCCGTGGCGCCGTGGCGCCCGGCCGGCGACGGCGAGGGCGACGCCGACCAGCCGGCCGGGGACGGTGCGGCCTCGGCGCTGGCCACCCAGTCGGGGGTGGCGGCGATGTGCGCGGTGCCGGACGCGCTGCCCGGCGGCTCGGCCGCGCTGGCCGCGCTGGTCCGGCTGCGGGCCACCACCTCGCCGGCCCCCGCGCTGGCGGCGGCCGACCGGCTGCTGCGCTCGCCGCGGGCCGGCCGCGCGGAGGCCTCGGGGCCGGGCGGGCCGGCCCTCGCGGTGCTGGCGGCGGCCGGGGTCGGCACGCCGCGGCGGGGGCTGGAGGAGCTGCCGGAGGCCTGGGCCGAGGCGCTGGCGGCGGCCCGGGCGGCGATGGCCGAGCGGCGGCTGGGGCCGGTGGCCGAGTGGGCGGGGATCGGTCCGTACCGGGTGCTGACCGGGCTGTCGGAGCGGCGCGCGGCGGACCCCTCGGTGCTGCCGCTGCTGGCCGGGACGCACACCGAACTGGCCCGCACGGCGGAGGTCTTCCTGGACTGCGCCGGCCAGGCGGGCCGTGCCGCGGCGGCGCTGGGCATCCACCGGCAGACGTTGTACTACCGGCTGGGCCGCGTCGAGCAGCTGACGGGCCTCGACCTGGACAACGGCGAGGACCGCCTGCTGCTGCACATGACGCTCAAGGCGGCGCGGCTGCGCCGGCCCTGAGGGGCACCCCCGGCGGGCGCGCCCCGCGGGGCCGGCGCGGCGCGGCGTTTGCCGGTGCTCAGTCCTCCGCGACGGTGACCGCCTGTACGGGACAGGACCGCACCGCTTCCTTGACGAGCGGGTCTCCCCCGCCGTCGGCCCGGCCGGGCCGGACGGTGCCGAAGCCGTCGTCGTCCTGGGTGAAGACCGAGGGCGCGGTCAGGGCGCACATGCCCGAGCCGATGCACACGTCGGAATCGATGCTGACACGCATGGCGATGCTCCGTTCTCCGGTCACCAGGTGACCGGGAGGGCGTAGAGACCTTGCAGGGTGCTTCCGGGCTTGACGGGCACCTCGTCCGGGGCAACGGCCAGACGCAGGGTCGGGATACGGGCGAAGAGGGTGGTCAGGGCGATTTCCATCTCGGCGCGGGCCAGGTTCTGGCCGAGGCACTGGTGGACGCCGTAGCCGAAGGCCACGTGGTGGCGGGCGACGCGGCGCACGTCGAGGGCGTCGGGCTGCTCGTAGGCACCGGAGTCGCGGTTGATGACGGAGGTGGGCAGGAGGACGCCGTCGCCGGCGCGGATGGTGTGACCGCCGAGCTCTATGTCCTCGGTGGCGAGGCGCACCATGCCGTCGGCGATGGACAGATAGCGCAGCAGCTCCTCCACGGCACCGGGCATCAGGCCGGGCTCGGCGGTCAAGGCGGCGAGCTGAGCGGGGTGTTCGAGGAGCGTGAACGTCCCGAGGGCGATCATGTTGGCCGTGGTCTCGTGACCGGCGACGAGCAGGACCAGGACCAGCATGACGAGTTCGTCGCGGTCGAGCTGTCCGTCGGCGAGCCGGTCGGCGATGAGCTCGTCGAGGAGCCCGTCGCCGGGGTGGGCCTCCTTGGCGTCCACCAGGCGGTGGAGGTACGCCTTGAGGCTCTCCCTCGCCACGGCCGCCTCGTCCGCGGTCTCGGAGGCCAGCAGGGCGCGGGACTGCGCTTCGAAGAACTCGTGGTCGGCGTAGGGCACGCCCAGGAGCTGGCAGATGACCATCGACGGTACGGGCAGGGCGAAGGCGGAGACGAGTTCCGCTTCGGGGCCCTCGTCCAGCATGGCGTCGATGAGCCCGTCCACGGTCTCCTGGATCCGCGGGCGCATCGCGGCGACGCGCTTGAGGCTGAACCGCGGGATGAGCATCCGGCGCTGGCGGGCGTGCTCGGGGTCGTCGACGCCGAGGAGCGGGATGCCGACGGCGGCCTGGTCCTCCACGCGCGGCACGACGACGGGGAAGGAAGGATTCTGCCGGTCGGAGGACAGGCGGGGGTCGGCCAGCAGCGCACGGGCCTCCGCGTGCCCGGTCACCGCCCACACCTCGCGGCCGTCGTAGAGGGTCATGCGGCCGACCGGCCCGCGGGCCGCCAACTCGGGGTACTGGGCCGGGGGGTGGTAGGGGCAGCCGCGGTCCTGAGGGAAGGCGGGGGCGGACGGTGCGGTGGAGGGGGTATCGGTCATGGTCATGAGCAACCTCCCAGTCGGCGTACTGGTGTCCTCGGGCAACCAGTGCCCAGGATACCTCCGGTTACATCCAGTACGCCCGGTCAACCCCCTTGCCCGCAACGCTATTTGTCCGGTGCCTCCAGCACGTTTCCGGCCACCGCGCGGCGCAGACCCTCGACGACGTCCCGGCCGCTGGGCACCTGCTTCGGGTCGATCAGCCACTGCACCCACAGCCCCGTGAACAGCGCGTAGTACAGGAAGCCCGTGGTCCGTGCCGCTCCGGCCGGCACGGCACTGTCGTCCACCCCCTCGAAAACGGCCACCAGCCCCACGCGTCCCTCGGGCATCACCGCGGCGAACCGCCGGCGGAGTTCGGGGTGATTGTCCAACTGTCCGATCACCTCCAACTGGGCGGCCCAGAACTGGCGGTCGCCCGCGAAGCTGTCGACGATGCCGTCGACGACCGCGGCGAGCCGCTCGTCCCGGGGGACGCCGGCCTCGGCAGCGCGGGCCAGGGCCCCCGTGATCTGCTCCCCCCAGTCCTCGGTCAGCTTCAGGAACGCCTCCATCATCAGCACGTCCTTGGAGCCGTAGTGATAGCCGATCGAGGCGAGGTTGGCGCCCGAGGCCGCCACGATGTCGCGCGCGGTGGTGCGCACCCAGCCCTTGTCCAGCAGGCAGCGCTTGGCGCCGTCGAGCAGATCTTCCCGGTGTCCCATACCCGCACCCTAACCCGCCCTATACACATGTTCTAGACGGACGTCTTATACAAGCGTCCTAGACAACCGTTTAAGACATCCGTATATTCCTCGGCATGACGAACCCCAGCGCACCCCTCGCCGGGCGCAGGGAATGGACGGCCTTCGTCGTCCTCCTGCTGCCCCTCCTCCTGGTCTCCATGGACGTCTCGGTGCTCTTCTACGCCGTGCCCGTGATCAGCGAGGACCTCGGCGTCACCAGCACCCAGCAGTTGTGGATCTTCGATGTCTACGCCTTCGCGCTCGCCGGGCTGCTGATCACGATGGGGTCGCTGGGCGACCGGATAGGCCGCCGCAAGCTGCTGATGGCCGGCGCGGTGGCGTTCGGGGCGGCGTCCGTCGCGGCGGCCTACGCCCGGGACGCCGAGACGCTCATCGCGGCCCGCGCGGTGCTCGGCGTCGGCGGCGCGACGCTGATGCCCTCGACGATGGCGCTGGTGCGCAACATGTTCCGCGACGACAAGCAGCGCAGTAAGGCGGTCGGCATCTGGTCCGGCGCCATGGCCGGCGGCATCGCCCTGGGGTCCGTGGTGGGCGGCGTGCTGCTGGAGCACTTCTGGTGGGGCTCGGTCTTCCTGATCAACGTGCCGGCCATGGTGCTGCTGCTGGTCCTCACGCCCGTCCTCGTGCCCGAGTTCAAGGACCCCCGGCCCGGCCCCTTCGACCTGCTGAGCGTTCCGCTGTCCATGGGCGCGGTCCTGCCGGTGATCTACGGGCTGAAGCAGATCGCCGCCGACGGGTTCAGCCTGCCGATGGCCCTGTGCGTCGCCGCGGGCCTGGCCGTCGGCTGGCTCTTCGTGCGCCGCCAGCGCACCCGGCGCGACGCCATGATCAGCCGCGAGCTCTTCCGGCACCGCGCCTTCGGCCTCGGCGTCACCGTCAACACCCTCGCCTCGGTCGGCATGATGGGCTCGGCCTACTTCACCACGCAGTACCTCCAGAGCGTGCTCGGCAAGAGCCCGCTGGACGCCGCCCTGTGGGGCCTGCTGCCGTCGCTCGCCGTGGCCGCCGTCGCCCCGCTGGCGACCACCGCGGCCCAGAAGGCCGACAAGGCCCTCGTCATCGCCGCCGGCTTCCTCATGGGGGCCGCCGGCTACGGCCTGCTGGCCCTGTCGGACACCGACTCCCTGGCCCTGACCCTCGCCGCCGCGGCCCTCATCTCCTGCGGCATCGTCAGCGTCATGGCCCCCGCCTCGGACATGACCCTGGCCACCGCCCCGCCGGAGAAGGCCGGTTCGGCCGCGGCGGTCCTGGAGACCGGCCAGGAGTTCGGCAACGCCCTCGGCATGGCGGTCTTCGGTTCCGTCGGCACCGCGGTCTACCGCCGCGACGTGACGGACGCGCTGCCGGCGGACCTGCCGCAGGGCACGCTGGAGGCGGTGCGCGAGACGCTCGGCGGAGCGGTCGGCGTCGCGGCGCGACTGCCGGGCCGTACGGGCGGGGCGGTGCTGGGCGCGGCGCGTGAGGCGTTCACCCACGGCATGGTCGTCGCCTCCGTCGGCGGCGCGGTCCTCCTGGTCCTGGCCGCGCTCCTCTCGGTGACCGCCCTGCGGCGGGCCGGGGACACGAGCACGGCGGCCGCCCCGGAGCCCGCTCCGGCCCGCCTCTGAACCCCCGCCACGCGAGCGGCGCCCCGGCCCACCGGCCAGGGGCGCCGCTCGCTTTCCCTGCTCAGCCGCGGTACCAGGCGACCGTCCCCAGCCCGTCGAGCATCCGGGCCAGCCCGAACGCGAACAACGCGTCGAGGGCGAAACCCGCCGCGCGGCCGTCCCGCCCGGCCGGCGCCTCGTCCTCCATGCCCATCGCGAGGCCGCGCACATAGCCGGCCACGGTGACCGCCGCGTACCGCGCACGGCCCGCGTCCACACCCCGGTCGCGGGCCGGCGCCACAGACCACTCCATCAGGGCGGAGACGTTGCCCGGCAGCGGGGACCGGGTGAAGGACAGCGCCTTCACCAGCCACGGGTGCCGGCGGTAGAGCGCCCACTGCGCCCACGCCCACGCCTCCAGCCGGCCCCGCCAGTCCGCCGGCGCCGGTGCGGGGAGCGCGACGTCGCCGAAGACGGCGTCCGCCATCAGCTCCACCAGCTCGTCCTTGGCCGAGACGTGGCGGTACAGCACCGTGGTGGAGACGCCCAGGGCGGTGGCGACGGCACGCATGGACAGCGCCGCCGAGCCGTGGGCGTCGGCGACGGCCACGGCCGTGCGCACCACGCGCTCCCGCGTGAGCGGCGGCCCGGCGGTCCGCCGGCGCCCGCCGCGCCGGGACGCCCGCGTCCGCACGGCACCGGACTCCGTGCCGGGCGCGTCGACGACCGTGCCGACCCCGGGCACGGCCCGCACCAGCCCCTCTTGCCGCAGCACGGCCAGCGCCTTGCTGGCGGTGGCCATGGCGACTCCCCACTCCCGGGTGATGCCGCGGGTGGAGGGGATCCTATCGCCCGGCCGCAGCTCGCCGGAGGCGATGCGGTCGCGCAGCTCGGCGGCGATCCTCAGGTAGGGCGGACGCGCGGCCCGGCCCAGTGCGCCCATGTCAGGCAGCGTAGCCAGCGGGGAACGGCCGAACCAGCCTTCCGTCGCACGGGGCTCAAGGGGCGGCGCCGGTGGCACCGCCCGGACGGGACGTGCGGCGTCGCCGACGGGGCGGACGGACGAAGGGCCCCACCCGGCCGGGGCGGGGCCTGGCACCGGGGACCCCGGACAGGCCGCGGGCCCGGACCGCACCCGTGAGGGCGCGGCCGGGCCCGCGGACGTCCCGGGAGGCCGGAAGGCCTCAGTCCGTGAGGTCCACCGCACGGGCGAAGACCGCACCGATCTCGGCCGCGATCTCCCCCAGCACCGGCGCCGGGATCGACTCGTCGACGGTGAGCGCGACCAGCGCCTCGCCGCCCTCCGTCGCCCTCGACACCTGCATGCCGGCGATGTTGATGCCGGCCTCACCGAGGATGCGACCCACGGTGCCGACGACGCCCGGCCGGTCCTCGTACCGCAGGAAGGCCATGTGCTCGGCGAGGGCGAGGTCCACGTCGTGGTCACCGACTGCGACGATCTTCTGCAGGTTCTTCGGCCCGGCCAGCGTGCCGGAGATGGCGACTTCGTCGCCGCCCGACAGCGTGCCGCGCACGGTCACCACGTTGCGGTGGTCCGGCGACTCGGAGCCCGTCGTCAGCCGCACCTCGACACCGCGCTCCTGGGCGAACAGCGGGGCGTTCACATATGAGACCGTCTCGTCGACGACGTCCTCGAAGACGCCCTTGAGCGCGGAGAGTTCGAGCACCTTCACGTCGTGCTGCGTGATCTCGCCGTACACCTCGACGTCCAGCCGCACCGCGACCTCACCGGCCAGCGCGGTGAAGATGCGGCCGAGCTTCTCGGCCAGCGGCAGACCGGGCTTGACGTCCTCGGCGATGACACCGCCCTGGACGTTGACCGCGTCCGGCACCAGCTCGCCGGCGAGCGCCAGCCGCACCGACTTGGCGACGGCGATGCCCGCCTTCTCCTGGGCCTCGCCGGTGGAGGCGCCGAGGTGCGGGGTGGCGACCACGTTGTCGAACGCGAAGAGCGGGGAGTCGGTGCACGGCTCGGAGGCGTAGACGTCCAGGCCGGCGGCGGCCACCCGGCCCTCCTTGAGGGCGGCGGCCAGCGCCGCCTCGTCGACGATCCCGCCCCGCGCGGCGTTGACGATGCGCACCGACGGCTTGACCTTGTGCAGCGCCTCGTCGCCGATCAGCCCCAGCGTCTCGGGGGTCTTGGGCAGGTGCACGGTGATGAAGTCGGCGACCTCGAGCAGCTCGTCCAGCGTCAGCAGCTTCACGCCCATCTGGGCGGCGCGCGCGGGCTGGACATAGGGGTCGTAGGCGACGACCTTCATGCCGAAGGCGGACATCCGCTGGGCGACGAGGACACCGATGCGGCCCAGTCCCACCACGCCGAGGGTCTTCTCGGACAGCTCGACGCCGGTGTACTTCGACCGCTTCCACTCGCCGTTCTTCAGCGCGGAGTTGGCCTGGGGGATGTTGCGGGCGGTGGCGACGAGCAGGCCGCAGGCGAGCTCGGCGGCGGTGACGATGTTGGACGTCGGCGCGTTGACGACCATGACGCCGGCCTTGGTGGCGGCGGAGACGTCGACGTTGTCGAGGCCGACGCCGGCGCGGGCGATGACGCGCAGCCGCTTGGCGGCCGCGATGGCCTCCGCGTCGACCTTCGTCGCGGAGCGCACGAGGACGGCGTCGACGTCGGCGATGGCGGGCAGCAGCTCGGCCCGGTCCGCGCCGTTGCAGTGCCGGATGTCGAAGTCGGGGCCCAGGGCGTCGACGGTCGCGGGAGAGAGTTCCTCGGCGATGAGTACGACGGGTTTACGAGACGAGGCAGTGCTCACGTGGTCTCAGTCCTCACTAGTCCAGCGGGGGTCCCTCCCGTGCCGTCAAGGCTACGGGGGAGGACGGCCGTCCCGACGGCCGAAGCGGTGAAGGGGGCAGCCGCGTGGAAGACGCACGACGCTGTGAGCCTGACGCGTTGTGCTCCGCAGTGTATCGGGGCTGGAAGACCCGGCTCGCGCCGTTGCGGAAACGTCACCCGTGGGGGGCTGTACACGGCGGACAAGGCGGGCGGCGCCGGCCGGGAGGTCCCGCCCGGCGCCGCCCGGTATGCCCTACTCCTTGTCGTCCACCCAGCTCATGAGCTTGCGCAGCTTCTTGCCGGTGGTCTCCAGGAGGTGGTCCTCGTCGGCCTTCTTGTACTGGTTGTACTGGGGCAGGCCGGCCTGGTACTCCTTCATCCAGTTGTTGGCGAAGGTGCCGTCCTGGATCTCGCCCAGGACCTTCTTCATCTCGGCCTTGGTGGCGTCGGTGACGATGCGGGGGCCGGTGACGTAGTCGCCCCACTCGGCGGTCTCGGAGACCGACCAGCGCATCTTCTCCAGGCCGCCCTCGTACATCAGGTCGACGATGAGCTTCAGCTCGTGGAGGCACTCGAAGTAGGCGATCTCCGGCTGGTAGCCCGCCTCGACCAGCGTCTCGAAGCCGGCCTTCACCAGCGCGGAGGCACCGCCGCAGAGGACCGCCTGCTCGCCGAACAGGTCGGTCTCGGTCTCCTCGGTGAAGGTGGTCTTGATGACGCCGGCGCGGGTGCCGCCGATGGCCTTGGCGTAGGAGAGGGCGAGGGCGAAGGCGTTGCCCGAGGCGTCCTGCTCGACGGCCGCGATGCACGGGACGCCGCGGCCCTCCTCGTACTGACGGCGCACCAGGTGGCCGGGGCCCTTGGGGGCGACCATGCAGACGTCGACGCCGGCCGGCGGCTTGATGAAGCCGAAGCGGATGTTGAAGCCGTGGCCGAAGAACAGCGCGTCGCCGTCCTTGAGGTTGTCCTTGACGGACTCCTCGTAGACCTGGGCCTGGATCGGGTCCGGAACGAGGATCATGATGACGTCGGCCTCGGCCGCGGCCTCCGCCGGGGTGACGACGCGCAGGCCCTGCTCCTCGGCCTTCGCCTTGGACTTCGAGCCCTCGTGCAGGCCCACGCGGACGTCGACACCCGAGTCGCGCAGGGACAGCGCGTGGGCGTGGCCCTGGCTGCCGTAGCCGAGGACCGCGACCTTGCGGCCCTGGATGATGGACAGGTCGGCGTCGTTGTCGTAGAAGAGCTCGGCAGCCACTGTGGATATCTCCTTGTTTCCGGTGTGTCCGGTGGTACGTCCCACCGTATGACGGGCGGGGGCGGAAAGGTCTTCGGGTACCGCTATGCGGAACGGCTTCGGGCCACGGCCCGTCAGGCCGAGCGGTCCAGGGCCCGCAGGCTGCGGTCGGTGATCGAGCGGGCGCCGCGCCCTATGGCGATCGTGCCCGACTGCACCAGTTCCTTGATGCCGAACGGCTCCAGCATCTTCAGCATGGCGCCGAGCTTGTCGCTGCCGCCGGTGGCCTCGATGGTGACGGCCTCCGGGGAGACGTCGACGGTCTTGGCGCGGAACAGCTGGACGATCTCGACGATCTGGGACCGGCTCTCGTTGTCGGCGCGCACCTTCACGAGGACGAGCTCGCGCTGGATGGCCGCGCTGTCCTCCAGCTCGACGATCTTCAGCACGTTGACGAGCTTGTTGAGCTGCTTGGTCACCTGTTCCAGGGGCAGCGACTCGACGTTGACGACGATGGTGATGCGGGAGATGTCGGGGTGCTCGGTCACCCCGACCGCGAGGGAGTCGATGTTGAAGCCGCGGCGGGAGAACAGCGCGGCGACTCTGGCGAGGATGCCGGGGGTGTTCTCCACCAGGACGGAGAGCGTGTGCTTGGTCATGGGAGGGGGCCTCTCAGCCTCTCGTCTCGGAATGCGGTGACGGTCCGGTCGACGGGTCCGCCGGCGGTCAGTCGGCGTCGATGCCGTCGAAGTCCGGCCGCACGCCGCGTGCCGCGAGGATCTCGTCGTTGGAGGTGCCGGCGGCGACCATGGGCCAGACCATGGCGTCCTGGTGCACGATGAAGTCCACGACGACGGGGCGGTCGTTGATGGCGTTGGCCTCGGCGATGACCTTGTCGAGGTCCGCGGGGTCCTCGCAGCGCAGTCCCACGCAGCCCATGGCGTCGGCGAGCTTGACGAAGTCGGGCACGCGGGTGCCGGCGCAGGCCTCCGTGCCGTCGGACCCGGGGCCCGAGTGCAGGACGGTGTTGGAGTAGCGCTGGTTGTAGAAGAGGGTCTGCCACTGCCGGACCATGCCCAGGGCGCCGTTGTTGATGATGGCGACCTTGATGGGGATGCCGTTCAGCGCGCAGGTGACCAGTTCCTGATTGGTCATCTGGAAGCTGCCGTCGCCGTCGACGGCCCAGACCGTGTGGTCCGGCATGCCGGCCTTGGCGCCCATCGCCGCCGGGACCGCGTAGCCCATCGTCCCGGCGCCGCCGGAGTTGAGCCAGGTCCGCGGCTGCTCGTAGTCGATGAAGTGGGCGGCCCACATCTGGTGCTGGCCGACGCCGGCGGTGTAGACCGTGCCCTCCGGGGCGAGCTGTCCGAGCCGCCGGATGACCTGCTGCGGGGAGAGGCTGCCGTCCTCGGGCTGGTCGTAGCCGAGGGGGTAGGTCTCGCGCCAGCGGTTCAGGTCCTCCCACCACTCGGCGTAGTCGCCGGTGTGGCCCTCGGCGTGCTCGGCCCGGACCGCGACGATCAGGTCGGCGAGCACCTCGCGGGCGTCACCGACGATCGGCACGTCCGCGGCGCGGTTCTTGCCGATCTCCGCCGGGTCGATGTCCGCGTGCACGATCTTGGCCAGGGGCGCGAAGCTGTCGAGCTTGCCGGTGACGCGGTCGTCGAAGCGGGCGCCGAGCGCGACGATGAGGTCGGCCTTCTGCAGCGCCGTCACCGCGGCCACCGAGCCGTGCATGCCGGGCATGCCGACGTGCTGGGGGTGGCTGTCGGGGAAGGCGCCCAGCGCCATCAGCGTCGTGGTCACGGGCGCGCCGGTCAGCTCGGCGAACACCTTCAGTTCGGCCGTCGCCTCCGCCTTCAGCACACCGCCGCCGACGTACAGCACCGGCCGCTCGGCCTGGGCGAGCAGCTTGGCGGCCTCGCGGATCTGCTTGGCGTGCGGCTTGGTCACCGGGCGGTAGCCCGGCAGGTCGGTGTGGGGCGGCCACACGAACGTCGTACGGGCCTGGAGGGCGTCCTTGGCGATGTCGACGAGCACCGGGCCGGGGCGCCCGGTGGAGGCCACGTGGAAGGCCTCCGCGATGGTCCGCGGGATCTCGGCGGGGTCGGTGACCAGCCAGTTGTGCTTGGTGATCGGCATGGTGATGCCGCAGATGTCCGCCTCCTGGAAGGCGTCCGTACCGATCGACTTCGAGGAGACCTGGCCGGTGATCGCCACCAGCGGCACCGAGTCCATGTGCGCGTCGGCGATCGGGGTGACCAGGTTGGTCGCCCCCGGGCCCGAAGTCGCCATGCACACGCCCACCTTGCCGGTCGCCTGGGCGTATCCCGTCGCCGCGTGCCCGGCGCCCTGCTCGTGCCGCACGAGGACGTGGCGGACCTTCGAGGAGTCCATCATCGGGTCGTAGGCGGGCAGGATGGCGCCGCCGGGGATCCCGAAGACGATCTCGGCCCCCACCTCTTCCAGCGAGCGGATCAGGGACTGCGCACCCGTGAGGTGCTCGACGTGGGCGGGCTGCTGCTGCGCCCCGCCGCGGGCCCGCGGCTGAGGATGATGGTGGGCCCCGGTGGCCTGCTCTGTCATCGATTTTCTCTTCTCGAAGGATTCGGATTCGACGGTTTCGATGGGGTGGACAGATGACGGTCTGGGAGGGTTTGTGAGCACCGGCGCCGGTGCCGGTGCAACAAAAAACCCCTCGTGCCGTGAGGCAAGCGAGGGGAGCGCGCCGGTGTGGTCAGCAGGCTGTCGTGAGCGGCCTGCTTCAGCCGACGCGCTGTCCAAGTACGAGAATTCGGGTGCGCATGGCATCGACCCTCCCTCTGCTCCGTACGCAGTGTCAAGTGGGTGGGACGGGCGTCTCATTATTTGAGCGCAATGGAGCATGCGCGAGGGCTCCCGGGCCACCCACCGCTCCGGATCGTACGGGCAGCGCACCCCCGACGAGCACCCCGTTTCCCTCGTTCGAGGGATCGGTCGGGAGGGTGTACGGACCGCGGTCCAGGGCGTGCCGCAGGCGGTGCTCGTCGAGCGCGCCCGCGAAGGCCAGGCCCTGGCCGTGGGTGCAGCCCATGGTGCGCAGGACGCGGGCCTGCTCGGGCTCGTCGACACCCTCGGCCACGGAGTCCATGCCCAGGTCGGTGGCGATGCGCAGCAGCCCGGCGGTGATCTTGTGCAGCCTGGCCGACTCGGCGACGCCGTCGACCAGGCCCCGGTCGAGCTTGAGCACGTCGATGGGCAGCCGCCGCAGGGCGCTCATGGCGGCGTAGCCGCTGCCGAAGCCGTCGAGGGCGATGCGGACGCCGAAGCGGCGCAGGGAGGCCAGGCGGCGCTCCAGCTCGTCCAGGGGCAGCCGCGGGTCGCTGCCGGACAGCTCCAGGACGAGCGCGCCGGAGGGCAGGTCGTGGCGCAGCACGAGCGCCTCGATGTTCTTCGGCGGCAGGGACCTGTCCAGCAGCCGGGCGGCGGGCAGGCGTACGTACACGGGCACGCCGTGGCCGGCGCGGGCGCGCTGGGCGGCCTGCTCGACGGCCTTCTCCAGGGTCCAGCGGCCCAGCTCGGCGGTGCGGGCGCTCTCGTCGCCGCGGTCCATCTCGGCCACCCGGAGGAATTCTTCGGGGGTGAAGAGGATGCCCTGGGCCGAGCGCCAGCGGGCCTGGGCCGAGACGGCGGTGATCCGGCCGGTGGCCAGCTCCACGACCGGCTGGTGCAGCAGGGCGAACTCGCCCTCGTGCAGCGCGGTGCGCAGCCGGGTGGCCAGCTCGGTGCGGCGGACGACGTCGGCCTGCATCTGGGGGGCGTAGAGCTCGACGCGCCCCTTTCCGGCCTGCTTGGCGCGGTACATCGCGAGGTCGGCGTTGCGCATCAGGGTGCCGGGCGTGATGTCGGGCTCGGCGAAGGCGACGCCGATGCTGGCGGCGACGCGGACCTCGGTGCCGCCCTCGACCAGATAGGGCTGGGAGAGGGTCAGCCGCAGCCGGTCGGCGACCTCCAGGATGCGGTACTCGCGGGCGGCGGGGTCACGGGTGCCGTCGCCGATGATGAGCGCCGCGAACTCGTCGCCGCCGAAGCGGGCGGTGGAGTCGCCGGCGCGCACCGAGTCCTGGAGCCGCCGGGCGGCCTGGACCAGCAGTTCGTCGCCCGCCTGGTGGCCGACGGAGTCGTTGACGGCCTTGAAGCCGTCGAGGTCGATGAAGAGCACGGCGGTGCCGGCGTCGGTGACTCTGCGGCCGGCCAGCGCCTGCTGGACCCGCTTGGTGAACAGGGCCCGGTTGGGCAGGTCGGTGAGCGGGTCGTGCTCGGCGGTGTGCTGCAACTGCGCCTGGAGGCGGACCCGTTCGGTGACGTCGCGGCTGTTGAAGATCAGGCCGCCGTGGTGGCGGTTGACGGTGGACTCGACGTTGAGCCACTCGCCGCTGCCGGAGCGGAAGCGGCACTCGATGCGGGTGGTGGGCTCCTCGGCGGGCGGCGCGGCGAGGAAGCGGCGCACCTCGTGGACGACCCGGCCGAGGTCCTCGGGGTGGATGAGGGAGGCCAGTTCGGAGCCGACGAGCTCCTCGGCGTCGCGCCCGTAGACCCCCGCGGCGGCGGGGCTGACGTAGCGCAGTATGCCGGTGGGTGCGGCGATCATGATGACGTCGCTGGAGCCCTGGACCAGGGAGCGGAAGTGGTTCTCCTTCTGGGCCAGCTCCTGGGTGAGGGAGATGTTGTCGAGCAGCATGATGCCCTGGCGCACCACGAGCGCCAGGACGACCGTGCAGCCGGTGAAGAGCACGACCCGGTCGACGTGGTGGCCGTCCAGGACGTTGTAGAGGATCCCCAGGGTGCAGACGGCCGCGGCCAGGTACGGGGTGAGGGCCGCGAGCGAGCCCGCGATGGGGCGGCTGGGGTGCTGCAGGACGGGCCGCCCGCGCCGGGCGCCGCTCTCCTCGCCCTGCTCCCGGGCGACCCAGGGGGCGTAGGCCATGAGCATGTAGCCCGCGAACCAGCCGGCGTCGAGGATCTGGCCGGAGCGGTAGTTCGCCCGCAGCAGCGGTGAGGTGAACAGCGCGTCGCACAGCACCGTCAGGGCCAGGGCGGCGATCGCGGTGTTGATGGCGGAGCGGTTGGCGGACGAGCGCTTGAAGTGCAGGGCCAGCACCATGGACACCAGCACGATGTCCAGCAGCGGGTAGGCCAGGGACAGCGCGGCGTGGGCCACGGTCTCGCCGGCGAAGTGCGCGGTGTGGGCGAGGGCCAGGCTCCAGGAGAGCGTCAGCAGCGAGCCGCCGATGAGCCAGGAGTCGAGCCCGAGGCAGACCCAGCCGGCCCGGGTGACGGGGCGGCGGGCGAGCACCAGCAGGCCGATGATGGACGGCGGCGCGAACAGCAGGAAGCAGAAGTCGGCCGGGGACGTGCTCGGCACGGGCCGGCCGAGGACGACCTCGTACCAGCCCCAGACCGCGTTGCCGAAGCCGGCCATCGAGGAGGAGACGGCGAACAGCAGCCAGGCGGGCCGGAAGCGGGTGTTGTGTGCGCGCGCGTACCAGAAGCAGGACGCGGCGGCGAGGCCCGCGGCCCCGCTGAGGCCGAAGTCGCCCATGGTGGTCGCCATCTCGGCCGAACCCCAGCCGAAGACGGCGCCCGTGGCGTAGCCGCCGCAGACGAGGGCGAGGAGGAGCTGGGGCACCACCCCGGGGCCCCCGGCGGGGCCGGGCCGACGGGTCAGGGCCGCTCCGGAGGCGCTCACCGCGCCGCCGTCCGCAGCAGACCGAGCCAGGGGAGCCACAGGGCCAGGGGCGCCAGGCAGCGGGCGCCCGTCCGGCCGTGGAGCCGCAGGTCCCGCGGCCGGTGGAGCCTCGGACGCCGAAGCCGTGGTCGGCACCCCTGCCGCGTCGGGTAGATCGTCCAGTGGCCGTGCATCGCCCGTCGCCCCCCTCGAGTTCCGGTCCTTCGCCGCGCCGCCGTGGTGCGCCGCGCAGCCCCCGGTCGGGACGATACACCAGACTCGTCACTCAGGGACATAGCTCATATACATAGCGTAACTAGCTACGGGATTACGGATACTCAGCGCAGCCAAATGGTGCCTCTACGTGGTACCGCTCCGCTGTCAGTCCACAGTGGCTACGACATTCCGCAGAGGCTCGTCCAGTGCGAATCTGGCCAGTTGATCGCGCAGGAGGGCCTTCGCACGGGGGGTGAAGGCCGAAGAAGGGCCACCCACATGGGGGGTGACGAGTGCGCCGGGGGCGGTCCACAGCGGGTGCCCGGGCGGCAGCGGCTCGGGGTCGGTGACGTCGAGGGCGGCGCGCAGGCGGCCGCTCCCCAGCTCGGCCAGGAGCGCCTCGGTGTCGACGACCGGGCCGCGTGCGACGTTCACCAGCAGGGCCCCGTCCTTCATGCGGGCGAGGAACGCGGCGTCAACCAGGCCCCGGGTCTGCGGGGTGAGCGGGGTCGAGAGGATCACGACGTCGGCGTCGGGCAGCAGTTCGGGCAGGTCGGTCACCGGATGGACCGGGCCGCGTGCTGTGGTACGCGGGGAGCGCGCGACGCGCACCACCCGCGCGCACTCAAAGGGCACAAGCCGGTCCTCGATGGCGGCGCCGATCGAGCCGTAGCCCACGATCAGCACCGACTTGTCGGCCAGGGCGGGCCGGAACTCCTGCCGCCACTCCCCCGCGTCCTGCGCCCGGACGAACCCGGGGATGTCCCGCAGCGCGGCGAGGACCAGGGTCAGGGCCAGTTCCGCGGTGCTCGCGTCGTGCAGCCCGCGCGCGTTGCACAGCCGTGTGCCCGGCGGCAGCGAGGCGAGGGCGGGCAGGAAGTCGTCCACGCCCGCCATGAGGGACTGCACGACCTTGAGGCGCGGCATGAGCGGCAGGGGGCGCACGCTCACCTCGTGGCCCTTGAGGTACGGGACCGCGTAGAAGACGCAGCGGGCGGGATCCGTGGGGAACTCCGCCTCGCCGTTCCAGCAGGCGTACTCCAGTTGGCCGGGGAGCTCCCCGATCTCCTCGGGGGGCATCGGCAACCAGGCCAGGGGTCGGGCGGAACCGCTGTGATCTGCGCTCATGTCTGGAGGCTATGCGAAGACAGCCCAGGACCAGACGTTAGTTTGGGGGGCGAGGAACGGGAGGGTACGGCCGGTGGAGCGCAGGACAATCGGTGCGGCGGCGCTCGAAGTGGGGGCGATCGGTCTCGGGTGCATGCCGATGCACTGGGCGTACACCGCCTCCCAGCAGAGCGGCGAGGGCGCGCTGCGCACGGTCCACGCGGCCCTGGACGCGGGGGCGAGCCTGCTGGACACGGCCGACATGTACGGGCCGTTCACCAACGAACTCCTGGTGGGGCGGGTGTTGCGGGAGCGGCGCGCGGAGGCGTTCGTGTCGACCAAGTGCGGGCTGCTGGTGGGAGAGCAGCACGTCGTGGCCAACGGACGGCCCGGCTACGTCAAGCGCGCGTGCGACGCCTCGCTGCGCCGCTTGCAGACCGACGTGATCGACCTCTACCAGCTGCACCGGCCGGACCCCGAGGTGCCGGTCGAGGAGACGTGGGGGGCGATGGCGGAGCTGGTGTCGGCGGGCAAGGTCCGCGCGCTGGGGTGGTGCGCGATAGGCGCCCGCGCGCAGCGCAGGTTCGGCTCGTCGGCGGGGGCGGCGGCGGGCATGTACGACACGACGATCCGCCAGCTGGAGCGGGTCCAGCAGGTCTTCCCGGTCAGTTGCGTGCAGGCGGAGCTCTCGGTGTGGTCCCGGGAGGCGCTGGACCGGCTGGTGCCCTGGTGCGCCTCGCGGGGCGTGGGACTGCTGGCCGCCATGCCCCTGGGGAATGGTTTCCTCAGTGGCACGCTCACCCCGGGGCAGGGCTTCGAGCCGGAGGACGTCCGGGCCCGGCACCCGCGGTTCACCGCGGAGATGATGGCGGCCAACCAGCCGATAGTCGCCGGGCTGCGGCGGGTCGCCCGGCGCCACGACGCCACGGCGGCCCAGGTCGCGCTGGCGTGGGTGCTGGCGCAGGGGCGGCACGTGGTGCCCGTTCCGGGGACGAAGAAGGCCGCGTGGGCGGTGGAGAACGCCGCCGCCGCCGGACTGCGCCTCGGGGCCGGCGATTTGGCCGAGATCGCGGCGCTGCCCAAGGCCATGGGTTCCTGGGACTGAGGGGGTGTAGAAAGGGCGGGAGGCGACAGTTCGACCGTCCTGCCCCGCTCCGCCCGGCTTCCGGCGAGAGGACCGCACCGTGCGAGGAACCCCGAACGCCACCGTCAGGGCCGCGCTGGCGGCCGCCTCGGCGCTGCTGCTCCTGGCGGGCTGCTCGGACGACGGCTCGCCGTCCACCGGGGCCGGCACCGCGGGCACCGGCGGCCCGTCCGCCTCCGCCGCCCCCGCCAAGGGCTCGGCCGAGGTCGTCCGGACGATCGCCACGAGGCTCAACTCCCCCTGGGGCGTTGCCGTCCTGCCCGGCGGGGACCTGCTGGTCGGCTCGCGGGACACCGGGCGGATCGTCCGGGTCGGGGCCGGGGACGGCCGGCAGAGCGAGCTGGGCACGGTGCCCGGCGTCGCGGCGGCGGGCGAGGGCGGCCTGCTCGGCCTCGCCCTCTCGCCCGGCTACGGCGCCGACCACTGGCTGTACGCCTACTTCACCACCGAGTCCGACAACCGCGTCGTACGGATGCTCGTCGACGACGCGCGGCCCGAGGGGCAGCGGCTGGGCGCGCCGGACACGATCCTGCGCGGCATCCCCAAGGGGCCGGTCCACAACGGCGGCCGGATCGCCTTCGGCCCGGACGGCATGCTGTACGCGGGCACGGGCGAGAGCGGACGGCGCGGCCTGGCCCAGGACCTGGACTCCCTCGGCGGCAAGATCCTCCGCATGACCCCGGACGGCCGGCCCGCGCCCGGCAACCCCCGGGCGGACTCGGTCGTCTACAGCCACGGCCACCGCAACGTCCAGGGCCTGGCGTGGGACGCGGACGGACGGCTGTGGGCCTCGGAGTTCGGCCAGGACACGTGGGACGAGCTCAACCTGGTCCGGCCCGGCGGCGACTACGGCTGGCCGCTGGCCGAGGGCAGAGCCGGCAAGCCGGGGCTCGTGGACCCGGTGGAGCAGTGGAAGCCCGCGGCCGCCTCGCCGAGCGGCCTGGCGTACGCCGGAGGCGCGTTGTGGATGGCCGGCCTGCGGGGCCGGACCCTGTGGCGGATCCCGTTGCGGGGCGAGCGTCCGGCGGCGTCGCCCCAGGCGTTCTTCGAAGGGGAGTACGGGCGTCTGCGTACAGTGGTGGCGACAAGCGGCGACACTTTGGTGTTGACCACCAGCAACACGGACGGGCGGGGCAAGCCGGACGCCCAGGACGACCGGCTACTGCTGTTGAAGGTGAGCTGAGATGTTCAACGTGATCGAGGAACTGTTCGCACCGGGGCGGGAGCACACGGAGGAGGAGCGCAACCGGCTCGAACTCGTCCGTGACGACGTGGGGGACGGCGACCCCGGGGCGGGCCCCATCGACCTGGAGTCGGGACACGTGGTGATCCGGCCGCGGCGGAGCTGACGCCGCCGGGCCCGGCCCCGGGAAGGGACGGGGCGGGGGCTCACACCCGGGCGGGCACCGGCGGGACCGGCGCCGCGACGGGCGGCGGCAGCGGCGCGTGCTCCGCCGGCTCGATGCTGATCCGCGGCAGCCACCGCTCCAGCCAGCCCGGCAGCCACCAGTTCGCGCCGCCCAGCATGTGCATG
Source organism: Streptomyces cinnamoneus (assembly GCF_002939475.1). NCBI lineage: Bacteria > Bacillati > Actinomycetota > Actinomycetes > Kitasatosporales > Streptomycetaceae > Streptomyces > Streptomyces cinnamoneus. The sequence continues at coordinate 4,964,993 of NZ_PKFQ01000001.1, read as the reverse complement.
AGCGCCGGCACCAGCAGCGTGCGCAGGACGAAGGCGTCGAGCGCCACCGCCGCGGCCAGCCCGATGCCGAACATCGCGATCACGCGGTCGCCGCTGAGCACGAACGCGAGGAACACCGAAATCATGATGATCGCAGCGGAGTTGATCACACGGCTGGTCTCGGCCAGGCCGACCCGGACGGCCCGCCGGTTGTCGCGCGTGGCCAGCCACTCCTCGTACATCCTGCTGACCAGGAAGACCTGGTAGTCCATCGACAGGCCGAAGAGCACCGCGACCATCACCACGGGCAGGAACGGCTCGACGGGTCCGGCCGCGCCCAGGCCGAGCGTCTCGCTGCCCCAGCCCCACTGGAAGACCGCGACGATCAGGCCGAAGGAGGAGGCGACGGCCGCGAGGTTCATCGCCGCCGCCTTCAGCGGTATGCCGATGCTCCGGAAGGCCAGGAGCAGCAGGACGCACCCGAGTCCGACGACCGTTCCGACGAACAGCGGCAGCTTGCCGAGGATGACGCCGGCGAAGTCGTCGTAGCCCGCGGTCATGCCGCCGACGTGGACGGTCGGGCCGGTGCCGCCGGTGGCCCTGGGCAGCACGCTGGTGCGGAGCCGTTCGACGAGCTCGCTGGTGGCGGCCGACTGCGGGGAGGTCATGGGGACGACGGTGATGACGCCGGCGTCGCCGCTCGCGTTCAGCGCGGAGGGGGTGACGGCGGCGACGCCCGGGATGTGCCGGAGCGTGTCGGGCAGCCGGTTGAAGGCGAGCCGGTCGGCGGCTCCGTCGAGCGGGGCCACGAGCGTGAGCGGCCCGTTGACGCCGGGGCCGAAGCCCTCGGCGAGCATGTCGTAGGCCTGGCGGGTGGTGCTGGAGGCCGGGCTGTTGCCCTGGTCGGACGTGCCGAGGTGGAGCGAGAGCGTCGGCAGGGCCAGGGTCAGCATGACGGTGGCGGCGGCCGCGCCCAGCAGCTTGGGGTGGCGCTCGACGAACGCGGCCCAGCGCGCGGCGAGGCCGGCCGGGGCCTCGGGGCGGGGACCGAGCGCGAGGCGGCGGCGTTCGCGGCGGCTGAGGGCCCGGTCGCCGATGACGCCGAGCAGCGCGGGCAGCAGGGTGACGGAGGCGGCGACGGTGAGGACGACGGTCAGCGAGGCGGCGATCGCGACCCCGTTGAGGAAGCCGAGCCGCAGGATGAGCATGCCGAGCAGGGCAACGCACACGGTGCCGCCGGCGAAGACCACGGCGCGGCCCGTCGTGGCCACGGCCCGCTCCGCCGCGATCGCCACGGGCAGCCCCTGGCGCAGGCCCTTGCGGTGCCGGGTGACGATGAACAGGGCGTAGTCGATGCCGACGCCGAGGCCGATGAGCGTGCCCAGCATGGGCGCGAACTCGGCGACGTTCATGACGTGGCCGAGCAGGACGGTGCCCATCGAGGCCGTGCCGACGCCGACGAGGGCGGTGGCGATGGGCAGGAGGCTGGCGGCGAGGGAGCCGAAGACGACGAGGAGGACCACGGCGGCCACGGCCACACCGATGATCTCGCTGAGGTGTCCGCCGGGGGCTTCGGCCGCGCCGACGCCGGTGCCGCCGAGGGCGACCGCGAGGTTGTCGTCCGAGGCCGCGCGGGCGGTGTCGACGACCCGCTTCACCTGGGCCTTGTCGGGGTCGCCGGTCGCGCTCGCGAAGGCCACGGAGGCGTAGGCGGTGTGCCGGTCCCGGCTGATCTGGTGGGCGCCCTCGCTGCCGTAGGGGCTGGTCACGGAGTCGACGCCGGGCAGGTGGGCGATCTCGCGCAGGGTGGCGGTCATGCGCTGCTCGACGACCGCGGCGCGCACGGTGCCCCGGTCGGTGTGCCAGACGATCTTGTCGTCGCCGCCCTCGCCGGGGAACGCCTTCTCCAGCAGGGCGGTGGCCCGGGTGGATTCGGTGCCGGGGACGGCGTAGTCGTCGGTGTAGGTCTTGCCGGCGCAGGTGGCGGCCGCTGCGGTGCCCGCGAGCGCGAGGAGCCAGAGAACGATGACGGCGAAACGGCGGCGCAGGCACCACCGGGCAAGTGAGGTCATGGGCCGCAATCCCGGGTATCGCGTCGTTCTCGCCGGGAGGACCCGTGGTTCGACCGCTGAGCAACTGGGCAGAAGAGGGCCCGTGCCGGGCCCCTGCCGACCTACTGTGGCAGCCGGAAAAGATCCTTTGTCCCCTTTGTGGGTTACGCCACAAAGGGGACGGGAAGAGGCGCCTCAGCCGGTCTCACGGTCGGTGCCGGACCGTCGCTCAGCGGAAGCCCCGCCAGCTGTGGGCGACGTCCACCACGAGGTGGTTGCCCCACTGGAACACCCGGAACGGCAGCCGGCCGCGGACGCCGAGAGCGACCTGGCTGACGCCCTCGAAGCTGCCGCCGAAGCGGGTGTCCTGGAAGGTGCGGTAGCCGGAGAGGTCGACGTCCGGCAGCGGCTGCCGGGCCCGGCCGTCGTAGGTGGCCTGGCCGGTGCGGGGGTCGTAGGCGGGCGCGGCCACCCGCACGTCGAGGATCGCGCCGCCGCCGACGGGGACGACGTCGCCTGAGCCGTCCTGGTGCATCGCCTCGACGTAGCCGACGCGGTAGCCGATGGGGCCGTGGGCGTCCGGGCCGAGGACGTCGAGGACCATGCGGTCGTAGCAGGCGTGCCGGCCCGTTCTGATGTCCCTGAGCGGCTTGTAGTCGGTCTCGGTGCTGACCTTGGGCAGGCTTCCCCAGCCCGCCGTGCAGCCCGCCGCGGCCGCGGTGGGGGAGCCGGCCGCCGAGGCCGTCCCCAGCGTCCCCGGCACCGCCAGCGTCAGCCCCGCGCCCGCCAGCAGGAGCGCGGCCACCTTCGTACCCAACCGTCGCATTGCTACCCCCAGCTCGACTGCGGGCGCGTGGACCGGGCCCGCTGCCGGGATCATGCCGGACCGTTTCGGGGCGTGGGGGGCGTACGGGGGAATTCAGGCCGACTCGGGCTAACCGGAACCGCGCGCGGCTGACCGGCCCGGGCCGGTCATACGACAGCCGGTGGTACGACAATGACCGCCCCCGCGAACAGGGGCGGCCACGACTGCCGGACGGCGGGGGATCAGCCCTCGACGCCGAGCTTCTCCAGGATCAGCTCACGCACGCGGGCCGCGTCGGCCTGGCCGCGCGTGGCCTTCATGACCGCGCCGACGAGCGCACCCGCCGCCGCGACCTTGCCGGAGCGGATCTTGTCGGCGATGGCGGCGTTGGCCGCGATGGCCTCGTCCACGGCCGTGCCCAGCGCGCCCTCGTCCGAGACGACCTTCAGGCCGCGCGCCTCGACGACCTGGTCCGGGCCGCCCTCACCCGCGAGCACGCCCTCGATGACCTGGCGGGCCAGCTTGTCGTTGAGGGAGCCCTCGGCGACGAGCGCGCACACCCGGGCGACCTGCTCCGGGGTGATCTCCAGGGCGGCGAGGTCGCTGCCGGCCTCGTTGGCCCGGCGCGCCAGCTCGCCCATCCACCACTTGCGGGCGGAGGCGGCGTCGGCGCCGGCCTCGATCGTGGCGACGATCAGGTCGACCGCGCCCGCGTTGAGGATCGACTGCATGTCGTGCTCGGAGACGCCCCACTGCTCGCGCAGCCGGTTGCGGCGCACGCGCGGCAGCTCGGGCAGGGTGCCCCGCAGCTCCTCGACCCACTCGCGGGAGGGGGCCACCGGCACCAGGTCCGGCTCGGGGAAGTAGCGGTAGTCCTCCGCCTCCTCCTTGATCCGGCCCGAGGTCGTGGAGCCGTCCTCCTCGTGGAAGTGACGGGTCTCCTGGACGATCGTGCCGCCGGAGGACAGCACGGCCGCGTGGCGCTGGATCTCGAAGCGCGCCGCCCGCTCGACCGAACGCAGCGAGTTGACGTTCTTCGTCTCGGAGCGCGTGCCGAACTTCTCGCTGCCCTTGGGCATCAGCGAGAGGTTGACGTCGCAGCGCATCTGGCCCATCTCCATGCGGGCCTCGGAGACGCCGAGCGCCTTGATGAGCTCGCGCAGCTCGGCGACGTACGCCTTGGCGACCTCGGGGGCGCGCTCGCCCGCACCGGTGATCGGCTTGGTGACGATCTCGATGAGGGGGATGCCGGCGCGGTTGTAGTCCAGCAGGGAGTGCCGGGCGCCGTGGATGCGGCCGGTGGCGCCGCCCACGTGCGTGGACTTGCCGGTGTCCTCCTCCATGTGGGCGCGCTCGATCTCCACGCGGAAGACCTCGCCGTCCTCCAGCTGGACGTCCAGGTAGCCGTTGAAGGCGATCGGCTCGTCGTACTGCGAGGTCTGGAAGTTCTTCGGCATGTCCGGATAGAAGTAGTTCTTCCGGGCGAAGCGGCACCACTCGGCGATCTCGCAGTGCAGCGCCAGGCCGATCTTCACGGCCGACTCGACGGCGGTGCCGTTGACGACCGGCAGGGAGCCGGGCAGGCCGAGGCAGGTGGGGCACGTCTGCGAGTTGGGCTCGGCGCCCAGCTCGGTGGCGCACCCGCAGAACATCTTGGTCTTGGTGCCGAGCTCGACGTGCACCTCGAGGCCCATGACGGGCTCGAAGGTGGCAAGCGCCTCCTCGTACGACACCAGTTCAGTGACGGTCACGGAAAACTAACCTCTCAAGTCCCGGCTCAGCCCGCGAGGACGTCGTCGCTGTTCATGCGGCGCAGCTCGCGGACGAGCAGGGCGACGCCGGTGGCGATGGCGGCGGCGGAGACGACGGCGTCGACGAGCTGGAGCGTGTCCTGCTCGCCGCGCGCCTTCTTGGCCTGCTTGACGACGCTGATCGCGCCGAACAGCGTCGTGCCGATGGACAGGTACGTACCGGCCTTGGACTTCTTGAAGCCCTTGGCCTTCTTCAGCGCACTCTGCTTGTCGTTGCTCACAGCGACGGTGCCTCCTCCAGCAGCGGGTGTCCCCACCGGGCGGTGAACGCGGCCTCGACCGCGGCACCGACCCGGTAGAGCCGGTCATCGGCCATGGCGGGGGCGATGATCTGCAGCCCCACCGGCAGCCCGTCCTCCGGGGCGAGGCCGCACGGCAGCGACATGGCCGCGTTGCCCGCCAGGTTGGTCGGGATGGTGCACAGGTCGGCGAGGTACATCGCCATCGGGTCGTCGGCGCGCTCGCCGATCGCGAAGGCGGTGGTCGGGGTGGTCGGCGAGACCAGCACGTCGACCTGCTCGAACGCCTTCTCGAAGTCCCGGGTGATCAGGGTGCGGACCTTCTGCGCCGAGCCGTAGTACGCGTCGTAGTAGCCGGAGCTGAGGGCGTAGGTGCCCAGCATGACGCGGCGCTTGACCTCGGGGCCGAAGCCGGCCTCACGGGTGAGGGCGGTGACGTCCTCGGCCGACCGCGTGCCGTCGTCGCCGACCCGCAGGCCGTAGCGCATGGCGTCGAAGCGGGCCAGGTTGGAGGAGCACTCGGACGGCGCGATCAGGTAGTACGCGGCGAGCGCCAGGTCGAAGGACGGGCAGTCCACCTCGACGACCTCGGCGCCGAGCTCCTTGAGGAGCTCCACGGACTCGTCGAAGCGCTGGAGCACGCCGGGCTGGTAGCCCTCGCCCCGGAACTGCTTGACGACGCCGACGCGCATGCCCTTGACGTCGCCGTTGCGCGCCGCCTCGACGACCGGCGGGACCGGGGCGTCGATGGAGGTCGAGTCGAGCGGGTCGTGACCGGCGATGACCTCGTGCAGCAGGGCGGCGTCCAGGACCGTGCGGGCGCAGGGACCGCCCTGGTCGAGGGAGGACGAGAAGGCGACCATGCCGTAGCGGGAGACCGCGCCGTAGGTCGGCTTGACGCCGACGGTGCCGGTGACGGCGGCGGGCTGGCGGATGGAGCCGCCGGTGTCCGTGCCGATGGCCAGCGGGGCCTCGTAGGAGGCGAGGGCGGCCGAGGAGCCGCCGCCGGAGCCGCCGGGGATCTTGGTGAGGTCCCAGGGGTTGCCGGTCGGGCCGAAGGCGCTGTTCTCGGTGGAGGACCCCATGGCGAACTCGTCCATGTTGGTCTTGCCGAGGATGACGACGTCCGCGTCCTTCAGGCGCTTGGTGAGCGTCGCGTCGTACGGCGGGATCCAGCCCTCGAGGATCTTGGAGCCGACGGTGGTCGGGATCCCCTTGGTGGTGAAGATGTCCTTCAGCGCGAGCGGGACGCCGGCCAGCGGGCCGAGCTTCTCGCCGCGCTCCCGCTTGGCGTCGACCTCGCGGGCCTGCGCGAGCGCGCCCTCGCGGTCGACGTGCAGGAAGGCGTGCACCTTCTCGTCGACGGCCTCGATGCGGGCCAGGTGGGCCTCGGTGACCTCGACGGCCGTGAGCTCGCCGGAGGCGACCTTCTCGGCGATCTCGGCGGCGGTGAGCTTGATGATCTCAGTCATCGGGATCAGTCCTCCCCCAGGATCTGCGGCACCTTGAAACGCTGCTGCTCCTGTGCGGGGGCGCCGGAGAGCGCCTGCTGGGGGGTCAGCGACGGGCGGATCTCGTCCGCCCGCATGACGTTGGTCAGGGGCAGCGGGTGGGAGGTCGGCGGTACGTCCTCGTCGGCCACATCGGAAACGCGGGCGACCGCGCCGATGATCACGTCGAGCTGTTCGGCGAAGTGGTCGAGCTCTTCCGCCTTCAGCTCCAGACGTGACAGCCGGGCGAGGTGAGCGACCTCCTCGCGCGTGATGCCAGGCATGCAGCGATCCTCAAGGGTGGGTGTATAGGTTCGCCCCAATCCTATGGCTCAGGGCCGTGTGCCCGCGCAACGGTTTCCGCAGGGCCGCCGCGCGGGCCCTTTCCGGGGGCGCGGCGGCCCGGCCGGCGCCGCCCCGCCGGGCCCCGGAGCGGGACACGGCCCGGGCCGGGCACCCCGGCTACGTCACCGGCTGGTCCGCTTCCTCCGTCGCCGGGGCGGGGGCCGCCGCGGGGGCCGGGGCCACCGGGACGGGCGGGCCCTCCCGGTGCCAGCCGGACTCGCGCAGGCGCAGCCAGGCCGTGGTCTCGTCGGGCGGCATCGCCGCGGCGACGAGCCAGCCCTGGACCGCGTCGCAGCCCAGGTCGCGCAGGCGCTCCCAGGTCTCGTCGTCCTCGACGCCCTCCGCGACGACGACCAGGCCCAGGGAATGGGCGAGGTCGAGCGTGCAGCGGACGATCTCCGCGTCCTCGTTGTCGATGGCCAGCCGGGCGACGAAGGAGCGGTCGATCTTGAGTTCGCTGACCGGGAGGCGGCGCAGGTGGACCAGGGAGGAGTAGCCGGTGCCGAAGTCGTCGAGGGACATCTTCACGCCGTGGCCGGTGAGGCCGGCGAGGGTGTCGGCCGCCCGCTGGGGGTCCTCCAGCAGGACGTGCTCGGTTATCTCCAGCTGGAGCGCCCCGGCGGGGACGCCGTGCCGGGCGAGCCGCGCGGCGACCGAGCCGGCGAAGCCGGGGGTGTGGACGTCGCGGGGCGAGACGTTGACCGCCACCGGCACCTCCAGGCCCATGGCGCGCCACTTGGCCACCTGGCACAGGGCGGTCTCCAGGACGTACTCGGTCAGCCGGGGCATCAGGCCGGAGGACTCGGCGATGGCGATGAACTCGTCCGGCGAGACCCGGCCCCGCTCCGGGTGGACCCAGCGGACCAGGGCCTCCAGGCCCTCGACGTGGCCGTCGAAGGCGACCTTGGGCTGGTAGTGCAGCTCGACCTCGCCGGCGTCCAGCGCCCGGCGCAGATCGCCCAACAGGCCGAGCCGGTCGGGGGTGTTGCCGTCGCGGCGGGCCTCGTAGACCTCGACGCCGCTGCGGTCCCGCTTGGCCTGGTACATCGCCACGTCCGCGCGGCGCAGCAGGCCCTCGGCGTCGAGCGCGTGGTCGGGGTAGACGGCGACGCCAGCGCTGGCCTCCAGGACGAGGGTGAGCCCGTCGAGGTCGAGCGGCGAGCCGAGGTCGGCGACGAGTGCGCGGGCCACGCGCTGGGCGCTGGTGAGGGAGTCCGCGACGGGCAGCAGCACGGCGAACTCGTCCCCGCCGAGCCGGGCGGCCTCCGCGTCGCGCGGGAGGGCGAGCCGCAGCCGTTCCGCTATTTGCAGGAGCAGCCGGTCGCCGGCGAGGTGCCCGAGGGTGTCGTTGACGGACCGGAAGCGGTCGAGGTCGATCAGGACGAGCGCGGCCCGCACGCCGGCCTGCTCGGCCTCGTCCAGGGCGGTCCAGGTGCGCTCCAGCAGCCACTGACGGTTGGGCAGCCCGGTGAGGGGGTCGCGCAGCTGTTCCTCGGCGCGGGCGCGCGCTATCCAGAGGGTGGAGTCCAGGGCGACGAGGGGGACCGCGAAGAGGGGCAGGAGCAGCGGCGCGTGGTCCGCGACGACGGCGATGAGCGGGGCGATGCCCAGCAGGGCCCCGCCGACGAGGGCCTGCCGCATGAGGGCGGTGCGGGCGATGCTGGTGAGGGCGGCGCGCGGGGCCACGGAGTACCAGAGCAGGGCGCGGGTGACGGCGAGGTAGAGGAAGGCGGCGAGGGCGATCTTCGGGGCGGCCGACAGCCGCCACGTGTCGGGCAGCCAGGGGTTCTCGACGCTGGCGTGGATCCCCCAGCCGGCCAGGGCGAGGCCGGCGGCGGCGATGCCGAGGATGTCGACCGCGCCGTGGAGTAACGCCTGCCGCCAGCGGTGCCGGCGGGCGGTGGCCACGAGGGCCACCACCGCGATGCTGATCAGCACGGACGGGAGCCAGCCGTAGAGCAGCAGGACGGCCAGGGTGAGGGCGGCGCCGGAGCCGGTGCCGCCCCACCAGCGGTCGCGTCCGAGGGCGACGAGATGGGCGACGATGAGCGCGGTGAGCGTCGCGAGGGCCCAGCCGGCGGCCTGGCCGGGGAAGAGCGCCCGGCCCGTGCCGACGGCGCGGAAGGTCCCGGCGGCGAGTGCCAGTACGGCCAGGGCCACGCAGACCGTCGGCAGCGCGGGCGGGGATAGCCGGCGCAACCGCGATGCCGGTTCGGCGCTGTCGGTGGGTTTCATGCCCGTCCCTCTCACAGCCGGCGGTGCCCGCGCCACGGCAGGCGCACATCTCAACAGTAGGCCGCAGAAGGCTACGGCGGGCAGCGATCGGCAGCGGTTGCCCGAATGCGATCCGGCCTTCTGCAGCCATCTGGTACGCGCTGTAGGGGTAATGCCCACTGACTATGCGGGCATTACTCCGCTGGGGTGGCCTCCTGGGGCACGGCCTTCTCGCGCGCCGCCTCCGGGCCTTCGTTCAGGAGTGCGGTGAAGCCCTCCTCCTCCAGCACCGGGACCTTCAGCTGCATCGCCTTGTCGTACTTCGAACCGGGGTTGTCACCCACCACCACGAAGTCCGTCTTCTTCGACACCGAACCGGTCACCTTCGCTCCCCGGCTCTGCAGCGCGTCCTTGGCGGCGTCACGGGTGTAGCCGGTGAGCGTACCGGTGACGACGACGGTGAGTCCGGCCAGCGGTCGCGGGCCTTCGTCCTCGCCGGCCTCCTCCTCCATCCGGACGCCGGCGGCCTTCCACTTCGCCACGATCTCACGGTGCCAGTCCTCCGCGAACCACTCCTTGACGGAGGCGGCGATGGTCGCGGCGACGCCCTCGACGGCGGCCAGCTCCTCCTCGCCCGCCTCGGCGATCCGCTCGATCGAGCGGAACTCACGGGCCAGCGCGACCGCGGCGACGGGACCGACGTGACGGATGGAAAGGCCGGTCAGGACGCGGGAGAGCGGCTTCTCCTTGGCCTTCTCCAGCTCGGCGATCAGCTTGTTGGTGTTCTCCTTGGGCTGCGCCTCCAGGGTCCGCTTCTCCTCGCCCCGGCCCACCGTCTTGGGCTGGCCGTAGAAGTAGGGCGCGAGGACGCGGTCGTCCTCGGAGGCACCCTTTCGGGTGTCACGGCGCCACATCTTGACGTCGCGCAGGTCCTCGACCTTGATGTCGAACAGGTCGGCCTCGCTCGTCAGCACCCGGGGCCCCTCGTCCGGCGCGGTCAGCGCCCGGACCGTCTCCTCGCCGAGGGCCTCGATGTCCAGCGCCTTGCGGCCGGCCAGGTAGAAGATTCGCTCACGCAACTGTGCCGGACAGGACCGGGCGTTGGGGCACCGGAGGTCGATGTCCCCCTCCTTCATCGGGCGCAGCCCGGCCCCGCACTCGGGGCACTCCGCGGGCATGACGAACTCCCGTTCGGTGCCGTCGCGGAGGTCCACGACCGGCCCGAGGATCTCGGGGATGACGTCACCGGCCTTGCGCAGCACGACCGTGTCACCGATGAGGACGCCCTTGGCCTTGACGACCTCCTGGTTGTGCAGGGTGGCGAACTCCACCTCCGAGCCCGCGACCGTGACCGGCTCGACCACGGCGTAGGGCGTCACCCGGCCCGTGCGGCCGACGCCGACGCGGATGTCCACCAGCTTGGTGTTGACCTCCTCGGGGGGGTACTTCCAGGCGATGGCCCAGCGGGGGGCGCGCGAGGTGGAGCCGAGGCGGCCCTGGAGGGGGATCTCGTCGAGCTTGACGACGACGCCGTCGATCTCGTGCTCCATCGAGTGGCGGACGTCCGGGTCGCCGTGGTGGGCGATGAAGGCGCGGACGTCGTCCAGGCTGTCGACGACCCGGGCGTGCGCGGCGGTCGGCAGACCCCATTCGCGCAGCAGTTCGTACGCCTGCGACTGGCGGTCGATGTCGAAGCCCTCGCGGGCGCCGACGCCGTGCACCACCATGCACAGCGGGCGGGAGCGGGTGACCTTGGGGTCCTTCTGGCGCAGCGAACCGGCCGCCGCGTTGCGCGGGTTGGCGAAGGGCGGCTTGCCGGCCTCGACCAGACGGGCGTTCAGCTCCTCGAACTTCTCCGTGGGGAAGTAGACCTCGCCGCGGACCTCGACGAACGCGGGGACGCGCTCGCCCTTGAGCCGCTCGGGCACCCCGGAGATGGTGCGCACGTTGGGCGTGATGTCCTCGCCGGTGCGCCCGTCGCCGCGGGTGGCGGCGCGGACGAGGCGGCCGTTCTCATAGGTGAGGTTGACGGCGAGGCCGTCGACCTTCAGCTCGCACAGGTAGTGGTACGGCGTGCCGCCGACCTCCTTGACCAGCCGGTCGGCCCAGGCGGCCAGCTCCTCGTCGTCGAAGGCGTTGTCGAGGGAGAGCATGCGCTCGCGGTGCTCGACGGCCGTGAACTCCGTCTCGTAGGCCCCCGCGACCTTCTGGGTGGGCGAGTCCGGGGTGCGCAGCGGCGGATACGTCTCCTCCAGGGCCTCCAGCGAGCGCAGCAGCTTGTCGAACTCCGCGTCGCTGATGACGGGACGGTCCTTGACGTAGTACCGGAAGCGGTGCTCCTCGACCTGCTCGGCCAGCAGAGCGTGCTTCTCCCGCGCCTCGGCGGGCACCGCCGCCTGGGCCGCGAGCCCTTCGAGCTCGTCGCCTCGCTGTTCGACAGCCACCGTCTCGTCCTCCCGTTGATCCATGAGCGCCGTCACTCAGGGTTGTCTGCGAGTGATTTCGCCGCCCGGACGCAGTGCGCGAGGGCCGCACGGGCATAGGCGGGCGAAGCGCCCGCGAGCCCGCACGAAGGAGTGATCACCACGGACTCCGCGAGGGTCCCCGGCGACAGCCCCAGCCTGCGCCACAGCGTCCTGACACCCATGACGCTACCGGCAGGGTCTGACAACGGGCCGTCCGTGCCGGGCACCACGCCAGCGAACAGCTTGGTGCCCGCCTCGACGGTCTCACCGATCGCGTCGTCCTCACGCTCGGTGAGCAGCGAGAAATCGAACGACACCCCGGCGACCCCCGCGTGCCGCAGCAGCGCGAACGGCACTCCGGGGGCGCACGAGTGAACGACCAGCGCCCCGCCCGGGGTCTCCCCCGCCACCGCGGCCAGGTCCCTGAGCGCGCCCTCGACCACGGCCCGGTCCACCGCCCGGTGGGTGCGGTAACCGCTGGCCGTACGGACCTGGCCGCGCAGCACCGCGGGCAGCGACGGCTCGTCCAGCTGGAGCACGATCCGCGCGCCCGGCACCCGGCGCCGCACCTCGGCGAGGTGGGCGCGGAGCCCCTCGGCCAGCGAGGCGGTCAGGTCCCGGCACGCCCCGGCGTCGCTCAGCGCGGCCTCACCGCCGCGCAGTTCCAGCGCGGCCGCGAGCGTCCACGGCCCGACGGCCGAGACCTTCAGCGGGCCCCCGTACCCCTGCGTGAACTCCTCGAGCGCGTCGAGGTCCTCGCCGAGCCAGGACCGGGCGCGACGCGTGTCGCGCCCCGGCCGGTCGCTGATGCGCCAGCCGCTGGGCTCCACGTGCGCGAAGACCTCCACCAGCAGCCCGGCGGTCCGGCCGATCATGTCCGCGCCGGGACCGCGGGCGGGCAGCTCCGGTAGGTACGGCAGTGACTCCAGTGACCCGGTGACGGTCTTCGCGGCCTCCCGGGCGTCTCCCCCGGGCATCGACCCGATGCCCGTGGCGACCCCGGCGTCCCAGTCCTTGAACGTGTTCGTCTCGCTCACTCAGGAAGGGTACGAGACCGCGGGCGCCGCGGGCCCCGGGGCGTGCGCCGCAGGTGGTGCCCTCAGCCGCCCGAATGCCCCGGGCGCACCGACAGGTCGTGGATCTCGGCGTCGCGCGGCAGGTCCACCGCCAGCAGCACGGTCGCCGCGACGGACTGCGGGTCGATCCACTTGCCCGGCTCGTAGTCCTTGCGCTCGTGCTGGTGCACCTTCGCCTGCATGGGCGTGGCCACCCGGCCCGGGTAGACGCTGGTGACCCGGACGCCGTTGGTGTGCTCCTCGGCGCGCAGGGAGTCGGCGAGCGCCTTGAGCCCGTGCTTGCTGGCCGCGTACGCCCCCCACTCGGCGTTGGCGCGCAGCCCGGCACCGGAGTTGACGAAGACCACGTGGCCGTTCGACACCCGGAGCTGGGGCAGGAGCAGGCGGGTCAGCTCGGCGGGCGCGACCAGGTTGACGGCGAGCGTGCGGTTCCAGGTCTTCGGGGTCAGCTCGCCGACCGGGCCGAGGTCCGCGACGCCCGCGACGTGCAGCAGCGAGTCGACGCGGTCCGGCAGCGTCTGGTGGCCCAGCGCCCAGGAGAGCCGGTCGGGGTTCTCCAGGTCGGCGACGAGCGTGCGGGCGCCGGGGAACCGCCCGGCCAGCTCCTTGGCCCGGCCGGCGTCGCGCGCGACGAGCCACAGCTCGTCGCCCCGTGCGTGCAGTCGCTCGGCGACGGCCTCGCCGATGCCGGATCCGGAGCCGGTGATCACATGTGTTGCCATGCCCCCAGCTTGCCCTAGGAGGTGCCCGCGGACTCCTCGAGGTAGGCCATGGCCCCGACGGCGTCCTCGGCGAAGAACACCAGTGCGGTCAGGGGCAGCGGAAGGAAGCCCTCGTCCTCCATGCGCTGGAACTGCTGCTTGAGCCCGTCGTAGAAGCCGGCGGCGTTCAGCAGCACCACGGGTTTGTCGTGCAGACCGTGCTTCTTGAGCTCCAGGATCTCGGTCGCCTCGTCCAGCGTCCCCGTCCCGCCGACCATCACGACGACGGCGTCACCGCGCGCCAGCAGCTGCGCCTTGCGCTCGGCGAGGTCCTTGGCCACCACCATCTCGTCGGCGTTCTTGCGGGCCTTGGCGGCGAGGAACTCCACGGAGACGCCCACCAGCCGTCCCCCGTTCTCCTGCACGCCGTCGGCCATCACCTTCATCAGCCCCGACTCCGAGCCGCCCCACACCAGGGTGTGCCCGCCCTTGCCGATGAGCGCGGCGAACTCGCGGGCGGGTCCGGTGTAGCGCTCGTCGAGGTCGGCGGCGGAGCAGAAGACGGTGACGTTCATGGGCGCCACGGTACGCCGCGGCGGCGCGACCCGGACACTATGCGCTGGTTTAGACCAGTCCTGATCAGGGTTCGGGATCTGTTGGGTCGCGACTACGTCACGGTGTTACCGGCGGTATGGCCACGGCCGCGAGCACTGTCTAGCGTGGCCGGGCCGCCCCCCAGCGGACCCGTCGGCTAGACACCGAAAGTCCAAAACGGTCCGATTCCCAGCCATTTCACCGAGAGTGCCACAGTGAAGCTTCGCCACATCCGCACCGCCGCCATATCCGGAATCGCCCTCGTCGCCCTCGCCGGAACAAGCGGTTGCGGCGGGCAGTCGGCCGAACAGGACTCCGGCTCCGCCGCCACGCCCGCCGCCGACACCGCGACCAGCGCGGACGCCGCCCGCGAGGCGCTGCGGGAGGTCAAGGTCTCCGACTGCGCCTACGCCGGCAAGCAGGGCGTCACGGCCCAGCTGAGCGCCACCAACAGCAGCGCGACGGCGACCTACAGCTACAAGGTCACCGTGAAGTTCACGGCGCCGGACGGCACCGCCCTGGCCACCCAGACGCCGTCCATGCCGTTCGTCCGCCCCGGCCGCACCGACACGCTCGACATCGCGACCCCGTACGCCCCCAAGGCGGGCGCCTCCACGGGCGGCGTCAAGTGCGAGGTCGCCGGCGTGGAGCGCACGACGGGCTGAGGTCACGGGGCCCGCTCCTCGCGGAGTCGGGCTCTATGCCCTGTTTTCGGCCAGCACGGGTCCCGGTTCGGAACCCGTTCCGTCGCGACCGCGTTACAGAAAGCTCCTCGATTTGGCGCCGTGTAAGGGCGTTGTTAGCGTGACGTGCGCTCGTCAATCCACGGCGAAAACAAGCCACTTCATCGGGGGAGTCATCAGCGTGAAGCTTCGTCATGTCCGCGCGGCCGCCATCTTCGGTATCTGCGTCGTCGCCCTGACCGGAGCCCGCGGTCACCACGGCGGCAGCTGCGGCGGGTCCAGCCACAGCAGCAGCCACTCCTCCTCGGGCGGCTCCACCTCGGGCGGCAGCACCACTGGAGGGGACTCCTCCAGCGGCACGTTCGGCGGTACGACGAGCGGTGGCTCGACCACCGGCGGCACCACCGGCAGCGGCACGTCGTCCGGCACCACGTCCGGCACGACGGGCGACTCCTCGTCGGGGAGCTCCTCCGTGCTGGGTTCGAGCGGCGGCGGCAGCGGCAGCGCCATGAGCGACATCAAGATCCTCAGCTGCTCGTACAGCGACCGCCTCGGCATCACGGCCAAGGTGCAGGCGACCAACAGCAGCGCCACGCGGTACGACTACCGTCTGACGGTGAAGTTCTACGGTCCCGACCGCGCGCTGCTGGCCACCCGCAACCCGTCGATCCCGTCGGTGGGTCCGGGCAAGACCGACACCCTCGACGTCTCCACTCCGTACGTCCCCAAGCCGGGCACGTCGGGCACGGTGCGCTGCGAGATCCCGACCGTGACGCGGACGGCCGCCTCGTTCTGAGGCGGAGGGTCCGGCATGGGAGAGCGGGGGCGCGCGACGCGCCCCCGCTCTCCCATGTTCGGTCCTAGCGGACGGCCGCGGCCCGCTCCGTCGCCGCGATCGTCGCCGAGCCGACCACACGCGTGTCGTCGTAGAGGACGATCGCCTGGCCCGGGGCCACGCCGCGCACCGGCTCGGTGAAGCGGACGTGGAGTTCGTCGCCGACGAGCTCGGCCGTCACCTCGGTCTCGCCGCCGTGGGCGCGCAGCTGGGCCGTGTACGTGCCGGGGCCCTCGGGGGCCACGCCGCACCAGCGGGGCTTGATCGCCGTCAGGGCCGTCACGTCCAGCGCCTCCACCGGGCCCACCGTCACCGTGTTGTTCACCGGGGAGATGTCCAGGACGTAGCGCGGCTTGCCGTCCGCGGCCGGGTGACCGATGCGCAGGCCCTTGCGCTGGCCGATGGTGAAGCCGTAGGCCCCCTCGTGGGTGCCGAGCTTGGTGCCGGACTCGTCGACGATGTCGCCCTCCGCCTTGCCGAGGCGCTTGGCCAGGAAGCCCTGGGTGTCGCCGTCGGCGATGAAGCAGATGTCGTGGCTGTCGGGCTTCTTCGCCACGGCCAGGCCGCGTCGCTCCGCCTCCGCGCGGATCTGGTCCTTGGTGGTGATCGTGTCGCCCAGCGGGAACATCGCGTGGGCCAGCTGCCGCTCGTCCAGCACGCCCAGCACGTAGGACTGGTCCTTGGCCATGTCCGAGGCGCGGTGCAGCTCGCGCGTGCCGTCGTCGTTCACCACGACCGTGGCGTAGTGACCGGTGCAGACCGCGTCGAAGCCGAGCGCGAGGGCCTTGTCCAGCAGCGCCGCGAACTTGATCTTCTCGTTGCAGCGCAGGCAGGGGTTGGGGGTGCGGCCGGCCTCGTACTCCGCGACGAAGTCCTCGACGACGTCCTCACGGAAGCGCTCGGCGAGGTCCCAGCAGTAGAAGGGGATGCCGATGACGTCCGCGGCGCGGCGGGCGTCCCGGGAGTCCTCGATGGTGCAGCAGCCGCGGGCGCCGGTGCGGAAGGACTGGGGGTTCGCGGACAGCGCGAGGTGCACGCCGGTCACGTCGTGGCCGGCTTCGACGGCGCGGGCCGCGGCGACGGCGGAGTCGACGCCGCCGGACATGGCGGCGAGCACGCGGAGGCGACGGCCGTCGCGGGGACCGGAAGGTGCACCAGGGAAGTCAGTCATAGCCCTACCAGGGTACGGGTCCGCTGCGGCGGGGCCTTTCCTTCCCCTGCCACCGCCGGGAGGCGCCCCCGTCCGGGGCGGTGCCCCTAGCTCAGGCCCGCCGTCCGCGCCCGTTCCACCACCGGGCCGATCGCCTCGACGACCGCGGCGACGTCGTCGCGCGTCGACGTGTGCCCCAGGGAGAAGCGCAGCGTCCCCCGGGCCAGCTCCGGGTCCGTGCCCGTCGCCAGCACCACGTGGCTGGGCTGGGCGACGCCGGCCGTGCAGGCCGAGCCCGTGGAGCACTCGATGCCCCGGGCGTCCAGCAGCAGCAGCAGGGAGTCGCCCTCGCAGCCAGGGAAGGAGAAGTGGGCGTTGGCGGGCAGCCGGCCCGCGGGGTCGGGGTCGCCGCCGAGCACCGCGTCCGGCACGGCCGCGCGGACGCCCGCGATCAGCTCGTCGCGCAGGGCGCCCACCTCGCGCGCGAACGCCTCGCGCCGCTCGGCGGCCAGCGTCCCCGCGACCGCGAAGGCGGCTATGGCGGGCACGTCCAGCGTCCCGGAGCGCACGTGCCGCTCCTGGCCGCCGCCGTGCAGCAGCGGCACGGGCGCGTACTGGCGGCCCAGCAGCAGGGCGCCCACGCCGTACGGGCCGCCGATCTTGTGGCTGCTGACGGTCATCGCGGCGAGCCCGGACGCGGCGAAGCCGACGTCCAGCTGACCGACGGCCTGCACCGCGTCGGAGTGCAGCGGCACCCCGGACTCGGCGGCGACGTCGGCCAGTTCGCGCACCGGCATGACCGTGCCGATCTCGTTGTTCGCCCACATCACGGTGGCCAGGGCGACGTCGTCGGGGTTGCGGGCGATGGCCTCGCGCAGCGCGTCGGCGTGCACCCGCCCGTAGGAGTCGACCGGCAGGTACTCGACGGTCGCCCCCTCATGGGTGGCGAGCCAATCGACGGCGTCGAGCACGGCGTGGTGCTCCACGGGGCTGGCCAGCACGCGCGTGCGGGCCGGGTCGGCGGCCCGGCGGGCCCAGAAGAGGCCCTTGACGGCGAGGTTGTCGGCTTCGGTGCCGCCCGCGGTGAAGACCACCTCGCTGGGGCGCGCGCCGAGCGACGCGGCGAGCGACTCGCGCGCCTCCTCGACGGTGCGGCGCGCGCGCCGCCCGGCGGCGTGCAGCGAGGAGGCGTTTCCGGCGAGGGGCAGCTGGGCGGTCATCGCCTGCACCGCCTCCGGAAGCATCGGGGTGGTGGCGGCGTGGTCGAGGTAGGCCATGGTGGGCACGATTCTACGAGGCCGGGTGCGGGACCGTACGGGGCGTTCCCAGCCGTGGACGCGCGGTCCTTGCCTTGGAGCGCACTCCAGCTCGTACGGTCGGGTCATGAGCGACACGAACGACGAGAACACGACGGCCGGCCCGTCCGGCCGGACCTCCTTCGACCGGGGCATGGAGATGCTCCGGCAGGTCGTCGGCGAGGGCGGCCAGAAGGCGGTGGACTCCCTGGCCGACGTCTCCCCCGAGCTGGGCCGGCAGGTGGTGTCCTGGGGCTTCGGCGAGATCTACGCCCGGCCCCAGCTGGCGCCGCGCGACCGCCAGCTGGTCACCCTCGGCATGCTGACCGCGCTGGGCGGCTGCGAGCCGCAGCTGGAGGTGCACGTCAACGCCGCGCTCAACGTCGGGCTGAGCCCGGAGCAGGTGGTGGAGGCCCTGCTGCACTCCGCCGCCTACTGCGGCTTCCCGAAGGCGCTCAACGCGACGTACGTCGCGAAGAAGGTCTTCGCCGAGCGCGGCCTGCTGCCGCTGCCGGACGGGAGCGCGCCGCGGGCGGACGCCGGCTGACCCGGGCGTGACCGCCGCCGCTCAGGCCGGCGGCCCGCCCGCCCCCTCCGTCGCGTACCGCTCGACGATCGCCGCCGCCACCTGCGCCAGGTCCTCGCGGACCTCCTGGGGACAGACCACCTCCACGTCCGCCCCGAAGGCCAGCAGCGGCCGGGCCGAGCGGATCTCGGGCACCGCGAGCTCCACGACGGCCGGATCTCCGGCGGAGGGCGGTCCGGTGAGCTGGGAGCCGTGGAGGCGGACGAACAGGTCGAGGCGCGAGCGCCGCACCCGGGCGGTGACCCGCACGTCCGCCGGCCGCTCCTCGACCTCCCGGCGCAGCTCGTCCCACACGTCCGCGAGTTCCACGCCCGGCCGGCGGCGCACCGGCTCGTCGGTGAGCTCCGCGGCGGCCACCCGGTCGGCGCGGAAGAGCCGCGGCCGGCCGCTGCGGTCGGCGACCAGGTACCAGACGCCCGCCTTGGCCACGAGGCCGTAGGGGTCGACGGTGTACGCGCGGGGTTCCGTCGTCCCGCCGTGGCGGTAGCGCAGCCGCAGCCGGCGGTCGGTGAAGACGGCGGTGTGCAACTCGCCGAGGCCGGCCGCGGGGGCGGGGCCGCCCATCCAGCGGACCGGGTCGACGAGGATGCGGCGGCTGGTCGCCTCGGCGGCGGGCCGGTGGGCGGCGGGCAGGGCGGCCATCACCTTGCGCAGCGCGGAGCCGAAGGCGCCGTCCAGGCCGAGGGCGGAGTGCGTGCCCTGGGCGGCGAGCACGAAGAGGGCACGGGCCTCGTCCGCGGTGAGCCCGGTGACGTCCGTACGGAAGCCGGGCAGCAGCCGGATGCCGCCGTGGCGGCCGCGCTCGGCGTAGACGGGCACGCCGGCGGCGGAGAGCGCTTCGACGTCGCGGTAGACGGTGCGCACGGACACTTCGAGGCGCTTGGCCAGGTCGGCGGCGGGCACCCGGTCCCGGGTCTGGAGCAGCAGCAGTATCGACAGCAGGCGGTCGGACTTCACGGCCGTGGACCCTCCGATGGACGTGCCGGGGAAAACCTGACGGCAGGTGTCAGGTTATCCACGCATGATCAGCCGCGTCGGACCACGGAGACCACTGACCGGAGGACCTTTCCATGGACGCGAAGACGACCCGCCCGCTGGACGCCGCGAGCGACCCGCGCCCCCTGTACGCCCGCGCCGCCGACCAGGTGGCCGCGCTCGTCGCGGCCGTTCCCGCCGGCGGCCTGGACGCCCCGACCCCGTGCGAGGGCTTCGACGTGCGCGCCCTGCTCGCGCACCTCGTCAGCGGTGTCCGGGCCGGTGCCGCGCTCGGCGAGACGGGGCGGGACACGGATCTGGCCCCGGTCACGGGCGTGCCGGACGACGGCTGGGCGAAGGCCTACGACGAGGCCCGCGCCCGGCTGGTGGCCGCCTGGGCGGACGACGCGAAGCTGGACGTGCCGGTGGTCGTGCCGTGGGGCACGATGCCGGGCCGGGCCTTCCTCGCGTCGGGGGGCGTGCTGGAGACGGTCGCGCACACCTGGGACCTGTCCCGGGCCCTCGGCGACCCGCTCCCGCTGGACCAGGACCTGGCGGAGTACGCGCTGGAGTGGGCGCACCGGGCGCTGCCCGCGGAGCGGCGTGGCGAGGGGGTGCCGTTCGAGCCGGTCCGGCAGGCGCCCGAGGGTGCGGACGCGTACACGCGGCTGGCCGCGTGGCTGGGCCGCGAGGTCTGAGGCCGGGAGGGCTCAGGCCTCTTCGCTGGCCGCGCTGCGCCGGTGCCAGGCGCGCGGGGCGCGCCAGTTGTAGCGCATGGCCAGCAGCCGCAGGACGAACGCGGTCGCCGCGGACAGCATGCTGGTGGTGATGTTGAGCGAGTCGTAGCGGATGAGCAGCGCGGCCATGGTGGCGCCGACCATGGCCGGGACCGCGTAGAGGTCCCGGTCCCAGCGCAGCAGCGAGGGCACCTCGTGGGCGAGTATGTCGCGCAGCACGCCGCCGCCGACCGCCGTGGCGAGGCCGAGGGTGGCGGCGAAGGTGAGGCCGAGCCCGTGTCCGTAGGCCTTGACGGTGCCGGCGACGCAGAAGAGGCCGAGGCCGGCGGCGTCGAAGACGCCGACGGCCTTGGTGATGCGCTCGACCTCGGGGTGGAGGAAGAAGACGATCGCGGTCGCGACCAGCGGCGTGACGAAGTAGCCGAGGTCGGTGAAGGCCGCGGGCGGCACGGCCCCGATGATCAGGTCCCGGAACAGGCCGCCGCCCAGTGCCGTGACCTCCGCGAGCACCGCCATGCCGAAGACGTCGAAGTTCTTGCGGACGGCGAGCAGGGCACCGGAGATCGCGAAGACGAAGATCCCTGCGATGTCCAGCGAGTGCTGGACGGTGGGGCTGAACAGATCGGTGAGCACGCGACATTCTTACTCGTCGCGGGCGGTGTCCCTGACAATCCGTCTCGCTCCCCGGACAGGGTCCCGCTCAGCGCCCGGGCAGCGCGGGCTTGCCGGGGGTGTGGAGCCAGGTCGTGAAGAGGTCCCCGAGGTCCTTGTGGGACACGGCCTCGGCGAGGGCGGTGAACTGGGCGGTGCGGGCGTTGCCGTGCCGGTGGAGCTTCGTCCACCGGGGCAGCAGCCGGAAGAACGCCCGGTCGCCGATCCGCTCGCGCAGCATCTGGAGGGTCATGGCGCCCCGGTAGTAGACGGCCCGGGAGAGCATGGTCTCCCGCTGCGGGTCGGCGACGACGACCTTCCAGAAGGGGTCGTCGGCGTGATGCAGGTCGTAGGCCTCCAGGAAGGACTGGTGGGCGCTCTTGCGGCCCTTGTGCTCGTCCCACAGCCATTCGGCGTAGGTGGCGAAGCCCTCGTTGAGCCAGATGTCCTTCCACCGCTCGACCGACACGGAGTCGCCGAACCACTGGTGGGCCAGCTCGTGGACGACGGTCGACTCGTCCCGCACGGCCGAGAAGAGGGGCTTGGTCTGGGCCTCCAGCGAGAAGTCCGCCTGGGGCACGTCGTCGATGATCGCGCCGGTCTCCTCGAAGGGGTACGGGCCGAAGACCCGCGACCAGTGGTCGGTGGCCTCGGCGGTCAGCGCGTACATGTCGAGCTTGCCGGCGGCCAGCGTGGGGTCGGTGGCCACGTAGAGGGGGGTGCCGCCGGGGGTGGTGCCCCTTTTGACGTCGAACTTCCCGATGGTCGCGGTGGCCAGGTAGGGGGCCATGGGCTTGTTCTCCCGCCAGTGGGTGACGGTGGTGGCGCCGTGGGCGGAGGTGGCGAGCAGCCGGCCGTTGGAGATGGCGGTGAGGCCCTTGGGAGCCCTGATGCGGATGTCGAAGGTGGCCTTGTCGGAGGGGTGGTCGCTGGAGGGGAACCAGGTGGAGGCCGCGTTCGGCTCGCACGCCACGAAGGCGCCGTCCTTGGTCTTCATCCAGCCGTACCGGGAGCCGAAGACGACGGGGCCGCCGAGCGGCTCGGGCACGCCGCCGTAGGTCACGGTCGTGGTGAAGGTGCGGCCCTTCGGCAGCGGGATGACGGGGTGCACGCGCAGTTCGTCGCCGTCGCGGCGGAAGCCCGCCGGTATGCCGTTCACCTCGACCGAGGCGACGTCCAGGCGCTGGAGGTCGAGGTCGAAGGAGGAGAGCGGGCGGGTGGCCCGCGCGGTGATGGTGGTGCGTCCGTCGAGCCGGCCGCTGTCGGGGGCGTAGCGGACGTCGAGGTCGTAGTGGCGGACGTCGAAGCCGCCGTTGCCGAGGCCGGGGAAGTAGGAGTCGCCGACGCCCGGCAGGCCGGCCTCGGGGAGGGCGGCGAGGGAGGGGGCGGGCGCGGGGGACATCACCCAGGTGGAGGCGGCCGCCGTGAGGAGGGCGAGGAGCCGGACGGATATCCGCCGCGGGAGCGGGGTGCGTATCGCCCCGCTCCGTCGCGCCCGGCCGTCGCGGGTCCCGTGCTTCCGTATCGAACGGGGGAATGCCATGAGCCGTCCCTTCGAACGCGCGAGCGCCGTGCGGCGGCAGACGCGCCGGCTCTGCACCCTCCCCCTTCTTCCGTGCTCACGTCCCTACGAGGTGGTCGTCGTTCCGGCCGGCCGTCGGTGGCCGCGAACGACGGCATCCAGCCTGGCACGACTCTCAGGTGGCCGCACCTCGCGCCGCGGGTGCGGGGGCGTTCTCCGGGTGGTGGCAGGCCACCTGATGGCCGGTCCGCAGCGCCAGCAGCGGCGGCTCCTGCTGCTTGCACACATCGGTGGCCTTCCAGCACCGCGTGTGGAAGCGGCATCCGGCCGGCGGGGAGATCGGTGAGGGCACGTCGCCCTTGAGCAGGATCCTCCCTCCGCCGCCGGGAGCGGCCCCCGGCCTCGCGCGCCGCCTGGGGTCGGGCACGGGCACGGCCGAGAGCAGCGCCTTGGTGTAGGGGTGCATGGGCGTGGTGTAGAGGGACGTGCGGTCCGTCAGCTCCACCAGCTTGCCGAGGTACATGACCGCGATCCGGTCCGAGACGTGCCGGATGACGGACAGGTCGTGGGCGATGATGACGTAGGTCAGGCCCATCTCCTGCTGGAGGTCGTCCAGCAGGTTGACCACCTGGGCCTGGATCGACACGTCCAGCGCGGACACCGGCTCGTCGGCGACCACCAGCTTCGGCTTGAGGGCGAGGGCCCGGGCGATGCCGATGCGCTGGCGCTGACCGCCGGAGAATTCGTGCGGATAGCGGTTGAAGTGCTCGGGGCTCAGGCCCACCAGCCCCAGCAGCCGCTGGACCTCCTTCTTCACCCCGCCCTCGGGGGTGATGCCCTGGAGCCGGAAGGGCGCGCCGACGATCGTGCCGACGGTGTGCCGGGGGTTCAGCGAGGAGTACGGGTCCTGGAAGATCATCTGTACGTCGCGGCGCAGGGGCCGCATGCCGGCCACGCCGAGGTGGGTGATGTCCTTGCCCTCGAACTCCACCTTCCCGGCGGTGGGTTCGAGCAGCCGGGTGATCAGCCGGCCCATGGTGGACTTGCCGCAGCCGGACTCCCCCACCACGCCCAGGGTCTCCCCGGCGCGCACGTCGAAGGTGAGGCCGTCGACGGCCTGGACGGCGCCCACCTGGCGGCGCAGCAGCCCCTTGGTGATCGGGAAGTGCTTGACCAGGCCCTCGACCGTGAGGAGGGGCGCCGCCCCCTCGGGTGCCGCCTGCTGCTCGGGGATCGTCATCTCGTGGTCCTTCACAGCTTCGGTGCGATCTCTTCGGTCCAGATCCGGGTGCGCTCCTGTGGCGCCATGTGGCACGCGGACAGGTGCCGTTCCCGGCCGGGCACCAGGCGCAGCTCGGGCCGCTCGGTGCGGGTGACGCCGCCCGGGGGTACGTCGGCGTAGGGGCAGCGCGGGTTGAAGGCGCAGCCGGCCGGCAGGTTGATCAGGCTGGGCGGGGAGCCCTTCACCGGGATCAGCCGCTCGGTCTGCTCGCGGTCGATGCGCGGCATGGAGCCCAGCAGGCCCCAGGTGTAGGGGTGCTGGGGCTCGTGGAAGACCTGCTCGGCCGGCCCCTGCTCGACGCAGCGCCCCCCGTACATCACCAGGATGTCGTCGGCCAGCTCGGCGACGACGCCGAGGTCGTGGGTGATGATGATGACCGCGGAGCCGAACTCCGTCTGGAGGTCGCGGATCAGGTCGAGGATCTGTGCCTGGACGGTGACGTCCAGCGCGGTGGTCGGCTCGTCGGCGATGAGCAGGTCGGGGTTGTTGACCAGCGCCATGGCGATCATCGCGCGCTGGCGCATGCCGCCGGAGAACTGGTGGGGGTAGTCGTCCACCCGCC
Source organism: Streptomyces cinnamoneus (assembly GCF_002939475.1). Taxonomy (NCBI): domain Bacteria; kingdom Bacillati; phylum Actinomycetota; class Actinomycetes; order Kitasatosporales; family Streptomycetaceae; genus Streptomyces; species Streptomyces cinnamoneus. The sequence continues at coordinate 4,940,945 of NZ_PKFQ01000001.1, read as the reverse complement.
GGTCGGGCTGGGGGATGCCGACGCGGTCCAGCAGCTCGACGGCCCGTCTGCGGGCGGTCTTCTTGTCCACGTCGTGGTGGACGCGGTAGGCCTCGACGATCTGGGCGCCGACGGTGAAGTACGGGTGCATGGCCGACAGCGGGTCCTGGAAGATCATCGCCATCTCGCGGCCGCGCAGCCGCCGCACCCGCTCGGGGTCGGCACCCATCAGCTCGGTGCCGTCCAGCCAGATCTCGCCGCTGATCCTGGCCTTGCGGCGGCCGTACTGGCCGACGGTGTGGAGGCCCATGATGCCCAGCGAGGTCACCGACTTGCCGGAGCCGGACTCCCCCACGATGCCGAGGGTCCGGCCCTTCTCCAGCTGGAAGGAGAGGCCGTCGACGGACTTGACCAGGCCGTCGTCGGTGGGGAAGTGGACGCGCAGGTCGCGCACGTCGAGGAACGCGGTGGGCGCCCCGCCGCCGCTCACGGGCTCGCCCACGGCGCCCCCCTGGGCCGGGACGTCGCGGGACTTCGCGAGGCGCGGCGTCTTCTTCGCCGGGGGGCCGGAGGTGCCGGCCGGGTCGGGAACGGTCGTCATGAGAGCCTCACTCGGGGGTCGATCACGGCGTACAGGAGGTCCACGACGAGGTTGGCGACGACCACCGCGGTCGCCGTGATGAGCGTGACGCCGAGGATCAGCGGCAGGTCGCGGTCGCCGATGGCCCGTACCGCGGCCTGGCCGAGGCCGGGGAGGTTGAACGCGGTCTCGGTGAGGATCGCACCGCCGACGAGGGCCCCGAGGTCCATGCCCAGGATGGTGATGATGGGCGTCATCGTGGAGCGCATGGCGTGCTTGCCGATGACGACCCGCTCGCTCAGGCCCTTGGCGCGGGCGGTGCGGATGTAGTCCTCGCCCAGGATCTCCAGCATGGTGGCCCGGGTGAGCCGGGCGTACATGGCCGCGTAGAGGAACGCCAGGGTGACCCATGGCAGGATCAGGTTGGCGAACCACTCCCCCGGGTCGTCGGAGAAGTCGACGTAGTCGGCGCTCAGCCAGCCGAGCCCGTAGTGGAAGGCCGCCAGCGACAGCAGCGCCGTGAAGTAGATCGGCAGCGAGACACCGGCCAGGGCCGTCGTCATCGCGGTGCGGTCGAGGGCGGTGCCCCGCTTGAGGGCGGAGACGACGCCGGTGGTGACGCCCGCCAGCAGCCACACCACGCACGCTCCGCCGGCGAGCGAGAGCGTGACGGGCAGCCGGTCCTGGAGCACCGGCCAGATGGCCTGCTCGGTGCGGAAGGAGTAGCCGAAGCAGGGGACGTCACAGTGGAAGCTGGTGCCGCCTCCCGTGTAGTCGCGGCCGGCGAAGATGCCGGAGACGAAGTGCCAGAACTGCACGAGGATCGGGTCGGAGAGGCCGAGTTTCTGCCGGATGCCCTCGATGGCGGCGGGATCCGCCTGCTTCCCGACGTAGAGCGCGGCGGGGTCGGACCCCGTGAGCTTGGGGATCGCGAAGAAGATGCAGAAGGTCACCAGGGTGACCACGAGCATCATCAGGATGACGGCGAACAGCCGCCTGACGAGATAAGCGAACACTGCGGTCGGCCCGGCGGCGGCCCGGGGCCCCTTCCTTCGCGGAGGGGGCTCCCGGGCCGTCACCCGCGGCCCTCACCTGCCCTTCGGGCCTAGCGGCGGGTCGCCGGCGAAAGCGGACGGACGTGTCACTTGACGACGCCGAGCGAGGCGTAGTCGTAGCGGCCGTTGTACGCGTCGGACGTGTAGACGTTGGTCAGCCGGGAGCTGCGCCAGATGATGTTCTTCTCGTAGGTGAAGGGCAGGTACCAGGCGCCCTCGGTGACCTTCTTGTTGGCCTCCTGGTAGATCTTGGCGGCCTTGTCGGGGTCGATCTCGGCGATGGCGTCGTCGAAGAGCTTGTTGATCGCCGGCTCGTCGACCTCGGCGAAGTTCTGGTTGCCGCTCTCGGTGATGAAGCGGCCGTCCGCGATGGGCTGGAGGTAGCCCTGGCCGCTGGGGAAGTCCGCGCCCCAGCCCATGATGATGATGCCGTAGTTCTTGGCCTTCACGTTCTTCGGTGCGCCGATGATGCTGGAGTACTGGGCGCCGTCGTACTGGTCGATCTGGGCGTTGATGCCGATCTTCTTCAGGGACGCCTGGAGCGATTCGGCGGTGGCGACCTCGATCGGCTTGTTGTTGCGGACGGCGATGGTGGTGCTGAAGCCCTCCGGCTTGCCGCAGGCCTTCAGCTCCTCCTTCGCCTTGGCCTCGTCGGGCTTGCCCTGCTTCATCTGGAACGGGTCGTAGTTGCCGTCGTGGCCCTTCACGGCCGGCGGCAGCATGTTGACGCCGATGTCACCGCCCGCCTGGGGGCCGCCGCGCGCGGTCTGCAGCGAGGTGTGGTCGGCGCCGTACATGACCGCCTTGCGGCAGTGCTCGTTGTTGAACGGCTCCACGGACTTGGGCATCGCGGCGTAGCGGATGAATCCCGTCAGCGGGTTGTCGACGTTGGCCTTGTGGGAGCCGAGGGCGTTCTGCCGGCCGGCGGAGCCCATGCCCGTGGCGTTGAGGTCGATGTCGTACTCGCCGGCGATGAGCTTGTTGTCCATGTCGTCGGCGTTGGTGGTGATCTTGACCGTGATCTTGTCCGGCAGGGCCTTGCGGACCGGGTCGGAGTCCTTCTTCCACTTGTCGTTGCGGGTCAGCTCAAGGCCCTTGTTCGGGCTATAGGACACCCACTTGTAGGGGCCGTTGGAGAACACCCGCAGGCCGTACTTCTCGCCGGTGTCCTTGTCCGCCCGCACCGGCGCCGCCGCGGGGATCGCCAGCATCTGCAGGAAGTCGCCGTTGGGCTTGGGGAGGTGGAAGACGACGGTCTTGTCGTCCGGCGTCTCGATCGCCTTCAGGCCCAGCTTGTCCGGGCTCTCGTCCCGGTAGGGGCCCTTGTAGGTCTGGTCGGGGTCGAGCGTCTTCATCAGCCACAGCGGGCCGCCGGAGATCTTGTCCTGGGCCCAGGTGCGCTCGATGCCGTACTTGACGTCCCGGCTGGTGACCGGCTTTCCGTCCTCCCAGGTCACACCGTCGCGCAGGGTGAAGGTGTAGGTCTTCTTGTCGGCGGACACCTGGCCGGTGTCCGTGGCCAGGTCCGGTACGACCGCGACGCTCTCCTCGCCGGGAGCCGGCTTGGGGGTGACGAGCGTCCGGGTGAAGTAGCGCGCGAAGTCCCAGCCGAAGCCGTAGTAGCCGCGCTGCGGGTCCCAGCTGTCGGCGTCCTGGGTGGCGATGAACTTCAGCTCGCCGCCCTTCTTGTCGGAGGCGTTGGCCACCTTGTTGACGGCGGCGTTGAAGCCGGGGGCCTTGCCGTCGCCCTTGCCGTCCTTGCTCCCTCCGCCGCCGCAGGCGGTGGTGGAGACCAGGGCCGCGACCACGAGGGCCGCCCCCGCGGCCAGTCTGCGCCTCGAAGTTCGTTGGGTAGTCAAGATGTCGCGACCTCCGTGATGAGCCGCCGCCCCGGCCGGGCCGGCGGGCTTTCGGAACGGGCCTCCTGACGGATCGACAGGGGCGGGGTGAACAAAGTGCAGCAAAAGGTGCGTTCGACCGGTAGGAGCGTCCAGGGTGTGACGGATGCGATGTGGCGGATGGGGTCGGTGGGGGCGCGCCGGGAGCGTCAGCGGGCGCCCTTGGGGTCCAGCGCGTCCCGTACGCCGTCGCCGAAGAGGTTGAAGGCCAGCACGGTGACGAAGATGGCGAGACCTGGGATGATCATGAAGAGCGGGTCGTTCTCGTAGGTCGCCACGGCCTTGGAGAGCATCTGCCCCCAGGACGAGGTCGGCGGCTTCACGCCGGCGCCCAGGAAGCTCAGCGCCGCCTCGGTGAGCACGTTGGTCGGGATCATCAGCGTGGCGTAGACGGTGATCGGCGCGACCAGGTTCGGCAGCAGCTCCCGGAAGAGGATGTAGAACCGGCCCGCGCCCAGGCTGCGCGCCGCCTCCACGTACTCGCGCTCTCTGAGCGAGAGCGTCTGGCCCCGCACGATGCGCCCCACGTACGGCCAGCCGAAGAAGCCGATGACCGCGATCAGCACGGCCATGCGTACGCCCGAACCGCTGAGGCCCCACAGCGAGTTGGGCACCACCGAGATCAGCGCGAGGATGAACAGCAGCTGGGGGAAGGCGAGCAGCAGGTCCATCACCCGGCTGACGACCGCGTCGATCCAGCCGCCGAAGTAGCCGGCGACGATGCCGACCGCCGTGCCGATCACCACGGCGACGACGGCCGAGAGGAAGGCCACGAGCAGCGAGACCCGGGCCCCGTAGACGACGCGGCTGAAGACGTCACGCCCGTTGACCGGCTCGACTCCGAAGAGGAAGTCCGAGTTGATGCCGCCCCAGGAGCCCTTCGGGGTGCCGAAGAGGGCGTCGATCTGGTCCTCGTGGTAATCGTTCGGCGGATGACCCAGCAGTCCCACGATCACCGGTGCGAACACCGCGACCAGGACCAGCAGCAGGACGACGACCCCGCCGCCGAGGGCCACCTTGTCGCGCCTCAGCCGGACCCAGGCGATGCGCCAGGGGGAGCGGCCCTCGATGGCCTTCGCCGGGACGCCGGCGGCGACGTCGACCGCCGCGGTCTCGGCCGCGCCCGTATCGTGCAGTGGTGCCGTCATCGTCTGGTGGACCCCTCTCGGCCGGCGGGGACCGGCCCAACGCCCGCCGCCACGAGAAGGCGGCCGGTTCACATCACTGGTGCGCTTGGTGCGTGGAGTGGTGCGTCGTGCGTGGTGCGGGAAGTGCACACGGAGCGGGTGTTGCGGATTGTGCAGGCGGGGCATTCGTACACGTGGAGCAGGGATGTCGTACACGTGGAGCTGGCCGTACACAGGACCGAGAGTCCTTGTGGGCGGGAGTCTTCATCGCCTCCGCGATCACCCGCCAGACCCCACCGGCAATGTATGCGCAACCGTGATGTACGGAGAGGGATTCCGTTATACGGACAGTCGCGATCCGTGAACGGACCGGTGGCCGGTGGGAAGGTATGCCCGGCTCAGTACGCCCCGGCCTGCCAGCCCTGCTGGGGCGGATAGCCGTAGCCCCCGGTCGGCGCGGGCGCGGAGCCGCCGTAGGCGTCGCGGTCGAAGAACGGACGCGCGTTGGCCCGCATCCACATCGCCACGGGGTCGTACTCGTCGGCCATCGAGACCGTGGACACCGGCAGCCCCTCCGGCACCACACCGACCGACTGCTGCATCATCAGCCGCACGGCTTCCACGGCCGCCGGGGAGGTGTCGTACAGGTCGAGCCCGACCGCCAGGTAGGGGCTGCCCAGCGTGGGCTGCACCCAGGCCCGGCGCAACGACCGGACCACGGACGTGCGGTGGGCGTTCTGCCCGAGGAGGGCGTAGAACTGCGGAATGTCCACGGCCGGTTCGCTCAGGCGCAGCGGCCCGGCGGGCAGCCGGTCCAGGCCGGCGGTGATGCGGCGCAGGTCGAGCCAGGGGATGCCGACGCCGCCGCCGGGCGCGTGCGGGTTGAGCCACAGGCCCCAGCGGTCCGGGTAGAGCGAGGCGGCGACGGAACGACCGGAAACCACCTCGTGGGCGCGGTTCCAGCCGCTGGCGGCCAGCTCCTGGGCGGAGGTCACACAGGGGGCGTAGCCCAGCCCGTCGACCTCCATGTTCCCGTACTGGGCATCGGGGGAGCCCGCCTGACCGTGCCACAGCAGCATCCAGACCCGGCCCTCGGCCAGGGCGCGCAGCAGCGCCTCGTAGCTGTCGTACCGGCCGGGCGCCACTTGGCGCAGCACTTGCTCCAGGCCGCTCTCCGCGCCCGCGCTCACCTGGGTCCGCCTTTTCTCTCGGCCGTCTCGACGTCGTCCGCACCGGGGCGGGCCCGCTCACCCCGTACGGTCATCCAACCAGCTTACGAGCCCGCGGCGGCGGGCACCGGGGCAGTCACAGGTCACGGTCGTAGAACGGCCGCACCCGGTCGCGGATCCAGTCACCGACGGGGTCCTGCGCGACGTCGAGGAAGACCAGTTGGACGGGCCAGGGCACGGGCACCGCGCCCAGCGCCCGGCCGACGGCCTCCACGGCGGCGGTCCGGGCGGCCGGATCGGGCAGGTCCAGCTCCACGCCGACGAACAGCGCCGGATCGGCGCCCTCCACGCTGGCGAGCGCGCGGCGCCCGGTGCGGACGCCGGGCAGGGCCGCGAACTCCAGGCCGGCGGCGGCCAGGAAGGCGGTCGGCTCCTGCTGCCAGTCCGGCTCGAAGAGCCGCACCCGGCCGCCCGTCGCGTCCCCGTCCAGGGCCGTGCGGCCGGCGCGGCACAGCTCGGCCACAGCGGGCGGCGGCAGCGGCACGGCGACCGTTCCGTCCGGGTTGACCGCGATGCCCACCTGCGGGGGCAGGCCGCGGGCGAACTCGACGGCGGGGGCGACGGCGAAGGGCATCCGGTCGCCCACGACGCGCAGGAACTCCGCCTCGGAGCTGAACACCGGTACGTACGCGGCGCCGTCCAGCTCGACGGTGGGCAGGTCGAGGTCAGGGCTGTCGGGGCCGCCGCCGGCCGGCAGCGGGATCCACAGGCTGCTGCGGCCGAGGACCTCGACGATGCGGGCTCCGGCGCCGGGGACGCCCAGGGAGGCCGCGAGCACGCCTTCGAGTTCGTTGGCGGGCCACGTGGACGGAAGGGTGGGGGCCGCCACGTCCGTGGCCTGGGGTGCGCCGTAGTGCCCTGGGTGCTCGGGGATGCTCATCTCGTCCAACCGCCGTCTCGTCAAAGCCGCACCCGCACCTTAACGGCTGCGCACGCGCGTTGTCGGGGGTGGGCCCCGTCGGATCCCTCCCGCGGACCCGCCGCCCGGCGGCGGACCGGGGAGCCGGGCCTACCCGAAGGCGATCACCCGCACCGCCCGCGCCGAGGCGCGGTCGAGCAGGGCGGCCGAGCTGACCCCCGGCGGGACACGCCCGGCCGTCACCCGTCCGACGAGCGCGCCCATCGCCCGGCGGTGGCGCGCGAAGACCCGCGGCGGGACGGTCCGGCCGCGCGCCGCCTGCCCGGCGAGCGCCGTGCCCGCGTCCACCGCGAGGAGCAGGACGTGCACCGCGGCGCCCCGGCGCCGCGCGTCGCGCACGAGCCAGCGGCGGACCCAGCCGCGCTGCCCGCAGTCGTGGACGACGACGCTGGCGCCCGAGCGCAGCGCCCGGCGCAGGGCCGCGAAGTGGACGAGGCGGACCAGCGGGCGGTAGAGGCCGTACGGCAGCCACGGGGGCGTGCGGCGCTCGAAGCGGTCGCGGGAGTCCTGGGAGTCGACGCACACGATCGGGGTGCCCCGGCCGTCCAGGGCGGCCACCGCCCGGCGGATCAGCGTGGACTTGCCGCTGCCGGGCAGGCCCGAGACGACCAGCAGGTCGCCGAGGGCGTACCGCAGCTCCACCGGCGCCGCCCGCTCGCCCCGGAGGTCGATCACGCGCCCGGGTGCCGCGGGCCCGGCCGGGCCCCGCCATGGGTCCGCCGCCTGCCCCTCCACGTCTGTAGGCACCGTACCCACCTGATCGCCTCACTCCCCCGTCCGTCCACTGCCCCTTACCCACGAGACGTAAAGGAAAGGTAATCCAATTGATGGGGCGGTGGGCGGTCCGTCGCACGCCCGTACGTGCAATGATGTCCGCGCCAACGGCATTGGCACCGCACGACCAACTGCATACCGGCCGCTCGAATCCGCGCGGGAGAGTCCCGGCGCCGTCGTGCGCAGGGCGCCGAAGGAGCAAGTTCCTCCCTTGAATCTCTCAGGCCCCGTACCGCGCGGGTGAGGCAGATCTGAAAAGCGGACCGCCGTGCGGTCCCACCCAAGGTGCAAGCCGGGCCCTCGTCACCGTCGAGGACTCCCGGTGAACCTCTCAGGTTCCGATGACAGATGGGGAGGCCGCCTGTCCAGGTAGTCCTCCGCGACTCATTGCCCGGGAGCCTGACCATGACCGAAGCCCCCCGCCGTACCGCCCTCGACGCCACGCACCGCGCGCTGGGCGCCACCATGACCGACTTCGCGGGCTGGGACATGCCCCTGCGCTACGGCAGCGAGCGCGACGAACACCTCGCGGTGCGCACCCGCGCGGGCCTGTTCGACCTGTCCCACATGGGCGAGATCACCCTGACGGGCCCCGGGGCCGGCCGGGCGCTCGACCACGCCCTCGTGGGCGACCTGTCCGCGCTGGCCGTCGGCCGCGCCCGCTACACCATGATCTGCGAGGCCGGCGGCGGCATCCTGGACGACCTGATCGTCTACCGCCTCGGCGAGCAGGAGTACATGGTCGTGGCCAACGCCTCCAACGCCCAGGTGGTGCTGGACGCGCTCACCGAGCGCGCGGCGGGCTTCGACGCGGTGGTCCGGGACGACCGCGAGAACTACGCGCTGATCGCCGTGCAGGGCCCGGCCTCCCCCGGCATCCTGAAGTCCGTCACGGACGCCGACCTGGACGGCCTGAAGTACTACGCGGGCCTGCCGGGCACCGTCGCCGGCGTGTCCGCGCTGATCGCCCGCACCGGCTACACCGGCGAGGACGGCTTCGAGCTCTTTGTCGCGCCCTCGGACGCGGAGAAGCTGTGGCAGGCGCTGACCGAGGCGGGCGCCGACGCCGGTCTCGTCCCCTGCGGGCTCTCCTGCCGCGACACGCTGCGCCTGGAGGCGGGCATGCCGCTGTACGGGCACGAGCTGACCACGGCCACCACGCCGTTCGACGCGGGTCTGGGCCGGGTCGTGAAGTTCGACAAGGCGGGCGACTTCGTCGGCCGCGAGGCACTGACGGCCGCGGCCGAGCGGGCCGCGAGCGCCCCGCCGCGCAAGCTCGTCGGGCTGATCGCGGCCGGCCGCCGGGTGCCGCGCGCCGGCTACCCCGTGGTGACCGCCGACGGAACGGTCGTGGGCGAGGTCACCTCCGGCGCCCCCTCCCCCACACTCGGTAAGCCGATCGCGATCGCCTACGTCGACGCGGCGCACGCCACGGCGGGGACGGAAGGGGTATGCGTGGACATCCGCGGCACCCACGAGCCGTACGAGGTCGTCGCGCTGCCCTTCTACAAGCGGGAACGCTGATCCACCGACAGGATCACTGAGTCCCCCTCATCCCACCTGTCAAGACCCGTTGCACAAGCACCCTCGCGCGTACAGGAGAATCTAGCCATGAGCAACCCCCAGCAGCTGCGCTACACCAAGGAGCACGAGTGGCTGTCGGCCACCGACGAGAACGGTGTGGCGACGGTCGGCATCACCGAGTTCGCGGCGAACGCGCTCGGTGACGTCGTCTACGCCCAGCTCCCGGCCGTCGGTGACACGGTCACCGCGGGCGAGACCTGTGGCGAGCTGGAGTCCACCAAGTCGGTCAGCGACCTGTACGCCCCGGTGACCGGCGAGGTCGTCGAGGCCAACCAGGACGTCGTGGACGACCCGGCGCTGGTGAACACCGCCCCCTTCGAGGGCGGCTGGCTGTTCAAGGTGAAGATCACGGACGAGCCGGCGGAGCTGCTGACCGCCGACGAGTACACCGCCTTCGCCGGCTGACCCCGCCCGCTTCCCTCCCGTCAGGAAGTCCAGGAAGAACTCATGTCGCTTCTGAACAGCTCCCTCCATGAGCTCGACCCCGACGTCGCCGCCGCCGTCGACGCCGAACTCCACCGCCAGCAGTCCACCCTCGAGATGATCGCGTCGGAGAACTTCGCTCCGGTCGCCGTCATGGAGGCCCAGGGCTCGGTCCTCACCAACAAGTACGCCGAGGGCTACCCGGGCCGCCGCTACTACGGCGGCTGCGAGCACGTCGACGTCGTCGAGCAGATCGCGATCGACCGCATCAAGGCGCTCTTCGGCGCCGAGGCCGCGAACGTCCAGCCGCACTCCGGCGCGCAGGCCAACGCCGCCGCCATGTTCGCCCTGCTCAACCCGGGCGACACCATCCTGGGCCTGAACCTCGCGCACGGCGGGCACCTGACCCACGGCATGAAGATCAACTTCTCGGGCAAGCTCTACAACGTGGTCGCCTACCACGTCGACGAGCAGACCAACCGGGTGGACATGGAGGAGGTCGAGCGCCTCGCCAAGGAGCACCGCCCGAAGCTGATCGTGGCCGGCTGGTCCGCCTACCCGCGCCAGCTGGACTTCGCGGCCTTCCGCCGGATCGCCGACGAGGTCGGCGCGTACCTGATGGTCGACATGGCCCACTTCGCGGGCCTGGTCGCCGCCGGGCTGCACCCCTCCCCGGTGCCGCACGCGCACGTCGTCACCACCACCACGCACAAGACCCTGGGCGGTCCGCGCGGCGGTGTGATCCTCTCCACCGCCGACCTGGCCAAGAAGATCAACTCCGCCGTCTTCCCCGGTCAGCAGGGTGGCCCGCTGGAGCACGTGATCGCCGCCAAGGCCGTCAGCTTCAAGGTCGCGGCGAGCGAGGAGTTCAAGGAGCGCCAGCAGCGTACGCTGGAGGGCGCGAAGATCCTGGCCGAGCGCCTGGTGCAGCCGGACGTGGCCGAGGCGGGCGTCTCCGTCCTCTCCGGCGGCACGGACGTGCACCTGGTCCTCGTGGACCTGCGCAACTCCGAGCTGGACGGCCAGCAGGCCGAGGACCGCCTCCACGAGGTCGGGATCACGGTCAACCGCAACGCCATCCCCAACGACCCGCGGCCCCCGATGATCACCTCGGGTCTGCGGATCGGCACGCCGGCGCTGGCGACGCGGGGCTTCCAGACGGAGGACTTCCGCGAGGTCGCCGACATCATCGCCGAGGCCCTCAAGCCGGGCTTCGACGCCGAGGCGCTGCGCGGCCGCGTCACCGCCCTGGCGGCGAAGCACCCGCTGTACCCCGGTCTGAAGTAGCACCGCAGCACCGGATTCATCCCGCGGTACGGGGCGCCCTGCACACTGGAAGGTGAGCCGGGCGCCCCGTACCGCGTCAGAGCACCCCCCGTAAGACCCGTAATACCGACAAGTAGGGAGCAGCCACCGTGGCCATCTCCGTTTTCGATCTCTTCTCGATCGGCATAGGCCCGTCCAGCTCCCACACGGTCGGCCCGATGCGCGCCGCCCGCATGTTCGTGGGCCGGCTCAAGAACGAGGGCCTGCTGGCCCACACCGCCTCCGTGCGCGCCGAGCTCTTCGGCTCGCTGGGCGCCACCGGCCACGGCCACGGCACGCCGAAGGCCGTGCTGCTGGGCCTGGAGGGCCACTCGCCCCGCACCGTCGACGTCGAGGTCGCCGACGACGAGGTGGAGCGCATCCGCACCACCAAGCGGCTGCGGCTGCTCGGCGCCGAGATCGGCTCCGCCCACGAGATCGACTTCGACGACTCGACCCAGCTGATCCTGCACCGACGCCGTTCCCTGCCGTACCACGCCAACGGCATGACCCTCTTCGCCTACGACGAGGCCGGCGCCCCGCTCCTGGAGAAGACCTACTACTCGGTCGGCGGCGGCTTCGTCGTCGACGAGGACGCCGTCGGCGCGGACCGGATCGTCCTGGACGACACCGTTCTGAAGTACCCCTTCCGCACGGGCGACGAGCTGCTGCGCATGGCCCGCGAGTCCGGCCTGTCGATCTCCGCGATGATGATGGAGAACGAGAAGGCCTGGCGCACGGAGACGGAGATCCGCGAGGGCCTGCTGGAGATCTGGCGCGTCATGCAGGCGTGCGTCACGCGCGGCATGTCCCGCGAGGGCATCCTCCCCGGCGGCCTGAAGGTCCGCCGTCGCGCCGCGAACTCCGCCCGCCAGCTCCGCGCCGAGGGCGACGCGCAGGCCCGCGCGATGGAGTGGATCACGATCTACGCCATGGCCGTCAACGAGGAGAACGCGGCCGGCGGCCGGGTCGTCACCGCCCCCACCAACGGCGCCGCGGGCATCATCCCCGCCGTCCTGCACTACTACATGAACTTCGTCCCGGGCGCGGACGAGGAGGGCATCGTCCGCTTCCTCCTCGCCGCGGGCGCGATCGGCATGCTCTTCAAGGAGAACGCCTCGATCTCCGGCGCCGAGGTCGGCTGCCAGGGCGAGGTCGGCTCGGCCTGCTCGATGGCCTCCGGCGGCCTGGCCGAGGTGCTCGGCGGCACCCCGGAGCAGGTCGAGAACGCCGCCGAGATCGGCATGGAGCACAACCTGGGCCTGACCTGCGACCCGGTCGGCGGCCTGGTCCAGATCCCCTGCATCGAGCGCAACGGCATGGCGGCCGCCAAGGCCGTCACCGCGGCCCGCATGGCCCTGCGGGGCGACGGGCGGCACCACGTGTCCCTGGACAAGGTCATCAAGACCATGAAGGAGACGGGCGCCGACATGAAGGTCAAGTACAAGGAGACGGCGCGGGGCGGACTCGCGGTCAACGTCATCGAGTGCTGACCGGCGTCCCCCGCGGCGACGACGGCCTCTCCACCTCGCGGTGGGGAGGCCGTTCCGCGTCCGCCAGGGGGGCGCCGGCGCCCCGGTGGTGCTACTGCGCCGTCTCCTGGCGCAGCCACGCGAGGTAGGCGTCGCTGCCCGCCACCACCGGCAGGGCGATGATCTCGGGGACGTCGTAGGGGTGCTCGCGCGTGACGTGCGCTTCCAGGACGGCGTAGCACGCCGCGGTGGCCTTGAAGAGCACCCGCCACTCCGCCGCCGTCTCGATCCGGCCCTCCCAGCGGTAGACGCTGGTCACGGGCCCGTCGATCTGCGCGCACGCGGCGACGCGGCGCTCGACGGCGCTCTGCGCGAGGTGCCGTGCGGCGGCCTCGCTGTCCGTGGTGGTCATCACGGTCACGTACTCGGGCTCCGGCATGGGCCGACCGTATCCCAGGCCACCACCCGCGATGTCAGTGGTGCCGCGTACGCTCGCGAGCATGAGTTACGCAGACCTGCGCGAGCTGCAGAGCGCGCTCAGCACCGCCTCGGACATCGCCTTCTCGCTGGGCGCCGAGCCCGCGCCCCATGAGGCCGACCAGCTCGTGGACGCCCTGCGCCGGGCCCTGAGCGCGGCCAGCGCCCTGGGTGCCGGGGGCGGGGCCACGGGGTGTGCCGAGCACCCGAAGGGGCCGGTGGACCCGCTCTTCGGGGACAAGGCCGACCCGCTGCCGCCCGGGTGGGGGCGGTGCCTGTTGTGCAACGACCGGCGGCGGCGGGCCAGCGCCCAGCGGCGTGGCTGGCGCTGACCCGGACGCCGGCCGGTGACCGGGGTCAGCGGTTCATGGAAGCCCAGAACTCCTCGAAGGAGAGCACGCCGTCGCCGTTGCCGTCCTTCTTGTTGATGATGGCCTGGGCCACGGTCTCGGTGACCTGGTGGTCGCCGAGCTGAGCCATCACGCTCTTGTACTCGGCCGCCGTGATGAACCCGTCGCCGTCGATGTCGAAACGGTCGAAAGCGGTACGGGCTTCTTCGATGCTCGCCATGTTCTGCCTCCCCAGGAGTGCTTGGTGGACCGGCACAGATTAGCCGCCGGTCACCAGCCTGATGTAACGGTCCCAGTCCCAGTGCGGACCGGGGTCGGTGTGGGTGGCTCCCGGCACCTCGTTGTGGCCGATGATGTGGGCGCGGGTCGGGGGGATGCCGTAGCGGTCGCAGACCGCGCGGGCGAGCCTCGCGGAGGAGCGGTAGAGGGCGTCGGTGAAGTACTCGGGGCGGTCGGTCCAGCCCTCGTGCTCGATGCCGACGCTCCGGGTGTTGTAGTCCCAGTTCCCCGCGTGCCAGGCGATGTCCTTCTCGCGCACGAACTGACCGATGTAGCCGTCCTTCGACGCGACCATGTAGTGCGCCGAGACCTTCGAGGTGGGGTCCTGGAAGATCCGCCGGGCGTCCTGGAACGTCTCCTCGGTCACGTGGATCACGAGGAAGCCGACCGGATGGGCCTCCGGCCGCGCCGAGGGCGTGTAGTTGGCGCTGTTCGCCGGTATCCAGTGTGTGGGCGGGTAGGCGGGCTGACTCATGGGCGGCCTCCGGGTCGGGCTTGCCCGGTCCATGAGACCGGTGCAGGGCACACTCCGCAAGGACCGCGACAGCTCCGCATAGAAATAAGACGTACGCCGAGTTAATTCATGGAATGCAAGGCGAGTGTCGCAGGTCACCTTTGATTGCAGCATTCTCACTTTGGTTTTCGGCCATCCCCCATGCCATAGTCATGGCCAGCGACCCCCATTGACCCGGGCCAGGTTGCGACTCCCGCCGCGGAACACACCCCATTTCTCCGCGGCGCACACGAAGAGGCCCCCTCGCCGGTACGGCGGACGGGGGCCTCTTCGTCTTCGTCGCCGTCGCGTCCGACGGGGGCCCGCGTCAGCGGTCCACGACGCGCATCTCGAACCACGTGGTCTTGCCCCGCGCCAGCAGGTCCACACCCCAGCGGTCCGCCAGCTTGTCGACCAGGAAGAGCCCCCGCCCGCTGGTGTCCAGCTCGCGCACCGGCAGCAGACAGGGCAGCCCCCGCGAGGGGTCGCGCACCTCTATGCGCAGCCAGCCCCGCCGCCGCAGCATCCGCAGGCCGAAGCAGCGGGCGCCCGTGTGCCGGACGGCGTTGCCCACCAGCTCGGAGACCAGCAGCACGGCGTGCTCCGTGACTTGGGTCGACAGGCCCCAGTGGCGCAGGACGACCGACTGGGTGAGCCGGCGGGCGGCGACGGCGGACTCGGGGCGGGAGGGCAGCCGGACCTCCCCTTGTGTGGGGTCGCCGAACAGATCGAGCGCCTTGAGCGCCAACTCATCCTCAACGGACGGGCTCCACCGCACAGGGGCCGTGCCGACCCGTTGCCGCGGCTGCTCCGTCCCCTCCAGGCCCGCCATGTCCCCCATCATGGCCGTCGCAAAGGCGCCACGGAGTGGAACGACGGGATTCGATTCAGCGGAGCGTGACGTTCCGGTGTGGCCGCATGACATATGCCAGTGGCCCCGGACGCCCTGGCGGAGGCCGACTGACCTGCGGCTACCTCATGCGAAGAAAAGATCACCAACGCCGAGGAACAAGGTCGGTCAGAGGGTGTCACACCGCTGACAGAATTCCCCCACAAGAGGCAACGCCCGGAGGGCTTCCCTCCGGGCTGAACCCCTCAACCTCCGGCAGTTCAGACGAACTTGGCCTTGCCCGGACCGTCCTCGACAAAGCTGCGCATACCGATCTCCCGGTCCTGGGTGGCGAACAGCCCCGCGAACCAGTTGCGCTCGATGGCCAGCCCGGTGTCGATGTCGGTCTCCAGGCCGGTGTCCACGGCCTCCTTCGCCGCCCGCAGCGCGATGGCCGGGCCGGCGGCGAGCCGGGCGGCCCAGGCGTGCGCCCGCTCGTAGACCTCCGCGGCCGGCACGACCCGGTCCACGAGGCCGATGGCCAGCGCCTCGTCCGCCTTGACCTGACGGCCGGTGAAGATGAGGTCCTTGGCCTTGGACGGGCCGACGAGCCGCGCGAGGCGCTGGGTGCCGCCCGCGCCCGGGATGAGGCCCAGGAGGATCTCGGGCTGGCCGAGCTTGGCGGTGTCGGCGGCGATGCGGAAGTCGGCGCAGAGCGCCAGCTCGCAGCCGCCGCCGAGGGCGTAGCCGGTGACGGCGGCGACCACGGGCTTGGGGATGCGGGCCACGGCCGTGAAGGAGTCCTGCAGGCCCCGGGACCGCGCCACCATGGCGGCGTGGTCCATGTGCTGCATCTCCTTGATGTCCGCGCCGGCGGCGAACACCTTCTCCCCGCCCCAGATGACCACGGACCGGATGTCCGCGCGGTGGGTGATCTCGTCGGCCAGCTCGCGGAGCCGGTCCTGGGTGGCGATGTCCAGGGCGTTCATGGGGGGACGGTCCAGCCGGACGGTTCCGACGCCCTCGGCGACCTCAAGATGCACAGTCATGACAGCAGGTTAGCGTTCGCTAACGCACCGCGGCCCGGTGCACTTGGTCACAGTGCGCCGGGCCGCGGGGTGTTCGTCACGCGGGGTGCCGCGGGAGCGTCAGCTGTCCTTGCCGCCGCTGTCCTTGGTCCACTCCGCCCAGGAGAGGTTCCAGCCGTTGAGGCCGTTGTCCGGCTTAATCGTTTTGTCATCGGAGTTCTTCACGATGACGACGTCGCCGACGAGCGAGTTGTCGTAGAACCAGGCGGCCGGGGTGGACGGGTCGCCGCCGCCCCGCTGGTCGTACAGGCCGACGCAGCCGTGGCTGACGTTCTCGGAGCCGAAGGTGGACTCGCCCGACCAGTAGTTGCCGTGCAGGAAGGTGCCCGAGGTGGACAGGCGCATCGCGTGCGGCACGTCCGAGATGTCGTACTCGCCGCCGAAGCCGACCGTGCGGCCGTCCATGCGCGTGACTTCGTACTTCTCGCTGATGACCATCTGACCGTTGTAGGTCGAGTGGCCGGGGGCGCCGGCGGAGATCGGGACGGTCTTGAGGACCTTGCCGTCCCGCTCGACGGTCATCGTGTGGGAGGCGGCGTCGACCGTGCTCACCTGGCTGCGGCCGACGGTGAACTTCACGGTCTTCGTCTGGGTGCCGTAGACGCCCTCACGGCCCTGGACGCCGTTGAGGTTCATCGCCATCGTCACCTTGGTGCCGGGCGCCCAGTACTTCTCGGGCCGGAAGTCCAGGCGGTCGTTGCCGAACCAGTGGGGCTTGACGTCCACGGCGGGCTCGGCGGTCACCTTGATGGCCCGCTCGACGGCCTTGGGGTCGGTGATACCGCGGCTGAAATTGATCGAAACGGGCATCCCCACGCCGACGGTGCTGCCGTCCTCCGGCGTGAAGTAGCCGACGAAGGTGTTCGTCGGGGTGAGGGTCGTGAACGCCGCGTGCTTGGCGGAGGTGCGGCCCTCCTCGTCCTTGGCGATCGCGTCCACCGAGTACTTGGTGGAGGCGCCGAGGTGGCTCGCGGGCTCCCAGGCGGCACCGTCGTTGACGATCTTGCCTTCGACCGCATGGCCCTTGTCGTCGACGACCTTGACGGACGTGAGGCTGCCCTTCTGGGCCGTGATCTTGAGAGCGCCGCTGGTGGCGACGTCGGTGGCACCGTCCTTGGGGGCGATGTCCACGACGGCCTGCGAGGGGCCGTCGGCGACCTTGCCGCTGCCCTTGGCGCCGCCCTTGCCGCCGCCGTCGTCACCGCCGCACGCGCTCACCAGGGTCAGCACCGACCCGAGGAGGAGGGCCGGAAGCACCCTGTGGCGCCGCCGCCTCGGACTCCCGGATATGGATATCGGCTGCACGTTCACAACGGTTTGACTCCCCTCGCACGGCCCGCGGCCACGCGGCGCCCCCTGAGCGCGGCAGACGCGCTTGTCGTTAGAAAACCACACGCCACCGGCGGCGCCGGCTCCTGGATGTCACCGTTCGGTTCCAATGGGGAACGGTGGTGCGAACCATGCGCCTGAGGTGAAGGCGGTGACCGAAGTGAAGCGGCAGATTTCAGCCAGGTCAAACTGGCGTTCAATCAAGCGCCGAACCGGCCCGCCAGTCCCGCCACGACATGTTCCAGCCGCTCAGCCCGTTGTCCGGCGCGACCTGCCGGTCTCCGGAGTGGACGACCTCCACGACGTCGCCGACGAGCGAGCCGGAGAAGAACCAGCCGGCCGGGCTCGAGAGGCTGCCGCCCTGGGTGTCGCGCAGGCCGATGCAGCCGTGACTGGTGTTCGTCGCGCCGAAGGCGTCGGCCGGCGCCCAGTAGTTGCCGTGCAGGAACGTCCCGGTGGCGGTCAGTCGCATCGCATGCGGCACGTCCGAGATGTCGTACTCGCCGCCGAAGCCGACTGTGTCACCGTTCATCCGGGTCATATCGAACTTCTCGCTGATGACCATCTTGCCGTTGTACGTCTCGTTGCCCGGCCCGCCGGCCGTGACCGGCAGCGTCACCGGCGCCTTGCCGTCCCGCACGACCCGCATGGTGTGCGTGGCGGCGTCGACGGTGCTGAACTGGCGGCGGCCCACCACGAACCGCACGGTCTTCTGCTGGAGGCCGTAGACGCCCTCGGCGCCCCGGACGTCCCGCAGCTTCAGGTCGAGCGTGACGACGGTGCCCGGCTTCCAGTACGTGCGCGGCCGGAAGTCCAGGCGCGCGGGGCCGAACCAGTGGGCGGCGACCTCGGTGGGCGGCTGGGCGGTGACCCGGATGGCGCGCTCGACGGCGGCACGGTCGGTGATCGGGCGGCTGAAGCCGAAAGAAACGATCATGCCCGTGCCGACGACGCTCTGCGGCTCGGGGGTGAAGTATCCGATGAAACGATGCTGCGGGACATACGTGGTGAAACCGCTGTGCCGGGCCGTGCGCCGGCCCGAGGAGTCCACGGCGACGACGTCCACCGCGTAGCGGGCCCCGAGCCTCAGGTGCCCCCGGTCGGCGGGAAGCCAGCGGTGCCGGTCGGCGGAGATGCGTCCCGGGACCGTCAGCTGGATACCATCGCGGAAGGCGGAGACCCGCACCCGCTCCAGCCGGCCCCGCGGGGCCCGCACCTCGAACCGCTCGGCCGCCGAGACGTTCCGGGCGCCGTCGTGCGGAACCACGTGGACCAGCTGGGCCGGCGGGCGGGCGTCGTCCGTCAGGGCGGTCTTCGGCGGGCCGACGGTGGCACACCCGGCGAGCATGGCCAGGGACGCCAGCAGGGCCAGTCCCCGTGCCGCGCGTTGGAGGGCAGGTGTCGTCACACCGGGCCCAACGACGCGCGCGGCTCGGGGAAACGTGACTGCACTCGCTTGCTGCACCCGATCACACGTGTGAGCGCATGCGTGGATCTGGGAAGAAAGGGAGGAAGGACGAAATCGCCAGACACCCGGTCCCGGGAAGCCGGGTGCCCGGCGCGCTACCCGAGAGCCGCCGGAGGCGAAGACGTGTCGAGCACAGCCGACCAAGGGTCCGAGCAGGGTGCCCAGTTCACGACCGGCCCGGCGCCGCGGCCGCCGTCCCCGGCGGCCGGCGCCGGCGCCCTGACGTCCGGTGTCAACGGCACGTCCCGGACCACCGGGCCGCCGGGGCCCGTGGCGGGCGTGTGGCCCGGCAGCCCCGACCCGCTCGGGGCGCGGTTCCGCCCGCGGGGCCCGGAGGGGGTGGAGGGGACGAACTTCGCCCTGTGGGCGGGCGGCGCGGAGGCCGTGGAGCTGTGCCTCTTCGACGAGCACGGCGGCGAAAGCCGTCACCTGCTGACCGAGTTGACGCACGAGACATGGCACGGCTTCGTCCCCGGCGTGCTGCCCGGCCGCCGCTACGGCTACCGCGTCCACGGCCGCTGGGACCCCTGGACGGGCGCCCGCTGGAACCCCGCCAAACTCCTGCTGGACCCCTACGCCCGGGCGGTCGACGGGGACTTCACGGGCCCCGGGGGCGGCGGCGCGCTGCCGGCCCCGGTGTACGGACACGTGCGCGACTGGCCGCAGCAACACGTCGCCGACACGGTGCGCGACGAGCGGGACTCGGCTCCCCACGTGCCCAAGGGCGTGGTGGTCGCCGACGACGACGACTGGTCGGACGACCGCCGCCCGGCCACGCCCTGGCCCGACTCGGTCATCTACGAGCTGCACGTGCGCGGCTTCACCATGCGCCACCCCGGCGTACCCGCCCCCCTGCGCGGCACCTACGCCGGGCTCGGCCACCCCGCCGCCGTCGAACACCTGGTCCGGCTGGGGGTGAGCGCCGTGGAGCTGCTGCCGGTGCATCAGTTCGCCCACGAGGACCACCTGCTGCGCCGCGGCCTGCGCAACTACTGGGGCTACAACTCCATCGGCTACTTCGCCCCGCACGCCACCTACGCCTCCGGCGGGACGCGCGGCGAGCAGGTCGGGGAGTTCAAGCGGATGGTGCGGGCCCTGCACGCGGCCGGCATCGAGGTCATCCTCGACGTGGTCTACAACCACACCGCCGAGAGCGGCGAGCTGGGTCCGACCCTCTCCCTGCGCGGCATCGACAACCGCCGCTACTACCGCCTCCAGGCCGACCCCCGCCGCTACGCCGACTACACCGGATGCGGCAACACCCTGCACGTCGTCCAGCCGAACGTCCTCCGGCTGATAACCGACTCGCTGCGCTACTGGGTGACGGAGATGGGTGTCGACGGCTTCCGCTTCGACCTGGCGGCCGCGCTGGCGCGCTCCATGCACGACGTCGACATGCTCTCCCCCTTCCTCGCCGTCATCGCCCAGGACCCGGTGCTGCGGCAGGTGAAGCTGATAGCCGAGCCCTGGGACGTGGGCTCGGGCGGCTACCAGGTCGGCGCCTTCCCTCCCCTGTGGACGGAGTGGAACGACCGCTACCGCGACGCCGTGCGCGACTTCTGGCGCGGCGCGCTGCCGGACGTACGGGACCTCGGCTACCGCCTGTCGGGCTCCAGCGATCTCTACGCCTGGGGCGGCCGCCGCCCCTACGCCTCCGTCAACTTCGTCACCGCGCACGACGGCTTCACCCTCCGCGACCTGGTGAGCTACGAGCGCAAGCACAACGAGGCCAACGGCGAGGGCAACCGCGACGGCACCGGCGACAACCGCTCGTGGAACTGCGGCGTCGAGGGCGAGACCCCCGACCCGCGGGTGACGGCGCTGCGCCGGCGGCAGATCCGCAACCTGCTGACCACGCTGCTGCTGTCGACGGGCGTGCCCATGCTGGTGGCGGGCGACGAGATGGGCCGCACCCAGGGTGGCAACAACAACGCCTACTGCCAGGACAACGAGACCGGCTGGGTCGACTGGTCCCTCCTGGAGGACCCCGGCTGGCGGGCGCTGGCCGACCTGTGCGCGCGGCTGCTCGCCCTGCGCCGCGCCCACCCCGTGCTGCGCAGCCGCTCGTTCTTCTCCGGCCGGCCGCGCGGCGCGGACGGCCTGCGGGACCTGGCCTGGTTCACGCCGGGCGGCACGGAGATGACCGAGGCCGACTGGTACGCGCCCACCACGGCCCTGGGCATGTACCTCTCCGGCCGGGACATCCCCCAGCGCGGGCCGCAGGGCGCGCCGGTGACCGACGACAGCTTCCTCGCCGTCCTGCACGCGGGCCCGCGGCCCCTGCGCTTCACCCTGCCGGGTCCGCCGTGGGCCCGGTCCTACGACCTCCTCGTGAACACCGCGCTGGAGGAACAGCACGTCGCGCCGAGGCTGCGCCGGGAGGCGGGCAGCCGGATCTCGGTGCGGGCGCGGTCGGTCCTGCTGTGGCGGGTGGTGCGGTACGACGAGGAGCCGGGCCCGGTCTGACGCCGCACCCGGGCGCCGGCGCCGGATTGGCCGAGGGCCGTGCGGTGGCGCGCGCCACGGGGTCGAACCGGCCACGGCGGGGGGCACGTTGGCTGACCTGCGGGGGGCCGGGCGCGGCGGCCCGGACCGCGCGCCCGTTATACGGACAGCGATCTTTGGGCAACGGACAGTTTCCGGCCAACTTGTTGACGCGCCCCTGACACCTGCTGGGCGGCGGTGGCACTCTTCACCTCAACTGGCGCGCGGGGCACCCCCACATCCCCACCTCCCCGCGGAGCTCCACCGAGGTATCCCCCCTTTCTCCACTGTGTTCTGCCGCGTTCCGCCCGGACGGCCCACCTCGGCCCGTCCGGTCGCCCATCGGCCGCGCCCACCTGATCGCGGCCACCGCAGAAGGAGTCAGCGTGAGACCCACCCCCCATCACCGCGCCGTCGCCGGCGGCGCGCTCGTCGCCGTCACCGCCCTGATAGCCGTCGGAATGCAGTCCGGCGCGGCCTCCGCCCGCACGGACGACGCGAAGGCGGCCCCCGGCACGCTCGTCGCCAAGGCCGACCCCGGCGCGATGCCCGCCAAGCTCTCCCCGTCCCAGCGCGCGGAGCTGATCCGCGAGGCCAACGCCACCAAGGCGGAGACCGCGAAGACCCTCGGCCTCGGCACGAGCGAGCAGCTCGTCGTCAAGGACGTCGTCAAGGACGTCAACGGCACCGTGCACACCCGCTACGAGCGCACCTACGAGGGCCTGCCGGTGCTCGGCGGCGACCTCGTGGTCGACGCCACCAAGGGCGGCCAGGTCAAGACGGTGGCCAAGGCGAACAAGGCCCGGCTGGCCGTCGCCACGAGCGCCCCGTCCTTCGCCGCGGCCACCGCCGAGCGGGACGCGGTCAAGGCCGCTCAGGCCAAGGGCTCCCAGGCCACCAAGGCCGAGCGGGCACCCCGCAAGGTCGTCTGGGCCGCCCAGGGCACGCCGGTCCTGGCCTACGAGACCGTGGTCGGCGGCCTCCAGGAGGACGGCACCCCGAACGAGCTGCACGTCATCACGGACGCGAAGACCGGTCAGAAGCTCTTCGAGTTCCAGGGCGTCAAGCAGGGCACCGGCAACAGCCAGTACTCCGGCACGGTCACGATCGGTACGACCCCGTCGTACACGATGACCGACGGGACGCGCGGCGGCCACAAGACGTACAACCTCAACCACGGCTCCTCCGGGACCGGCACGCTCTTCACCGACTCCGACGACGTCTGGGGCAACGGGACCAACAGCGACCCGGCCACGGCCGGCGTGGACGCCCACTACGGTGCCCAGCTGACCTGGGACTACTACAAGAACGTGCACGGGCGCACGGGCATCAAGGGCGACGGCAAGGGCGCCTACAGCCGGGTCCACTACGGCAACAGCTACGTCAACGCCTTCTGGTCCGACGACTGCTTCTGCATGACCTACGGCGACGGATCGAACAACGCCAAGCCGCTGACGTCCATCGACGTGGCCGCGCACGAGATGACGCACGGCGTCACCTCGGCCACCGCGAACCTCACCTACAGCGGCGAGTCCGGCGGCCTGAACGAGGCGACGTCCGACATCTTCGCGGCCGCGGTGGAGTTCTGGGCCAACAACCCCACCGACCTGGGCGACTACCTGGTGGGCGAGAAGATCGACATCAACGGCAACGGCACCCCGCTGCGCTACATGGACAAGCCGAGCAAGGACGGCCGGTCCAAGGACGCCTGGTACTCCGGCCTCGGCGGCATCGACGTGCACTACTCCTCGGGCCCGGCGAACCACTGGTTCTACCTGGCCTCCGAGGGCAGCGGACAGAAGGAGATCAACGGGGTCAAGTACGACTCCCCGACCTCCGACGGGCTCCCGGTCACCGGCATCGGCCGGGACAACGCCGCGAAGGTCTGGTTCAAGGCCCTGTCCCAGCGCATGCAGTCCAACACCAACTACGCGGGCGCCCGTGACGCGACGCTGTGGGCCGCCGGCGAGCTGTTCGGCGTGGGCAGCGAGACGTACAACAACGTGGCCAACGCGTGGGCGGGCATCGGCGTCGGCAGCCGTGCCTCCACCGGCGTCTCGGTCACCAGCCCCGGCGACCAGACCTCGATCGTGAACACCGCGGTCTCGCTCCAGATCAAGGCGAGCAGCTCCACCACCGGCTCCCTGACGTACTCGGCCACCGGCCTGCCCGCGGGCCTGTCGATCAACTCCTCGACCGGCCTGATCTCCGGCACCCCGACCGCCACCGGCACCAGCACCGTGACCGTGACGGTCAAGGACTCCTCGGGCAAGACCGGCACCGCCACCTTCAAGTGGACCGTGAACACCACGGGCGGCGGCAGCGTCTTCGAGAACACCACCCCCGTGGCGATCCCGGACGCCGGCGCGGCCGTCACCTCGCCCGTCGTCGTGACCCGCAGCGGAAACGGTTCCTCGGCCCTCAAGGTGGACGTGAACATCACCCACACCTACCGCGGTGACCTCCAGATCGACCTCGTCGCCCCGAGCGGCAAGACGTGGCGGCTGAAGGACTCCGACTCCTGGGACTCCGCCGAGGACGTCAAGGAGTCGTACACGGTCGACGCCTCCGCCGAGTCCGCGACCGGCACCTGGAAGCTCAAGGTCCAGGACCTCTACTCCGCCGACAGCGGCACGATCAACAGCTGGAAGCTCTCCTTCTGAGCCGCTCCCGTGAGCCGGTCTCCGGCTGACGACCCGTGGACCGGGCGCCGTCCGGGGTGAGTCCTCCTCCCCCGGACGGCGCCCTTCACGTGCGCGGCGGGCGCCGGCGGCGGCCCGTCAGCGCATCAGCACCCCGGCGGCCTCGCCCGTCGCCTCCGGCGGCGTCGCGACCAGACCCAGTTCCGTGCCGCCGGCCAGCAGCCGGTGGGAGGGCAGGATGCGCACGGTGTAGCCGAAGGGGCCCGTGCGGTCGAGGGTCAGCGGGCCCTCGTAGAGCCGCCGTCCGTCGAGGCCGGGCGCGCCGGTGGGCTTGAGCGGGAAGGCCACCGTGCGGGTCAGCCGGTCGGAGTGGTCCACCCGGCCCGCGACGGCCTGCACCTCCACGTCGGAGGGGTCCAGCTCGCCGAGCCGCACGCTCACCCGCAGCGAGACCGTCGAGCCCAGCTCGGCCGTGCCGTTCAGCGGCCCGTCCGAGACGGCCTCCACGTGGTCGACGGCCACCTGGTGCCAGGCCCCGCGCACCCGGGCCTTCCACGCGGCCAGCTCCCGCGCGGCCAGCGGCTCCAGGGCCCGCTGGGCCTCGGCGGCGGGGCCGTACAGCCGCTCGACGTACTCACGGACCATGCGGCCCGCGAGCACCTTGGGCCCCAGGGTGGTCAGGGTCCGCCGCACCATCTCGATCCAGCGGCCGGGCAGGCCGCCCGTGCCCCGGTCGTAGAAGCGCGGCGCAACGCGCTGCGCCAGCAGGTCGTAGAGCGCCGCCGCCTCCAGGTCGTCGCGGCGGTCCTCGTCCATGGCCGCGCCGTCGGCCGTGGGGATGGCCCAGCCGAAGTCGGGCTCGTACCATTCGTCCCACCAGCCGTCCAGGACGGAGAGGTTGAGGCAGCCGTTGAGGGCGGCCTTCATCCCCGAGGTGCCACAGGCCTCCAGGGGCCGCAGGGGGTTGTTGAGCCACACGTCACAGCCGGGGTAGAGCTTCTGGGCCATCGCCATGCCGTAGTCCGGGAGGAAGACGATGCGGTGGCGCACCCGGGGGTCGTCGGTGAAGCGCACGAGCTCCTGCACGAGCCGCTTGCCGCTGTCGTCCGCCGGGTGGGCCTTGCCCGCCACCACGATCTGGACGGGGCCCTCGGGGTGCAGCAGCAGCTCGGTGAGGCGCTCGCGGTCGCGCAGCATCAGGGTGAGGCGCTTGTACGAGGGGACGCGCCGGGCGAAGCCGATGGTGAGGACCTCGGGGTCGAGCACCCCGTCGATCCAGCCGAGCTCGGCGGTGCCGGCCCCGCGCTCGCGCCAGGAGGCGCGCAGCCGCTCCCGCACCTCCTCCACCAGCTGCTCGCGCAGGGTGCGGCGCAGCTCCCAGATGTCGGCGTCGGGGATGTCGGCGACGGTGTCCCAGCGCTGCTTGCCGCCGACGGCCAGGGCGTCCTCGGTGCGCCCGGCGCCGATCTGCCGGGCGCCGAGCCGGAAGACCTCGGGGGCCACCCAGGTGGGGGCGTGGACGCCGTTGGTGACGGAGGTGATGGGCACCTCCTCGGCGTCGAAGCCCGGCCAGAGCCCGGCGAACATCTCCCGGCTGACCTGCCCGTGGAGGGTGGAGACGCCGTTGGCGCGCTGGGCCAGCCGCAGCCCCATGACGGCCATGTTGAACAGGCCGGGCTCGCCGCCGGGGTAGTCCTCGCGGCCGAGGGCCAGGACGCGGTCGACGTCGATGCCGGGCAGCTCGCCGCCCTCGCCGAAGTGCCGGGCGACCAGCGCCCCGTCGAAGCGGTCGATGCCGGCGGGCACGGGGGTGTGGGTGGTGAAGACGGCGCCGGCCCGGACGCACTCCAGGGCCGCGTCGAAGTCGGCCCCCTGTTCGACGAGTTCGCGGATGCGTTCAAGGCCGAGGAAACCCGCGTGGCCCTCGTTGGTGTGGAAGACCTCGGGCTCGGGATGGCCGGTGAGCCGGCAGTAGGCGCGGACGGCCCGGACGCCGCCGATGCCCAGCAGCATCTCCTGGAGCAGCCGGTGCTCGCTGCCCCCGCCGTAGAGCCGGTCGGTGACGTCGCGCTCGCCGGCGCCGTTGTCCTCGACGTCGGAGTCGAGCAGCAGCAGGGGCACCCGGCCCACCTGGGCCTTCCAGACGTACGCCCGCAGGGAGCGGCCGCCGGGCAGGGCGAGGGTGACGCCGACGGGTGTGCCGTCGCTCTCGCGGAGCAGGGTCAGGGGCAGCTCGTTGGGATCGAGCAGGGGGTAGTGCTCCTGCTGCCAGCCCTCGCGGGAGAGGGACTGCCGGAAGTATCCGTGCCGGTAGAGCAGCCCGACGCCGACGAGGGGCACGCCGAGGTCGCTGGCGGACTTGAGGTGGTCGCCGGCGAGGATGCCCAGGCCCCCGCTGTACTGCGGAAGGGCCGCGGTGATGCCGAACTCGGGGGAGAAGTAGGCGACGGCGGCGGGCAGCCCCTCGGGCTGTTCCTGGTACCACCGGCGGCCGGTCAGGTAGTCCTGCAGGTCGTCGGCGGCCGCCGCGAGCCGCCGCCGGAAGCGGCGGTCCTCGGCCAGGGCGGCCAGCCGGCCGGCGGAGACGGACCCCAGCAGCCGCAGCGGGTCGCCGCCGGCGGCCCGCCACTCCTCGGGGTCCACGCACTGGAACAACTCACGGGTCTCGGGATGCCAGGACCAGCGCAGATTGCGCGCCAGCTCCTGAAGAGGTCGTAGGGGCTCCGGAAGGACGGGACGCACGCTGAATCGACGAATGGCCTTCACGGTCACGACGGTAGCGGTGCACCCACCGCCGACGCGGCGCAAGCGGACAAGTGCGCCCGTCTGCCGGACGGGACGGGCCCCGAAGGGGTCCCGGCGCGGGGGCCGCCGGTTTCGGCGGGGGGCCCGGCGGGGGAAGAATCCTCGCCTCCGCCGTGGTTGACCGTACACATGAACACCCCTGCCGATCTGGGCCACTTCCTCCGCACCCGGCGCGCCGCCCTCCGCCCCGAGGACGTCGGGCTCGTCGCCTACGGCCGCACCCGCCGCGTCCCCGGCCTGCGCCGCGAGGAGCTGGCCCAGCTGGCCGGCGTCAGCGTCGCGTACTACACCCGCCTCGAACAGGGTCAGTCGCACAACGCCTCGGACGAGGTGCTGGACGCCCTCGCGCGGGCGCTGCGCCTGACCCGCGACGAGCACGCGCACCTGCGCAACCTGGCCCGCCCGGCGCGGGCCGGGCGGCTGCCGGCGGTGCGGCCGGCGACGGCGGCACCGGGCGTGCGGCAGCTCGTCGCCGCCCTGGCGGTGCCCGCCGTGATCGTCGACCACCGCTTCGACGTCCTCGGCTGGAACCCCCTGGGGCACGCGCTGCTGGCGGGCCATCTGGACGCCGGGAGCCCGGAGCGGCCCGGGGAGCGGCCCAACCTCCAGCGGCTGTTCTTCCTGGACCCGCACGCCCGCGAGCTGTACCCCCGGTGGGAGGCGGAGGCCCGGCGCGCGGCGTCGTCGCTGCGGCTGGCGGCCGGGGAGCATCCGGACGACCGGCGCCTCGCCGAGCTGGTCGGCGAGCTGACCATGAAGAGTCCCGAGTTCGCGGCGCTGTGGTCGCGGCATCCGGTGCGCGGCTGCGCCTCGGGCAGCAAGTGCTTCCACCATCCGGTGGTGGGCGCGATGGAGCTCTCGTTCGAGATGCTGCGGCTGCCGGACACCGGCGGTCAGGGCGTCCTGGCCTTCAGCGCCGAGGCGGGCTCCGCCGACGAGGCGGCGCTGCGGCTGCTGGCGACGGCCGCGGCGACGGACGGCGACCGCGCGGGCAGAGCGTCTGATGCCATCGCTATAGGCGGAAAGTACTAGGCAGAATTACGCCGCGCGTACAACAGCACTGTCAAAGGCCAGAAGCCGCTACGACCTTCGAAGGCGGTGCCCAGCACCCCGTCACCCGTCCGGCCGTTGACGGCACCCATTCGCCACATTGCACGAGATCCGCCCGGCGAGGAGACTCCGTACGGGTGACGGAGGAACAGCCGCCCTCCCCGGGCGGGGCCACCGGTCCTACGCACGAGTAGTTCATTCGTTCCGGGCATGCCCGGGCGGACCCGGTGGGAAGGCTCCCCCGGTGTGCCGACTCCCACCCACCCGAGTGAACGCGGACAGGAGCAGTCATGCCCGCACCCTCCCGACCGCCGGCGGAGCAGATAGAAAGTACGGAAGCCTCCAGAACCGTCCACGGTACCGTCGCATCTCCAGGTGATCCCATGATCGGTCGCATTCCCGTCCTGGACCTCGGCCCGCTCGTCGACTGTGGCCGAAGGCCCGTCAAGGCCGTGGTGGGCGAGGCCTTCGAGGTCACCGCCACGGTGTTCCGCGAGGGCCACGACGCGGTCGGCGCGAACGTGGTGCTGCGCGGCCCGTCCGGCCAGGCCGGCCCCTGGATCCCGATGCGGGAGCTGGCCCCCGGCACCGACCGCTGGGGCGCGGAGGTCGTGCCCGACGCCGAGGGGCGCTGGTCCTTCACGGTGGAGGCCTGGGGCGACCCCGTCGCCACCTGGCGCGCGCACGCGCGGATCAAGATCCCGGCGGGCATCGACACCGAGCTGGTCCTGGAGGAGGGCGCCCGGCTGTTCGAGCGGGCGGCCGCCGGGGTGCCCAAGAGCGACGGCCGCGAGGCCGTGCTCGACGCGGCCGACGCGCTGCGCGACACCGCCCGGCACCCCGACGACCGGCTGGAGGCGGCGCTCGTCCCGGAGGTCACCGCCGCCCTGACCGACCATCCGCTGCGCGAGCTCGTCAGCAGCTCCCGGCCGGTGCCGGTGCTCGTCGAACGCGAGCGGGCGCTCTACGGCTCCTGGTACGAGCTGTTCCCGCGCTCGGAGGGGGCGCGGCTGCGCGAGGGGCGGCGGCCCGTCAGCGGGACGTTCCGCACGGCGGCCCAGCGGTTGCCGGGCGTCGCGGCCATGGGCTTCGACGTGGTCTACCTCCCGCCCGTCCATCCCATCGGCACCGCCTACCGCAAGGGGCCCAACAACGCGCTGACCGCGGGATCCTTCGACGTCGGCAGCCCCTGGGCGATCGGCTCCGCCGACGGCGGGCACGACGCCGTCCACCCCGACCTCGGCACGCTCGACGACTTCGACCACTTCGTGGCCCGCGCCCGCGAGCTGCGCATGGAGGTCGCACTGGACTTCGCCCTGCAGTGCTCCCCCGACCACCCGTGGGTGGCCGAGCACCCCGAGTGGTTCCACCACCGCGCCGACGGCTCGATCGCCCACGCCGAGAACCCGCCGAAGAAGTACCAGGACATCTACCCCCTGGCCTTCGACGCGGACTTCGACGGGCTCGTGGCGGAGACGCTGCGGGTGCTGCGCTTCTGGATGGACCACGGTGTGCGGATCTTCCGGGTCGACAATCCGCACACCAAGCCCGTGATGTTCTGGGAGCGGGTCATCGCCGAGATCGGCCGCACGGATCCGGACGTGGTGTTCCTCGCCGAGGCGTTCACCCGGCCCGCGATGATGCGGACGCTGGGCGCGATCGGGTTCCAGCAGTCCTACACCTACTTCACCTGGCGCAACTCCAAGCAGGAGATCACCGAGTATCTGACGGAGCTCTCGCGCGAGACGGCCGCCTGCATGCGTCCCAATCTCTTCGTGAACACCCCCGACATCCTGCACGCCTATCTCCAGGACGGCGGCCGGGCGGCCTTCGAGGTACGGGCCGTGCTCGCCGCGACGTTGTCTCCGTCCTGGGGGGTATACGCGGGTTATGAACTGTGCGAGAACACCCCGGTGCGTCCCGGCAGCGAGGAGTACCTGGACTCGGAGAAGTATCAACTCCGGCCCCGGGACTGGGAGTCCGCGGAACGCGAGGGCCGGAGCCTGGCACCTCTGATCACCGTGCTCAACAGGCTGAGGCGGCGTCAGCCGGCCCTTCGCCGGCTGCGGAATCTGCGTTTCCATGACGCCGACAACGACTCCGTCATCGCCTATTCGAAACGCTCGGGATCCTCGTGCGTCCTCACGGTCGTGAACCTCGACCCCCACCACACCCAGGAGGCGACGGTCTCGTTGAACATGCCGGCACTCGGCCTCGGCTGGCACGAGTCCGTCCCGGTGCGCGACGAGCTCACCGGAGAGACCTATCACTGGGGCAGGGACAACTATGTGCGCCTTGAGCCGGGCCGTTCCCTCGCGCCCGCGCACGTGTTCTCGCTGCGACCGTCCTCACAGATCGGAGGGTCACCCACACCATGATCGTCAATGAGCCCGTCCAGGACACCTTCGAGGACACGCCCGCCAAGGACCTGGATCCCGACTGGTTCAAGCGCGCCGTCTTCTACGAGGTCCTCGTACGGTCCTTCCAGGACAGCGACGGCGACGGCATCGGCGACCTCAAGGGACTGACGGCCAAGCTGGACTATCTGCAGTGGCTGGGCGTCGACTGCCTGTGGCTGCCGCCGTTCTTCCAGTCCCCGCTGCGGGACGGCGGCTATGACGTCTCCGACTACACCTCGGTGCTGCCGGAGTTCGGTGACCTCGCGGATTTCGTGGAGTTCGTGGACGCTGCGCACACGCGCGGGATGCGCGTCATCATCGACTTTGTCATGAACCATACGAGCGACCAGCACGAGTGGTTCCAGCAGTCCCGCACCGACCCCGACGGGCCCTACGGCGACTACTACGTCTGGGCCGACGACGACAAGCAGTACCAGGACGCGCGCATCATCTTCGTCGACACGGAGACCTCGAACTGGACCTTCGACCCGGTGCGCAAGCAGTACTACTGGCACCGCTTCTTCTCCCACCAGCCGGACCTCAACTACGAGAACCCGGCCGTACAGGAGGAGATCCTCGCGGCCCTGCGGTTCTGGCTGGACCTGGGCATCGACGGATTCCGGCTGGACGCCGTGCCGTACCTGTTCGCCGAAGAGGGCACCAACTGCGAGAACCTGCCGCGCAGCCACGAGTTCCTCAAGCGGGTCCGGGCGGAGATCGACTCCCACTACCCGGACAAGGTGCTGCTCGCCGAGGCCAACCAGTGGCCCGAGGACGTCGTCGACTACTTCGGCGACTACGAAAAGGGCGGCGACGAATGCCACATGGCGTTCCACTTCCCCGTCATGCCCCGGATCTTCATGGCCGTGCGCCGGGAGTCGCGCTACCCGGTCTCGGAGATCCTCGCCAAGACCCCGGCCATTCCCTCCCGCTGCCAGTGGGGCGTCTTCCTGCGCAACCACGACGAGCTCACGCTCGAGATGGTGACGGACGAAGAGCGGGACTACATGTGGGCCGAATACGCCAAGGACCCCCGGATGCGGGCCAACATCGGCATCCGGCGGCGACTCGCGCCCCTGCTCGACAACGACCGCAACCAGATCGAGCTCTTCACCGCGCTGCTGCTCTCCCTGCCCGGCTCGCCGATCCTCTACTACGGCGACGAGATCGGCATGGGCGACAACATCTGGCTCGGCGACCGCGACGCGGTGCGCACCCCCATGCAGTGGACACCCGACCGGAACGCGGGCTTCTCCTCCTGCGACCCCGGGCGGCTGTACCTGCCGACCATCATGGACCCGGTCTACGGCTACCAGGTCACCAACGTGGAGGCGGCCATGAGCAGCCCCTCCTCGCTGCTGCACTGGACCCGCCGGATGATCGAGATCCGCAAGCAGAACCCCGCCTTCGGCCTCGGCTCGTACACCGAACTGCCGTCGAGCAACCCCGCCGTGCTGGCGTTCCTGCGGGAGGCTCCGGCGCGGGACGGAGGCGACGACCTCGTCCTGTGCGTGAACAACTTCTCGCGCTTCGCACAGCCGACCGAGCTGGACCTGCGGGCGTTCAACGGCCGTCATCCGGTCGAGCTGATCGGCGGCGTCCGCTTCCCCGCCATCGGCGAGCTGCCCTATCTGCTGACCCTGGCCGGCCACGGCTTCTACTGGTTCCGGCTGCGCCGCAACGTCCCCGCTCCCGTTCCCGTCCAGTGAGCGGCGCCCGTGCGCCGCGGGCCGCCCGGGCCTGCCGCGCACGGGGCGGTTTTCCGGCCCGTCCCCTGGGCACCGGTACTACTACGCACGGCCACAAGCGAAGACCGGCACCGGCCCGCTCGCCTCGCGGGCCCGGGCCCGCGGGGCCTCCCCGGCCCCGCTCCCCCGCACGGATTGCACGTACTGCGCAACGAAGCACGGGCCGCAGGACCGTCTGCGGCAGTCGCACGACATCGCACACCGGGGCCGCAGGCGCTGACCGTACGGACGATCCTCGCCCGACACGTCCCGCACCGCGCACCGCCGAAAGCCGCAATCCGGGACACTTTTCCCAAACTGTCGTGTGCCCCGGGGAAAGGACGCGACGCCATGCCGGACGCTGCACCGTCCCGTCGTCAGGCCACGACCCACCGGGGGGCCGACCCCGGCCCCCTGCTGTCCTCGGCCGCCCCCGCGCGGCCGCCGGACGCGGGCGGCGCCGGCGCCGGCTCCGCTCTGCTCACCTCGCTCGCGCCCCTGCTCCTGGAGTGGCTCCCACGGCAGCGCTGGTTCGCCGGCAAGGGCCGGCCCGTCACCGGCTTCACCCTCGTCGCCGCCACCGAACTGCTGCCGCCGCCCGACGGCGGCACGGCGCCGGGCCTGCTCCACCTCCTGCTGCGCGCCCAGCAGGCGGGCGACCCCGGTGACTGCTACCAGTTGCTCCTCGGCGTCCAGGACGTGCTCCCGCCCCAACTGGCCCCCGCGCTCGTGGGCCGGCCGGCCGACGGTCCGCTGCGCGGCCGCACCGTCTACGAGGGCCTCGCGGACCCCCGGCTGGCCGCGCTGCTGCTGGAACGGCTGCGGATGCCGGGACGGCTCGGCCCGCTGCGTTTCAGCCGCGAACCGGACATCGACATTCCGGCGAACGCGGCCCCCCGGCTGCTGGGTGCCGAACAGTCCAACTCCTCGGTCGTCTACGGCGAAACGTATATCCTCAAGCTCTTCCGCCGGGTCGGCCCCGGCGTCAATCCCGATCTCGAACTGCCGCGCGCACTCGCGAAGTCCGGCTGCTCACGGGTCCCCGCGCCGGCCGCCTGGTTCGAGGCGCAGCCGGCCCGCCCGGGCGGCGAGCCCATGACGCTCGGCGTCCTCCAGCCCTTCCTGCCCGGCTCCGCCGACGGCTGGCAGCTGGCGCTCGGCGCCCTCGCCGTGCAGGCCGACTTCACCGCTTCCGCGCGCGCCCTCGGGCACGCCACCGCCGAGGTCCACCTGGCGCTGGCCGAGGTCCTGCCCACGGCCGTGCTCGACCGCGCCCGGCTGGAGCGCCTCGCCACCGCCATGACCCTGCGCCTGGAGGCCGCGGCCGAGGCCGTCCCCGCGCTGCGCCCGTACCAGGCCGCCCTGCGCCGCGCGTACGACGACCTCTGCGTCCCCGGCACGGCCCGCACCTGGCGCGCCCAGCGCGTCCACGGCGACCTGCACCTGGGCCAGACGCTGCGCACCGCCGCCGACGGCCGGTGGTCCCTGATCGACTTCGAGGGCGAGCCCGCCCGGCCGCTGGCCGAGCGGCGCCGCCCGCAGCCGGTGGCCCGGGACGTCGCGGGCATGCTGCGCTCGTTCGACTACGCGGCGGCGGTCGGCCACGCGACCGGCACGGGCTGGGCCGACGCCGCCCGCGCCGCCTTCTGCGAGGGCTACGCCGAGGCGCACCACGACCCCCGCGAGGACCCGCGGCTGCTGCGGGCCCACGAGACGGACAAGGCCGTCTACGAAGTGCTCTACGAGGCCCGCAACCGGCCGGACTGGCTCCACGTCCCGATGGCCGCGATCCACCGGCTCGCGACGGAGGAGGGGCGACGGCCCGTGGACGGGGACCTCGTATGACCCGCATCGCCGACCGCTCACCGCACGTTCTCTGGAGGACCACCCCGTGACCGCACGACCGCCCACCAGTCCCCCGCCGCCGCCCCGCGACCCCCACGGCGTCCCGGCCACGTTCCTGCCCGGCCGGCGCGGCGCGAAGCCCAAGCCGAAGCCCGGCCCCGCGCGGGCGGCGACAGTACCGGAGCCCGTGCGACGCGACGCGCCGGACCCAGCGCGGGAGTCGGCGCCGGGTCCGGGGGGTGCGCTTCCCCCGGCCGCGGGGACACCGGAGGCCGGGGGTACGCCAGAGGTCGCCGGGACGGCGGAAGCAGACGAGAGGGCGGAGGCCGGCAGTACGGCGGAAGCCGGCGACAGGGCGAAGGCCCGCATCACGACAGAGGTTGCCGGTATGACGGAGGCCAGCGGTACGGCGGAGCATGTCGAGGCGGCAGAGGCCACCGGCGCGGTGTCGCCCGGCAGCCCTGGCCCCCACGAGCCACCCGAGCCACCCGTACGGCCCGAGCGACCAGCGGCCGAGAGGGCCGAGGGGGCCGTGGCGGCCCAGGGGGCCGGCGGGCCCGGAGCCGGGCCCGGGGCGGCCACGGACGGGGCCGCCCCGGAGGAGCCCCTCACGCCCCTCGCGCCCCTCGCGCCCGTGCGCCGCGAGGCCCGCCGGGCCGAGCCGCTCGACGACGACGCGCGGGCGCGGCTGCTGGCCGGGGCGCACCACGACCCGCACGCGCTGCTGGGGGCACACGAGGCGGCCGGCGGCGTGCTGTTCCGGGCGCTGCGCCCGTTCGCCCGGTCCGTCGCGGTCGTCGCCAAGGGGCTGCGGGCGGAGCTGAACGACGAGGGCGACGGGCTGTTCGCCCGGGTGCTGCCGCTGGCGGAGATCCCCGCCGACTACCGGCTGGTGGTCACCTACGACGACGCCGAGCTGGAGATCCACGACCCCTACCGCTTCCTGCCCGCGCTGGGCGACCTGGACCTGCACCTCATCGGCGAGGGCCGCCACGAGGAGCTGTGGCGGGCGTTGGGCGCGCGGCCGATGACGCACGAGGGCGTGCCGGGCACCCGGTTCACGGTGTGGGCGCCGAACGCCCGCGGCGTGCAGGTGGTGGGCGACTTCAACTACTGGGACGGCACCGCCCATCCGATGCGCTCGCTGGGCGGCACGGGCGTGTGGGAGGTGTTCCTCCCGGGGGTGGGCGAGGGGGCGCTGTACAAGTACCGGATCACCCGTCCCGACGGCTCGCACACGCTGCGGGCGGACCCGATGGCGCGGCGCACGGAGGTGCCGCCCGCCAACGCCTCGATCGTCGAGGCCTCGCACCACGTGTGGCGGGACGACGCGTGGATGGCGCGGCGCGGGGAGCCGCCCGTGCACGAGGCACCGTTCTCGGTCTACGAGGTCCACCTGCCGTCCTGGCGCCCGGGGCTGAGCTACCGGCGGCTGGCCGAGCAGCTCCCCGCGTACGTCAAGGACCTGGGCTTCACACATGTGGAGCTGATGCCGGTCGCCGAGCACCCCTTCGGCGGCTCGTGGGGCTACCAGGTCA